>SHZB01000021.1 GCA_009692485.1 Myxococcales bacterium
GACATTCGGTCGAAGATGGTGTCGATCGCGAGCTTGCTGGCGACCTCCCCTGCCGCCGCGCCACCCATCCCATCGCATACCGCGAAGAGAAGACCGCCGGTCGCGACGGCTAAGACCTTCTCGGTTTCGCCAACTCCTCGCTCACGATTCTCGAGATTGGCAACGAGCAAGTTGTCTTCGTTGTGCGTCCTGACCTGGCCAACATCGGTGATTCCACATAGGCGGACTTCCACCGGCAGCGGCGTAACCGGCACGCTGGCGTCGGCTGCCGGAATCGCCGCGTCCTCGGCGCTCTCGCTGCCCGCATCGTCGGCTGCCGGAATCCCCGCGTCGTCGGCGCTCTCGCTGCCCGCGTCGTCGGCGCTCTCGCTCCCCGCATCGTCGGCTGCCGGAATCCCCGCGTCGTCGGCGCTCGCGCTGCCCGCATCGTCGGCGACTGAGCCGTCGGTCACGGCGTCGGATGACACGGCGCCAGCGTCGGCTGGCGGATCTTCAATTGCACTCCCGCTCATCGGCCCCGCGCGCTAACGCCCCTCGCGTCCGGTCGGCAGGAGGTCGAAGCGGAACAAGTGCTGCCCGATACGCACATGGTCACCGTGCTCGAGGCGCGCATCCTCACGCAAGGCGACAAATGTCCCGTTCGAGGAGTTCAAGTCCGCCAAGAGAAATTGCTCGCGCTCTTCGTCCCACGTCAACGACGAATGCCGTCGCGACATGAAGGGATCCGAGGTGAACACGATGTCGCCAACCTCACGCCCGAGGATCGTCTCTTCAGCGAGCAGATGAAAAACATCGCGCGTGACGCCTTCGACCGTCAGCTGGCAGAGGCGCGCGCGCGTCGGGGACGCCGGTGACCCGAACAACAATACGCCTCGCTCGATCGCGTGCCCGAGTCCGTCGCTGGCGTGTTCCACGAGTTGAAACTCTAACACCTCAAGTCCTACGAGGACCAAGTCCCCGTGTCGCAACGCAATCGGTTTTCGAAGGCGGCGGTAAATGCCGTTCAACGAACCCAGATCGCGAAGGTGCCAATCGTCATCCTCGCGCATGAAGCGTGCATGGCGTGGCGACATGTAGCGATCACCGGAAAGAACCACGTCACCGGCGGAGCTCCCGATGTCGATCTGCCGTCCGCGGAGTTCGATCGCCGTGCCTTCGCTTCCATCTTCAACGATGACGATGAGGTGCGCCGTCACCGTGTCGCTCTGCGGCTCGACGGCTCGGGCATGGCGCGGGTAGCCTCGCTCGCTTCGCCGGCCAGGCTCGCTTCGCGGGACCTCGCGCAGGTCTCGTTGCCGAGCTGGCGGTCCGACCGTCCGCTCGGCGCGAGACGCCGGATCGACGTACCCATCTGCTCCGACGGTTGTTCGAAGCGACGCGCCACAGTGCTTGCAGAAGCCTTCTCCAACTTCGCAAATTCCTTGGCACCGACGACACGGGGCGCACGGCGGTGTCGTCGGCGGGGACGGCGGCGCAGTTGGGGCGTCATCGACTGCCGCGGTGACCAGAGCGACCGCGACACGCTCGGGCATGCGCAATGCCTCGCTGGCCACCGCGCCGCTAGCGACGTTCGGAGGTCGCACCGAGCGACGTGTCTTCAGGACGGGGCCGCCGTCACGCGTGGCTCTCGGTGAGACCTCGCCTTTCCCAAACGCTCCGCCGCAGCCAACACAAAAGCGGTAATCGCGCGGACTGAGCACGCCGCATTTTTCGCATGTCGTCTTGGCATCGCTGGCTTCACGCACACCGTCGCCCACGGCCCCGCCGCCGAAATGCGCGCTCGCCCCACGCATCGGGTGCGGCACCTCGTGCGCTCCAGGCCGGGCTGTATCGCCCTTGGCACGCGACAAAAACAATGGCGGCGCCGACGGACGCGAATGACGACCCGACGGAGCGATCGCATCGGCGTCGATCGAGAGCTCATCGTGGCGTTCTGGCCGTTCCGCAGGCTCGCGCACCCTGCCTTCAACAGCCCTGCCTTCAACAGCCCTGCCTTCAACAGCCCTGCCTTCAACAGCCCCGCCTTCAACAGCCCCGCCTTCAACAACTCGGCCTTCAACAACTCGCGCGAGCCCGCGCCCGAAGGGTGCTGTAGCCCCGGTCGCCGGCGTCGGTGGGACCGCCCGTGCCTTGGGTAGCCGCGAGCCGCAGTCGCGACAAAACGTCAGCGTCTCGTGGTTGTGCGTGCCGCAATTTTCACAAAAGATCACGGGGTCGGAGGTGACCGCGCAGCCCGCGTGGCGTCAAGCCTTTCCGCGCCGCGCGTGGAGCGCCAAAGCCATGAACTCTACCTCTCCGAGACCTCTCCGAGACCTCTTCGAGACCTCTCCGAGACTACCTCTCCGAGACCTCGGTGCGGATCTGCAGCTCGAGCTCGAGCGCAACGAACTGGGCCAGCGCGCCGGGCCTCTCGAATCCGGCGGTATCGACAAATCCGGCGAAGACCATCGGCTGGCAGCGCACGCCGACGCCCAGCAGCGCGACACGCGAAAGCTGCAGGTCCACACCGACGCCGCCAAAGACGCTGGCGCCACCGGTCTCAACGCCCCATTCGTCGCCGTATGCGACACCGCCCGCACCCCACGTCAAGTAGGGCACGCTACGAAACCCCATGTCGAACGAGTACCGCATCTCGACCCGAAGCTCCTGAAGAGTGGCAAGCCGATAGATGTTCGCCGAGTCCGTCGTCGACACCTGGTACGCACCACCGAGGTACCACGGCCCCGGCCACCGAAAGCCACCCCGCAGCGCCAGCCCGCCGCCGCCGCCATAAATGCACGGCACCGAGCTCGGGCATCCTGCGCCCGCATCCGCGAGGACATATGCGGTGAAGGCCGCGCCGTAGCTGACGTACTCCACGTAGAGCGGCGGCGGCTTGGGCGTCACGCGCTCATCGGCACGCGCCGGTGCCGCGGCCATGAGCCACGCCGGTGTCGCGGCAAGGATCGTAGCGACAAGGACGGTCCCGTCTCGCATGCTCTTCGGACGAGAATAGCCGATGCCGCCACTCGCGACTTGACGACGCAGCGGTCGCCCCGTAACGAGGGGGCCATCGAGGGCCATGCAGGATGGAGATTCATTTCGACAAGCGCGCCGTGAAGGCGATTCGTCACTCGGCAGCGGATGCGATCGATGCGGGAGACACCGACGCGCTCAAAGAGGACATCCTCGAGGCGTTCACGGAAGATCAAGTCGAAGCGATCGAGCTGCTCATCGGGGGCGACGACTTCGGTGCACTGCTCGAAGAAATCCTCAATGAATGGGGCGGAGACGACGTCGACGAGCTCTTCGAATTGCTCGAAACGCAGCTCGGCGACAACGGGGTCGATCTGAAGTTCCAGTCCGCCGCCGGCGAAGAGTCTTCCGACGATGACGACGACGCCGCGGACACCGACAAAGACGACGACGACGACGATGATGACGATGACGATGACGACGATGATGACGCCGGTGGCGACGGCGAGGACGAGGACAAGGGCAAGGGCAAGGGCAAGGGCGAAGACGACTGAGCCGGGGGCGACTCGCGCAGGCACGACTTAGCCGCGCACGACTTAGCCGCGCACGACTTAGCCGCGCACGACTTAGCCGCGCACGACTTAGCCGCGCACGACGGAGCCGCGCACGACGGAGCCCAGCGCCCTGGCGCCCTGCCGCAGCGATTGCCGGCGCTGCCATTTCTTGTTACGGCCCCACGCCATGACGAGCGAAGGCACCCCCATCACGATGTCGTCCACCGGCGCGCTGAGCGTGCCAAGTCACCCGATCATCCCGTTCATCGAGGGCGACGGCACCGGCCCCGATATCTGGCGCGCCAGCGTTCGCATCATGGACGGCGCGGTCCTCAAGGCCTACGGCGGCGACCGCAAGCTCGCGTGGAAAGAGGTGCTCGCCGGAGAGAAGGCGTTTCGGCAGACCGAAGACTGGCTTCCGCAAGCCACGGTCGACGCGTTTCGCGAATATCTTGTTGGCATCAAGGGACCGCTGACGACGCCCGTCGGCAAGGGGATCCGGTCGCTGAACGTCGCGCTGCGGCAAATGCTCGATCTCTACGTTTGCCTACGCCCCGTCCGCTGGTTCCGCGGCGTGCCCTCGCCGGTGAAAGATCCAGGCGCGGTCGATATGGTGATCTATCGCGAGAACACCGAGGACATCTACGCCGGCATCGAGTGGCCCGCGGAGAGCGCCGAGGTGAACAAGCTCATCCGTTTCCTCGAGACGGAGATGGGCGTGAAGAAGATCCGCTTCCCAAAGACGAGCGGGATCGGCATCAAGCCCGTCAGCCGTGAGGGCAGCGAGCGACTCGTGCGCGCCGCCATCGAGTACGCCCTGCGCTACCAGCGCAAGAGCGTCACGCTGGTCCACAAAGGCAACATCATGAAGTTCACCGAGGGCGCCTTCAAGGACTGGGGATATGCGCTCGCGCAACGCGAGTTCCGCGCTGCGACGGTGACGCAGCGCGAGGCGTGGATCCTCGAAAACATCGAGAAAAACCCCAATATTACGGTCGAAGAGAACGCGCGGCAATTCGAGCCCGGCTACGACATGGCGCCCGCGCCGAATCAGGCAGAGTTTCGCGCCGAGGTGGAGGCCGCCGTCCTGCTCGGCCCGACGCACGGGGATGGCAAGTGGAAGAACAAGCTCATCATCAAAGACAGCATCGCCGACATCACGCTTCAGCAGGTCATGACGCGTCCGCGCGATTTTGACGTGATTGCCACACTCAATCTCAATGGCGATTACCTATCGGACGCGCTCGCAGCACAGATCGGCGGCATCGGCATCGCGCCGGGCGGCAACATCAATTACGTCACCGGCCACGCCATCTTCGAAGCAACGCACGGCACTGCGCCGAAGTACGCCAACCTCGACAAGGTCAATCCCGGTTCGGTCACGCTCAGCGGCGCGCTCATGCTGCGCCACCTCGGCTGGGATGAGGCGGCTGACCTCATCGAGAAGGGGATGGACGGAGCAATTGGCGCCAAGACGGTCACATACGATTTCGCCCGCCAGATGGAAGGCGCGAAAGAAATCCGCTGCTCGGAGTTCGCCGACGCGATCATCCGTCACATGGGCGACTGACCCTCAGCGGTTCCGCTAATCCTTCGCCGCTGTGCCACTTTGCGGCTCTGCCGCTGTGCCACTCTGCGGCTCTGCCACTCCCCGTCGCCGGTCGCGGACACAGCCTCGCGGCGAATGGTCCACGCTCGGCGAACGCCGGTCACGCGTGGGATTTTTTGTCACGTCCACGCGTGGTAGCTTGCGCGCATGGCCTCACGAGTTGGCGTGTTGTTGGTCGGGTTGATGTTCACGGCTCTCCTCGGAGGGCTCGGTGCCTCCGCTTGCTCGGCGACGGGAAAGAGCGAGTTCTCCAGCGCTTCGAGCGCCGCAGGGGCGAGCACGAATGGCAGCGGCGGCGCGCTCACGACCATCGCGGTCGGTGTGGGCGGCGGGACGAGCTGCGCTCTCACCTGCTCGGCCGATCTCAAAAAGGTCATCGACTGCAACGGTGAGCTCATCGAGACCTGCAGCGGCGACGTCGCGTGCCTCGGCGGCACTTGCAGCGGAGACCCGTGCGCGGCGGCAGAGGCCTCCAAGAGCTCGTACGGATGCGACTATTGGGCTCTCAAACCCGACCTCATCGCGGAGGCTCAGGGGGCGTGCTTTGCGGCCTTCATCGCGAACACCTGGTCGAGCCCCGTTCACATCGAGGTGTTTCGGCAAGGCCAACAGATCGCGAACAACGCCTTCATCGTCATTCCGCAAGGCCAGGGCAAGAACCTCGGCTACGCGCCATACCAGGTAGCAACGGGACTGCCGGTCGGGGAGGTCGCGATCGTGTTTCTGTCGCGCGAACCGGCTGGCTTTGGCGCCCTGCCCGATTGCCCGGCGCCTTCCGCTTATCCGGGCGAGAGCGCCGTGAACGGGACCGGCCGCGGCCAGGCGTTCCACATCAAGACAGACCGGCCCGTGGTCGCTTATTCGATCCTTCCCTACGGCGGTGGCCCCTCGGCAGCGACGAGCGCGAGCCTGCTCCTGCCGACGAGCGCATGGGACACGAACTACATCGCGGTGAACGCGTACAAGCAGAGTGTCATTGCCCAGTCAGCGGGCGCGCAGCCGTCGCTTGACATTCTCGCCAGCGAGGACGGTACCGAGGTGACGATTCTTCCGAAGGTGGCCATTTTAGCGGGTCCCGGGGTCCTTGCCGCCCAAGCCAATACGCCCGTGACGTATCAGCTGAACGCGGGCGAGTATCTGCAACTCTCGCAACCGGCCGAGCTCACCGGAAGCCCCATTCAGTCGAACAAACCGATCGGGCTTTGGGGCGGCGCAAGCTGCCTCAACATTCCGGTAGACGCGCCGGCGTGTGACTCGGCACATCAGCAAATTCCGCCTGTGAAGGCGCTCGGCCATCGTTACGCGATGGTGCGGTATCGGAACCGCAAGTCCGCCGTCGGCGAAGAAAGTCCGCCGTGGCGCCTGGTCGGGGCCGTGGACGGCACCCAGCTCACCTGGACACCCGCACCACCGCCGGGAGCGCCAGGCGTCCTCGGCCTCGGGCAGGTCTACGAGTTCAACGGGACTGGTCCCTACGACGTCACCAGCCAGGACTCGGCCCACCCGTTTTACGTCGCCCAGTACATGACCGGCGCCGACTCACCGGGGATGAACATGGGCCTTGGCGAGGGAGATCCAGAGTGGGTGAACGTCGTGCCGGTCGAGCAGTATCTGGATGAGTACGTGTTCTTCACCGATCCGACTTACTCCGAGACGAGCCTCGTCATCGTTCGCCAAAAATCGAAGAAAAGCGGCCAATTTGCGGACGTCACGCTCGACTGTGCCGGGGTGCTCACGGGCTGGCAGCCACTTGGAGAGCTCGAGTTCACGCGGGTCGATCTCGTCACTGGCGATTTCCAGAACGTCGGCAACTGCTCGAACGGGCGCCACCAGATCGGGAGCACGATCCCCTTCGGTATGACCGTCTGGGGCTGGGGCGGCTATTCATCCAGCGTCCTGACTAAATATGTGTCGTATGCCTATCCGGCCGGCGCAAGCGTGCAGACCATCAACGAGGTCGTGGTCCCGCCAACTCCGGACTGAGCCATTCGAACAACTGGGCAGTTCGCGCTATTGGGCACTTCGAGCAACTGGGCAGTTCGCGCTATTGGGCAGTTCGCGCTAATGGCCAGTTCGCGCTATTGGGCAATGCGCGCTATTGGGCAGTTCGCGCTATTGGGCAGTTCGCGCTAATGGCCAGTTCGCGCTATTGGGCAATGCGCGCTATTGGGCAATGCGCGCTATTGGGCAGTTCGGATTGGCCTTGAGCCTGCGGCCGCGTTTAGGGGGTTCGCTTGCAGCTTCCGCGCTTTTTGAGGGTCTCGCGGGTGAGGCGGCGGACCGTGTCGGGGACCTTCGCGTGTTCGGCGAGTGGCTGGAGCTTGGCTTCGAACTCGGGTGGCTGCAGCGCCCCGAGCGCCCCGAGCGCCGCAACGCCGAGCGCCTCGTCGTACGGCAGCTGCGGAGCGGCCAGACGAAACGCGAGCTTGTAGAGAAGCTCGTCGGCGTCCGCGTAGCAAAGTTCGCCAAGCACGCTCACGGCTGTCGCGCGAACAGCGAGCGGTTCTCGCGGATCGCTGGCGAGTCGGTGCACGCTTTCGGCCGCGCCACGGGCGTTGCGGCTCGCGAGGGCGAGAAGCGCCGCTCGCCGCACACTCACTGCGCCATCGGCGAGCGCCGCCTCCAGGGATTCGTCGGCCAGCTCCGCGTCGCGCGCATTCACCGTCGCCGCAGACTCGGGCTTGCCCACTTGGATGGGCAAGGCACGGGGAGCTGACCCGAGCGCCTCCGCAGCCGCGACCCGCACAAAGGTCCACGGATCGCGAGCGAGCAGCTCACGAATGCGCTCGAGTGCAACGGGTACGGCGGGCTCGACGAGCGCGACAGGTGCGACGAGTGCAACGGGTAAGGCGGGTGCGACAGGTGCGACGAGTGCAACGGGTAAGGCGGGTGCGGCAAGCGCGGCGGGTGCTAGCGGTGTGAGCTTGGCGTGCTCTTTCGATTGCGTGGAATGTTCGCCGCTGAGCCGTCCGAGCGCAGCGCCGAGCGAGCGAAGCGCCGCAGTCCTCACGCGCGGAGCGTCGTCCATGAGCGCTCGAGCTAGCGCCGCGCGGCTCGCTCGTGAGCCGATCGCAGCGTCGGCAGCCCGGGCGCGAACGTGAGGGCTCTCGTCGGAGAGCATCGCGCGGTCGAGGCGGGCGATGGCGCGCGCGTCCCCGTGAGCCGCAAGTGCGCCCAGCGGTGCTTGGAGCAAGTAGCGCGTGTTGAACGAGAGGTCGGCGCCGGCGACTCGCTCAAGCGCATCCGCGCCGCCGTCGAGCCCACCGAGCTGCGTGCCTGCGGCCCTCAAGAGATCGATGCGCACAGCGAGCGGGCGCGCATCGAAGTCCGCGGCGACGAACAGCCGATTCAACGCGGTGCGAGCACGCGTCTCGTTTGGAGCAGCGCCGAGTGCACGGCGAAGCTCGCGTCGCAACGCTGTCGAGGCGCCCGCAAGCGCCGCCGCAAGCGTCTCTACCGCGGCTCCCGGTGCGATCGCGGCAAGCGCACGCGCTGCCAGAATTTGCTCGCGCTCGACCTTGCCCGACCGAAGCTTGGCCGCCAGCGCCGCGCGCGAATCCTCGCGACAGCGGTAGAGCCGCCCGGCCGCCCGCTCGCGGATCGGATCGAGCTCAGGGTCCCACGCAGGCCCTTGTCCCGCGCCGACCAGCCGTTCGACGAAGAACGCCGCGCTGTCCTGGCACGCACCGGTTTCGATCACGTCGAGCGCCCGCCGGCGTCCACTCTCGCCAAGGTTTGCGTAGGCTTCGATGGCCGCGTGAACCGCCGCCGTGCCGCCGCGCTCGAGCAGCGTCGAGGCCGCAAGCGCACGCGCGCCGCCATCGTCAAGCAGCATGACGAGCGCCTTCGGGCTGGTGCCGATCGCGTCGAGCGAGGTGATCGCGCGCAGCTCCGCGATGCCCAGCTCTTCGGGACCACCCAGGTAGGCGTCGTCGAGGACGAGGGCGACGCACGCCGTTGTGATCGGCGCGGGGAGGCGCACTTCATACGACGCGCCCGCATTCGTGAGCCACGCGTCCTCCGGCATCGTGACGCTGTAGACCGCAGCGTCGGTGGCGAACTGCAACGTTCGCGGGGCCGGCCGGCGCTCACCCTCGCGCGTGCGAACGACCCACTGAAAGCCCTCGATCGGCACCTTCATCGAGGCGCTCATGGCCACCAACTCACCGGCACCGGTGCGCGGACCGTTCTCGCTCCAGCTGGTGTCGAGGCGACCGTCGGTGAGCGCACCGTGGGAGCCGAGCGCGGCGCTCGACGACACCTTCGAGACGAGAAGGCGCGGCAACAAAGCGTCGTATCCGGTGCTCATGCGCCGCGCGAACAGAGGCGACAAATTGCGTTCTGCGCCGGAAAACACGCGGTTTTCGGTCTCCTCCCACAAGAACGTGTCGGGGTCGAGGCGCCGCGCGTTCATGAGCACGGGCCGCCCGCAGGCAGTGGCCGCCTCGAAGCTCGTCGCGACGATCAGCGCCTCTGCGTCTCCCGTGCGCGGCTCGCGGCGCAGCACCTTCGTGTGCCGCTCTCCAGGCTCGCCGGGGCTTGGGCGATCGACGTATCCGCGCAAGAGTTCGACCGCGGCGCCGTCGTCGTAGGCTAGCAACGCGATGTAGCGTCCCGGCCCTGCGAGCGGCGCTGCGGACACGAGCATCACGGGGCGGCCGCCCTCGAGGTGAAGCTCTTCGAGCCGTTCGGCGCCGAGCTCCTGCGGCAAGCTCAGCGCGTGAGCGACACAGCGCGAGTTCGATTCGCACACGCGGACCTTGATCGTGCGCTCGCTGCCGGCGCGCGCATCGCTCGTCTGTGGATGCGACGACGACTCCGTTGGCGCTTGCGGCACCGGCTCCGTTGGCGCTTGCGGCACCGGCCCGGATGCGCGTTCCGGCCGCGGCTCCATCGCGTTTGCCGGCCGCGATGACACCAACGCCACAAGCGCCGCCGCGGCGATGATTCGGTGCATCACGCGTGAGTCTGAAACCATGGTGGCTCCATCGTGGCCCCGAAGCGAAGGGAGCGGTATCGTAGCGACGCGACATGAAGCCAACCGCTCCCGAGCGCAGCACCAAGCGCGCTGAGCTTCCGCGACTCGGCGAGGTCTCGATCGTGTTCGGGACGCCGCGCCGCTTGCCACGCGCGACCCAGTTGCCCGGTCGAGTCGTGGTGCTCGACATCGCGTTTGCATCCGATGCCGGTGGCCAGTCGAAGGGCTTCGCGCACACGACGAGGCGCTTCATCGACGCGCTCGGGTCGCGGCTCGTGTGCTGGGTCGATCACCACGACAGCGCGCATCACGCCTATTTTGCGGGCGATCCGCGCTTCGTGCTCGCGACCAAGGCCGAGCACGGCGCGTGCCCCGAGATGGTGACCACGGAGCTCGTGTGCCAGAGCGGGCCCATCGACACGGTCGTCTGCCACACGGATTTTGACGGGGTTGCCAGCGCTGCGAAATGGCTGCGCGGCGGACGCGAGCCCTATCCGGGGTGCGACGACGACGCCCGCGCGATCGACACGCGCATCGGCACGCCCAGCGAGGTCGGTGCTCGCATCGATCGCGCGATCCGTGCGCGGCCGCGCGATGAAGTGCTGCTCTTCGACGCGCTCGGATTGCTCGTCTCGGGGCTCACGGACGACGAGAGCTCTGCTCGCATCGACGCGGCGTCGGCCGAGCTCTTGCCGCGCGAACAAGAGGCGGTACGACTCGCCGCGGGCTACCTGCACGCTGGCGTCGGGCTCGTCCTCATCGACGTTGGCGAGGCCGTGGCTCCTGGGCCCTACGACAAGACGTGGCTCCTCTTACTCGGGCAAGCGCAGGCGCAGATCGCGATCCTCGTCGACGGGGACACGGCGACTTTCGCGGCGCCCTTCGACAGCGGCGTGGATTTCTTGGCGATGTTTGGCTTCACCGGCGGCATGCCCACGCTCGTGTCGCTGCACCGCGCCAAGCTTGCCCCTGCGCTCGAAAAGCTCGGCGCCACGCCAGCGCTCGTTCGCCGCTATCGGACCGCGACCTCGTAGTCTTCCGTCACGGGATTCGCACGCAGCTCGTTCGTTCGCCGCTATCGGACCGCGACCTCGTAGTCTTCCGTCACGGGATTCGCGAGCAGCTCGTCTGCGGCCCTGCCAAGCTTCAACCGCGCCGCCTCGAGGTCGGCACCTTCGAGCTCGATCTCGATCAGCTTGCCGACGCGCACGCCGACAATACCTAGGACGCCCATCTCCACGAGCGCGCGCCGCACCGCCTCCCCCTGCGGGTCGAGCACCTCAGCCTTGAACCGAACGTACACGGTGGCCTTCATCGACTGCTCTCCCGCTTCGTCATTGGCTCTCGCTCTTGATCATTGCTTTCGCGCTTCAAATCCCGAGATTTCTGGCCATGCGCGCGGCGGGCGCTTCGAGGTCGGGCACGAAGGCTTGACCCACGATCGTCTCGCAGGCCTCGACGTAGCGGCGCACCGCCTCGACCTTCACGTCATCCGGGATGACCGGGATCGCTCCGTCGCCCGTGAAGCCCTGCGCGCTCAGCCAGCGCCGCACATACTCTTTGTCGAAGGACTCGGGCGACTCGCCGCGACCGAAGCGCTCGTCGTAACTCGCCGCCATCCAGAACCGCGAAGAGTCGGGCGTGTGAACCTCATCGATGACGCACAAGCGGCCGTGCTCGTCTTTGCCAAGCTCATACTTGGTATCGACGAGGATGAGTCCGCGCGCCTCGCAGTGCGCCTGCCCGATCGCAAAGAGCCGCATCACCATCGCCTCGGCCGCATCGAAGTCTTCCGCCGTGATCGCGCCGGATTCGACCAGTTCCGCGCGCGACATGGACACGTCGTGCTCGCCCTGTGGCGCCTTGCTGCTCGGGGTGCACAGCGCACGCTCGAGCCGCTGGTCTCGGCGTAATCCGTCGGGGAGCCGGTGCCCGCAAAAGACGCGCTCGCCGCGGGCGTAGTGGGTCCACATGCTCGTGCTCGTGACGCCGGTGACGTAGGCGCGCACGACCATCTCTGCGCCTAGCGGTGCACACTCTTTCACCTCCATCACGTTCGGATCGACGACTCGAATTACGTGATTGGGGACCTCGTCGCGCGTGAGGTCGAACCAAAATGCGCTGATCCACTGCAAGAGCTGGCCCTTGAGCGGCAAGGTGCCTAGCACGCGATCGAAGGCGCTGATGCGATCGGTCGTGGCGATCAAGCGGGTCCCGCGCGTCGTGACGTAACAGTCGCGCACCTTGCCCGCGGTCTTCTGTCCCAGAATATCGAGCGAGGTGGACTCGAGCGGGGCTGCGAGCGCCCTTCGAATGAGCTCCAAACTGGCCATGGCGGCGGCACGCTACACCAACACGATGGACCTGCGTCGCGATTGCCCGGAGCCGCAAGAGATGGACCTGCGTGGCGATTGCCCGGAGCCGCGAGAAGCGATAAGCGGGCTCACCATGCCGAAGAACACCAAGATTTCTCTCATCGGTGCCGGAAACATCGGCGGCGAGCTCGCCGTCGCCATCGCCCGCGCCGAGCTCGCGCAGCACGTCGTGCTCTTCGATATTCCGCAGAAAGAAGGCTTCGCGAAGGGCAAGGCGCTCGACCTCGAGCAGAACAGCGCGCTCGAGGGCTACGACTGCCGCATCACCGGCACGAGCGACTGGAAAGATTGCGCCGGCTCCGACGTGCTCATCGTGACGGCGGGGATCCCACGTAAGCCGGGCCAAGATCGCAAAGACCTCATCGCCACGAACCTGCCGATCATTCGCAACGTCGCCGACCGCGCGAAAGAGCACTGCCCGAATGCATTCGTCATCGTCATCAGCAACCCGCTCGACGCCATGGTCTACGAATTCAAGCGGCGCACGAGCTGGCCCAAAGAGCGAATCGTCGGAATGGCCGGTGTCCTCGATAGCGCGCGCTTCCAGCTCTTCTTGGCGCGGGCTGCCAACGTCTCGGTGAAAGACGTGCGTGCCATGGTGCTCGGCGGGCACGGCGACACGATGGTCCCGGTCCTGAGCGCATGCACCATCAACGCGATCCCGGCGACGGAGCTCATCGGCAAGAGCGAGCTCGACGCGATCATCGACCGGACCCGCAAGGGCGGCGGCGAGATCGTCGGCCTCATGGGCACGAGCGCCTTCTACGCACCCGCCCTCAGCGCGGTCGCGATGGCCGCGGCGTATCTCAACGATCAGCGGCGCCTGCTCGCGTGCGCTGCGTTCCTCGAGGGCGAGTATGGCTATGAGGGCTTCTTCATGGGCGTGCCCTGCGTCATCGGCGCGCGCGGCATCGAGAAGGTCGTCGAGATCACGCTCAGCGAAGCAGAAAAGACCGGGCTCGCCGCCAGCGCCGCGGCCGTCAAAGAGATCGTCGAGATCGTCCACGCGACCGCGAGCTGAGTCGCTAACGACGCGCGCTCACGGTAGGGCGATCGCAACCGCGAGCTGAGTCGCTAACGACGCGCGCTCACGGCGACGCTAGCAAAACGGCTAGCTTCTTACGTTTCGTCTCCGCGTCGAGGCAGATGCGCGCGTGCTCGGCTTGGGTCATTCCCTCACGTAGGACGCGGCTCTCGTCGCCGACGCCGAAGACGCGGTTTCCCTTTTGCGCGATGAGCCATTCCATCTTTGGGGTCCCGAGCTCGAGCCGGGCAGCGCGCTCGCCGAGACCTTTCTCCGCGACGCCCGTGCCGCCGACGAGCGTCTCGAATGCAGCCTTCGCATGCGCTTCGCTCGCCTCGACTTTTGCGAGGACACGCCAGCGCACGGCCTCGTCGCGGTAGTAGCCAAACGCTCCCGCTCCCGCGCCCTTGATGTCGAGCACGTCCGTCGCAAGAAAGCGCACGCCCAGCGCCACGCGGCCCTCGCTTGGCAACGCGCGCGCCGACGGCGGAAGCTCGAGCGCGCCCGGAAGTGCATTGGCGAGAGCATCCGCGAGCCTCGGCAAGAGATCGCGGCCGCGAGCGTCGACCTGTTCTGCGGATGCGCGCGCGTCGTTGTAAGTGAGCTCCGCGAGGTGAACGCCGCGCCACAGATAGGCGTTGCCCATTCCAAGCGCGGCAGCGCCACCGGCGGCCATCGGTTTGGGCGCATCGCCGCGAGCCGGATCGTCGTCGCCGACCGCGCGCTTGGTGAACATCGCGTACGCCAGCTCCGCGCTCGCGTAGCGCGACAGTTGCAGGCCGATGGTCGCGCCGCTGCCGTCGCCGTCGACGTAGCGAGCCTCCACCGCGCGCTCGATGCCGTGGCGCAGGTAGATCTCACACTCGCCGTCGTAGAGTTCGCAGATCCCTTCGAGCGGCTGCTTCGCACCGGCGCCGTAACCCTGGTCGCTGCCTGCCGGATCGATGCAAAATCCTGCGACTTTCTTTGGCAACAGCTCGACGTTCGTCGCATCGTTGAGCCGTCCGCTCGTCCCGCACGTGGCTGCGACCGGTTCCGGGGGCGGCGGAGCACGGCGCTCGCTGGGCTCGTCTTTGCAACCGGCGCTCGCGGCACCCATCAGTGCGAGGAGCAGTGCGACGTCCCGTGCGAAGCGGCTCTTGGGTAGCATGGTGGGAGCCACGCCTACGTCAGCTGGAATCCATCCGCAAGCGGCGCAACAATTTGCATAGCGATCGCAATCCGTGCTTTCGGGCCCTTCGCGCGGCGGGCGGACACGTCACAAAACACCGGCAATTGTCGCGAATCCGCTCGGCATGACCGTTGCTTTGGCGGACTCCGTGCAAATGCATCGGCGAGCCCGCGCAGCGACCATGACCGCTCCGTTTAGCGGTGCGCTCGCATTGTCCGGGCGGGGGCGCGCAGCCCGGCGGACCAGTCGCGGCTTCACGATGATGGAGATGATGGCCGTCGTCGCCTTCATCGGGGTGCTCGCTGCGGGCGCGACTCCGAGCATGGTGAACCTCTCCCGCGAGCGGCGCGTCGACTTCGCGGCCAACGTCGTCGCCGACCTTTATCGGACCGCCCGCGCGCGAGCGATGGGCCGCGGCAGCGCCACCGTCGTTCGCTGGAACAGCGCCTCCGCCATTCCGAACGTGCCGGGCGCGGCCGGTCATTTCACCATGCGTGAGGCCGTGCTCGGACCCACCGGCGTTGCCGCGACGTTGCCCGCCATGAGCTGCAGCGCGACGAACTGGTCGGATGCCGGATTGACCAGCAAATTCGTCTCCGCCTTCGACGAGCGGCCGAATCACTTCAAACCCGCTGAGGCAAGCTTCCTCAATGCGACCGGCACAGGGGAGGCTTACTTCGAAGTCTGCTTCACGCCTCGCGGGCGCAGCTTTTATCGCACTGCCTCGGTCAATGCGTTCCTCCCGATGGACGGCGTCGTGCGGGCACAGATGAAGAACACGCTCTCTGGCTCCGTGCGGCAGGTGGTCATCCCCCCCAGCGGTGCAGCGCGCGTCGTCACGGAGCTTTGAGATGTTGACCAAGAGCCGAATGAAACGAAATTCCAGCCTACGCGGTCGGCTCGGCTACACGGTGGTCGAGGTGATGATGGCCCTCGGCGTGCTGGCGGTGGGCTCGACCGGGATCGTCGCCATGCAGAAAGTCACCATCGTCGCGAACACGCGTGCGCGCGACCTGGCGACCGCGAGCAGCATCGCCGCGACGTGGGTCGATCGCCTCAAGACCGACGCACTCTCTTGGCGCATAAAGACCGGCGGCGGAACGACGCTCACCAAGACGAGGATGCTCGACCTCGTCGGCGAAGACTTTCCGAACAAGGCTGGCAATGAGGGCACATGGGTCTCGCCGGACAAGATCGCCAAGATCGCGGATCTCAAGTACGCGGCGCTCGCCGACATGCGCGGCGAGGACCTCTTCAAGGTGCCTCCGGCCACACAGGCAAGCGAGGGCGCATTCTGTACGCATCTGAGACTAACGCAGATCTTGCCCACGATGATTCGCGCCGAGGTGCGGGTCTTTTGGCTCAAGAACCACGGGAGCAACGTGAGCACGAAGTACGCCGGGACGCTCGGTGGGGTCCCATTCTGCACAGAAGCGAATTTGGACGCCGTGAGCGCTGCGACCAGCCGCTACCATTTCGTTTACGTGACGGCAGGGCTCATCCGAAATGGCACGACCCTCTAACATGAGTTCTTGCACGGCCTCTGACCTGCGCTCGCCCGTGCCGGCCCGAACGAGCTGGGCGCGGAGCGACGTTTCGCAATCGCGACGCGAGCGTGGCTTCACGGTCATCGAACTCATGGTCGCGATGGCCGTGGGCCTCATCGTCGCGATGGCGGCGTTCACGCTCGCGCGCAACGCTTCTCAGCTCTTTTTGCAAGAGGCGCGCATCTCGAGCACGCGGCTCGGAGCCATCCTCGGGCTGACGCGGCTGCAAGAAGATCTCCGTCGCGCGTCGATGCAATCGAGCCCGAACGCAAAGTTCGACCAAGACGTGTGTGCCTTCTCGCTTTCGTGGCCACAGGGCACACCGAAAAGCCCCGGCGCCGGGAATCTCGCCGGCATCTACATCCAGCAGAATGGCTCGTCTGATCGGAATCCGGGGGAGCTGACCACGAGCCTCAACGCCGGCCTCAAGCCCGATTCCATTACCATCAGCGGAATGCTCTCCAGCTCCGAGCATTACGCGGCCGCCGCGGTCGAGCCCGTTGCGGGGGGCTACGAGATTTTCCTCGAGCTCAACGGCGCTTACTGGCGCAGTAAGCTCGCGGGCATCGACTTAGGCCGCGTTTTCACCAAGGGGCGGCTGCTTCGGCTCACCGACGCCGAGGGCAAGGCGGGGTACGGCGAGATTTCCAACTTCGACGGCATGGGTGCAAAGCCGAAGATCACCGTCTCCGGAACTAAACTCGTGCTTCCGAAGCGCGAAAAGAACGTCATTTGCGGCTGCGAGGGGCACTGCACCGGTTCGCTCGTGAGCCCGATCACCCGTGTGATCTACGACCTTCGGGAGATGCCGGCGGCGAAATATCCGAAGTACGCGGGCATCCATTCCACCGCGGCGCTCGGCAACGCAGCCAAATATTACAAAGGCCCGCCAGTGCCACAAAGAACGGAGCTCGTGCGCGAGGAGATCGACGTCGCCGGAGTTCCGGTTCCGGGCACCGCGGAGCTCGTGGCAGAGTTCGCCGTGGACTTGAAATTCGGCATTACCGTGGCAAAACCAGGCGGCGCGCCCGACTACGTGCCGACCGTGACCCGGCACGCGTTCGGCACGGCCCCGGTCTATGTCCAGGCGGGTCTCCCCGCCGGAACCGGCCACCCCGAGCACATCTCCAGCGTGCAGGTGCGCCTCAGCACGCGCGCGCCGTTCGGAGACCGTCGCGTGGGCCTCGCGGCGACTTCGAACGGGGGCCTCCGCCGAATCAACATCGGTGGCGAGCTGCCCTTCGCGCGGGTCTCGACGTTGACGACCGACGTGTTGCTCCCAAACCAGGCGGGGATCGATTGGTGACGAACATCCGATGCGGCGTACGGGCAGGCGAACGTGGCGCGGCGATCTTCGTCGTGATGCTCGTGATCACGACACTCACCGGGCTCGGGTTGTTCGCGGTGCGGTCGGCGAGCCTCGCGGGTCTTGCCAGCGGGTATCACCGTCAGCTCGTCCAGACGCACTTCGTCGCGGACTACGCGGTGCTCTCACTCGCAGCCGACCTCGGGATCGATCCGAACAAGCACGCGCAAAACATGGAGCTCGGCAAGAACTGCCTCGGGTTCGGCAAGCAGCTGAAGCCGACCTGCGCGCAATACTCGCTCGACGATCTCCAAAAGAGTCTCGAGAAGCACGACAAGACGAACAAGGTCCTCGAGGCCACGGCGGCAGCGGTACCCGGCAGCCTCGGCGCCACCGATGTCGAGGGCGACATGAAGATCGAGCTCACCGATCGGCACCCCGCCTGGCCACCGCTCGAGGGCAATCAAATCAACGGCGTCGGTGGGGGCGCGATGCTCAGCTACGTGATGGTGACGATCTCGGCCGAGGGCCTCGTGCGCCCGAAGCAAGCGGTGGTGAACAAATGGGATACCAGCGCGGCGACGGCGGCGGCGATCGAGCTGTCGCGCGCGCACCTCATCATCGGACCCGTACCGACAAAATAAAATCTGTGGGTCACGCGCGGCGTGACGAGCATCTCTGTGGGCACACGCAAACCGTGTGCAAGCATCTCTGTGGGCACACGCAAACCGTGTGCAAGCAATCGGCCCAGCAGTAACGAAGACGAGGCGTGGCGATGTCGAAACAAATGACGAGGCAGGCAAGCAAGGTCGTGGCAACGGCCGTGTCGCTGACGGCGCTCACCGCGGGCACGCTCGTCGTGCGTGACGCAACAGCGCAATCGGACATCAATCCGCCGCTGCCGAACGTGGTGCTCGTCGTCGACACCTCCGGCTCGATGGAAGAGATGGCCGATGGAATGTTGCCAAAGACGTGCAGCGAGAACGCTGGCGTCACCAGCGACATGAACAAGTGGACAACCCTGATCGAGGTGCTCACCGGCACCGTGAAGGGGCGCTCTTGTTACAAGCAAGATCGCAGTTCGTCCGCGTTTCTCAAGGAATACAGCCTCGACGGCAAGGCGCCGTACGACGAGGGCTACCACCTTCCGTACCATCGGACCGTGTCGAACGGGTGCGTCGCCGCCCCGGGCCAGAAGCCTGCCAAGGTCTACGACTGGCCGAACGGGGCGATCCGGTTTCACAACCACAACGACGCCAGCACCGCGTGCAACGCGTGGACCCAGGTCGACGACGGCTTGCTCGACGTGTTCCGTGACCGCGTTCGCTTCGGCATCATGACCTTCGACCCGAAGACCAGCAAAGAGACGGGCGTCAACGGCACCGTCTACGATGCGGCCGGCGGCTTCACGGGGATGTGGAGCTACTACGACGGCTGGCGCGCTGGCGGCGGCGGTTGGCAGACAGGCAATCCGCCGAATTGTGCATCGGGCATTCACGAAGTGGGTGGGCGCAACGAGGCTGCTCCTCCGTGGGAAGGGCGTCTCATCTCGCCGGGACGTACCGACGCCTCGCTCAACCAAGTGCGCGACATCAACGATCACGTGCAGGAGTCGCTGCTCGCGCTGCGTCCTTACGGTGCGACGCCGCTCGCCGGCATCATGAGCGATACCTATACGTTCCTCCGACTCGACAAATCGAAGGACCCTCTCGACCCCTCGGTCGCGTTCGCGCCGGCGGGTGATCCCAAGATCGCCGGCGGCTGCCGCAAGACCTATGTGATCCTGCTCTCCGACGGCGAGCCGAACCTCGATCTCCGACCGTATTGCGAAGAGGTTGGCGGAAAGTGCCCGTACAAGTTGCCGCACGAGTACGCGGCCGACCTCTTCAAGGTCGCCAACCCCAACCTCGTCATACAAACCTACGCGATCGGCTTCGGCCTCTCGAGTTCCGGCGGCAACGACTGCACGAAGCTCGTGATGCCGAACGACCCGAAGTGCGTCGGCGCGACTGGAACGCTCAAGGCATGCTGCACGCTCGCACGAATTGCGCATGAGGGCGGCACGGCGAAGGCCTATTTCGCCGATGACGTCTCGACGCTCAAGACGACGCTGTCGACCGTGCTTTCGCAGATTGCGGGCGACGCCACCAGTCGCACCTTGCCGGTCTTCTCGACCGCCACGACGACCTCCGCAACGAAGGGCCTAGCGCCGGCAGTCGCTTATCAGTTTACGTCGTCGTTCAATCCAGGTGGCGCCAAGCTCTGGACCGGAAACCTCGAGCGCCATCGCTGGGTCTGCAAGACCAAGCTGGGCGAGCTGGTGCCCGAGCTTCAGAAGGTCGAGAGTTCCAAGGGCGACGACTTCGCGAAGAACATCAACGATGGCAAGGCCGCCATCGCACGCCGCTACATCAGCTTCATCGGCAACAAGTCGAACATCAGTAAGAAGCCGGGCGAGATCGGTTCGACGTGGACGATTCGTCCGGGGCTCGCGCTCAATTCGGATGGATTTGGCGTGTATTCCGGAACGGTCGTCGATGGCTCGATCGCCGTGCTGAAGACGACTGCGAAGAACAACCCCGCCGCGCTGGGCATCGACGCGGTCCTTCCGAAGACCTGCAAGGACGCGAACCTCAAGGCGACCACGGCTGGTGAGTGCGCCGAGAAGCTGATGAATTGGATGCTCGGCGGAAACAACGGCGGCGGACTGCCGACCCGCTCGGGCGTAGAGTTCGGTGCGATCTACCACGCCACCCCGGCCATCGTCGGCGCGCCGAACGAGCATCTCCGTGACGCCGACTACGAGAAGTTCGCGCTGGCAAATGCGAACCGTCCGCTGATGCTCTATTCGGTCACGACGGACGGGCAGATCCACGCGCACAAGGTGGCCTCGAACGTCGCCGCCGACCCGATGCTCGTCGACAAGCTCGAGAACAACGAGCTCTGGTCGTTCATCCCGCCCTTCGCGCTTCCAGGCCTCATCAGCACGTATCCGAATACGCAGAAGGTGCTCCTCGACGGCACGCCGATCGTGAAAGACGTCGTGTTCGAGCGGAGTCTGGGGCAAGCGAAGGCGGCGGGCACCGGCAGCGGCGCAACATGGTCGACGGTGATGGTCGTGGGCGGTGGCTCGGGCGGCGGCTTCTACGTCGCGCTCGACGTGACCGACCCGACGAAGCCCAAATTCCTGTGGCAGATCTCGTCCGCGGTACGCAACGGCAAGAATGACGACACGAACCTGAAGCTCTTCGCGGACACCTCGGGCACGCCGACCATCACCACGCTTGCCATTAAAGACGGCGCGAACGTGAAGGAGACCGCGGTCGCGATCCTCCCCGGAGGCGCCAGCACTCCGATCAGCGGCGGGTGCATCAACACGCGCAAGGCCGCCACCAATAGCCACGTCGATCCCAAATACCCGCCACGCAACAGCGTGCGTTGCTGGAAGGCTGGGCCGGGCCGTTCGCTCTCGATCGTACGACTCAGCGACGGAGAAATCCTTCGCACCTTCACGCGCGACGCGGTCGATGTGCCGGCTGACATCAAGGCCTCGCTCGTCTCGAAGGTGAACATCGATTCGCCGTTCACCGGCACGCCCGTGGCCTACCCAAGCGCTACCGGCCAGGTGGCGAACCGCCTTTATCTTGGCGATGCCGACGGCGCGATGTGGCGCTTCGACCTCTCGGATCCTGACCCAGCGAAATGGACGACGCACATCGCCTTCGATGCGTACCCACTCAAGTCGGACGGCTACGACTCGGGCGAGAACGTGGCGACGCATCCTGCGGTTGCGGTCGATGGCGTCGGCAACACGGTGTTGGTGTTCGCGACCGGCGATCAGGAGATGCTCTCAACGACGACCGGCATGAAGACCCGCGTGTGGTCGGTCACCGAGGTGCCCGACCCTCTCTCCAAGGCTCCGAACCCGCGCTTCACGGTCAAGGCGAATTGGTTATTGCCATTCGCAGATGGCAAGCGTGCAACGGGGCCGATCACGATCTTCGACGGTGCTGCATACTTCACGACCTTTACGCCAGAGAGTGGCGGTCTGAACCCCTGCGCCGATGGCTATGGCTCGCTCTATGGCGTGCACTACCAGCAGTCGACCTTGACCGTCAACGGCCCCACTCCACTTCCGCGCCTCGTGAAGGATCCCGACGCGAAGATCCTCGTGTACATCGACGAGCTCAAGCAAGATCCGGGGACGGTCGTGTTCGGTGCATCGGTACAGATGGAGCCATCTTGCTTCGAGACGGCGACGACCACCGACGACTACACCGGCGCGCACACGGCCATCACGAACTCGAGTCCGCCGAAGTTCAACCTCGTCTATCACACCGGCAAAGCTGGCTCGAATTACAACGACGGCGCCAAGACCAAGGCGACGGCTACGCGCCTGCCAAGCCCGAAGGGGCTCCTGCGATTTGACTCGTGGGCCTCGGTCTCCGAGTAGCGTGCCAGCGCGTCATAGCGGCATCGAAACGGCGTCGTCGGGGACGCCACGAATGCCGCTAGCGTTCCGAACCGCCCCGGCGAAAGATGCGCGCCGCATGTTGCGCTTCGACGGCTACTCGGCGATGTTTGCGTTCGCGGGGCTCGTCGCGATCGGATGTTCACTGAAGGACGAGGAGCCGCACGAACTCTTCCCATCGACGCTCGAGTCGAGCAGCGTGGACACCTCGCCGCCGGGCGAGCTCGCGGAAGGAAAGGAAGCGGCATTCGGGCTGAAATTCCCGCGTGGTCTGTTCGTCGAAGCGACCTTCGAGGACGCGGTCTCTGCCGCCGGGTCGCTGCCGCTCGCGTCCGTGGTCAACTACATTCGGGCGCGGGTCGACACCAAGAACATCGACACCGGACCGATGAAGACCGTGTTCAATCACGCGACGCTCAAGAGCGATCCGAAGCGCATCGTCCAGGTCGAGGTGACCGTGATCGCTTCCAGCAAAGTCGAGGTCACCGTGCGCGATCGCACGCCGCGTCCGCCCAGCGCACCGGGACTCAGCGAACGCGAGCAATGGCAACGCGCGGGGATTGGACCGGACGGCAAGGTCCTGCGCGAAGTCGACGAATAACGCGGCCCGCGCACTCTGCTGCCAAATCTGCCGCCCACTCTGCTGCTCACTTTGCTGCGCACTGTGCTGCTCACTGTGCTGCTCAAAATGCTTGACGGCCCCGTCGCCGACGGCAAACAAGAGCGTCGTGAAGCCCGAACACACGCCCACCGCCATCAAGGCGCCGCACGGCGCGACGACGACCGAGATCACGTGGGGTGACGGCGTGCGCTGCTCGTACCCGAACGCGCTCTTGCGTGGGTACTGCCCGTGCGCGCTCTGCCAGGGCCACGGCGGCACCATCGCGTTCGTGCCTGGCGGAAACTCGCAGCTGCGCGAGCTCGAGCCGGTTGGCCATTACGCGCTCAAGCTCGTCTGGGGCGACGGCCACAACACCGGCCTCTACACCTTCGAATACCTGCGCGCGCTCGCCGAGAAATCCGAAGTCGCGACCCACGCAGCTGAGGCTCGCTGATGCGTGACGATCCGAATACCGCGCCCTGGGGGATCGTGTCCGCAGAGTTCGTCGCCGGTGCCAAGGCGGTGGCTCAACTTCCGGCAACGACGGGCGTGGAGATCGCATTTGCCGGGCGCTCCAACGTCGGCAAGAGCAGTGTGATGAACGCGCTGATGGGGCGGCGCAATCTCGTACGTACGAGCTCGACCCCTGGTTGTACTCGGCAAATCAGCTTCTTTCAGACCTGCGCGCGCGACGGTCGGGAACAGGTGCTCGTCGATCTTCCCGGCTATGGCTACGCGCGGCGCTCGAAGACGGAGCGAGACGAGTGGGCGGAGCTCATCGAACACTACGTGCAACAGCGGCCGACGCTGCGAGCCGTAGCGGTGTTGTTCGACGCGCGCCGTGGCATGGAGGAAGAAGAAGAGGGGCTCTGCGAGTTCATCGCCACGCGACCGGCAGAACATGCGGCCACGCTCGTGCTCGTGGCGACGAAGATCGACAAGCTTCCGAAGAGCAAGCGGCAGGCGGCCTTGGCGCGGCTCGGTCGACGCGCGTATCCGGTGTCCGCCACCGAGGGTGACGGCATTGGCGCGCTCTGGACGGAGCTCCGCCGTGCGACCTTGCCCGCGGCACCGGACGAGCCCTGACGCGAGCGCCGCATCGGGGGCTCGGACGCGCGTAAACGGCGAGTGCGGCCTTGACCGCGAAGGGTGCGTCTCCTAGCGTTCGGCCGCCCGCGTGCGAACCGGGCCCTGAGTTTGAATCTGCCTCGGCTGCTCGTATCTGCTCGAATTAACAGGATAAACCCAACCATCGCAGTTTGCGCGCGCGGCTCTGGGAGCGGCACGGCGGAGCCCCCTTTCGATGCCCGAGTATTCCGGTGAATTAACCCACGTCGAGGTCGCGAAGATCCCGCTCTGGTTGATCGCGCTGATTCCGTTTCTCGGCGCAGCGACGAACGCGATTTTCGGACGAAAACTGCAGGCCAGCCAGTGGCGCGCAGACCTTCGCAAGAAGCTCCACATCGGGAGCCCGGCCGTCGCAGCCGTTGGAGTCGGCGCGATGCTCGCGTCCTTCGGCCTCGCGCTCGCGAACGTCATCCACCTCGTCTCCTTGCCGCCAGCGCAGCGGTACCTCCATTCGCACGCATGGCAGATGCTCCGCATCGGCTCGCTCGACGCAAACTTCGCGTTCGCGATGGATCCGCTTTCCGCGCTGATGGCGCTCATCATCACCGGAGTCGGCACGCTCATCCATGTCTACGCAGCGGCGTATATGGAGAAAGAGCCCGCGTTTTGGCGCTTCTTCGCGTACCTGAACCTGTTCGTGTTCTCGATGCTGCTCCTCGTGCTCGGAGACAACTTCATCGTGATGTTCTTCGGCTGGGAGGGCGTCGGCCTCTGCAGCTACCTGCTGATCGGCTTCTGGTACAAGGACTACAAGAAGGCGTCGGCCGGCATGAAGGCCTTCGTGGTCAACCGCGTCGGTGACTGGGGCTTCATCTGCGGAATGGCCCTCCTCTTCTGGGGTCTCGGCGGTGCATGGAACGACCAGCACGGCGGTGAGTACGTGCCCGACTACCGCGCGCGCTTCGTCGCCGCGAAGAAGGAAGCCCTCTCCGAACACGGTGGACACGCCGCGCCACCTGCAAATGGGCATGCGGCTCCACATGCCGACGGGACGCTCGACGGCCCGGCCGATCTGCGACTCGCCACGCTCGCCCCGAACGACGCGCACGGCGCTGATGACGGACATGGTCATGCGCACGGGGATGGGCATGGCCACGGTGACGATCACGGCGAAAAGCGCGGAAAGCGCGGAAAAACCGCACCGGATCGCATCGGCAAGCCGCGGCTCGCGGGCGATGGGCCGAACATCCACAGCGCGGGACGCACGGCATTTCTGACGATGACGACGCACCCGGGGGCGCGTGTCTATTTCGACGTGACCTCGACCGAGCAGCTCGAGAAGCTGAAACTTGCGGACTGCAGCACGAAAGAATCCTGGCGCGCGAGCGAGGGGCCGCAGCTTCGCGCGGATTGCTACGCGACCGCGCCGTTTTTACGCAAACGGGTCGCGGCGGGGCTCAAGACTTTCGTGGTCGTACCGGGCGACGGCGCGTTGGTAACCGGCGACGGACACGAGCACGCAGCGATCCGAGCCGAGCTCGAGGCGAACACCGAAGTCGTGATCACTGCGCTGGGACCGACGCTCTCGTTTCGCGAGCTGCACGATCAAATCGTGATGAAGGACGCGAGCGGCAAGCAGTTCTTCAAGGAGTCCCTGCGCTCGAAGACAGTCTGGGGCGGCATCGCGCTCATCACCCTCGCCTGCCTCTGCTTCTTCGTCGGCGCGGCCGGAAAAAGCGCGCAAATCCCGCTGTACGTCTGGCTCCCCGACGCGATGGCCGGACCGACGCCAGTCTCCGCGCTCATCCACGCCGCCACGATGGTCACCGCTGGCGTCTACATGATCGCGAGGATGAACTTCCTCTTCTCGCTCGCGCCAACGGCATGCGGCATCATCGCGCTCGTCGGTGCTTGTACGGCCCTCTTCGCCGCGACGATCGGCTTTTTCCAGTACGACATCAAGAAGGTGCTCGCCTACAGCACCGTGAGCCAGCTTGGCTTCATGTTCATCGGCGTAGGGGTCGGCGCTTATTGGGCTGGCGTGTTTCACCTCGTGACGCACGCCTTCTTCAAGGCCTGCCTCTTCCTTGCGTCGGGCTCGGTCATTCACGGCATGCACCACGTCGTGCATGACGAGGTCGGCTCACAAGACATGCGCAACATGGGCGGCTTACGTTCCGTGATGCCGAAGACCGCGCGCACCTACAAGATTGCGTGCATGGCCATCACCGCGGTGCCGCCGGGGCTCGCGGGCTTTTGGTCGAAGGACGAGATCCTCTGGAAGGCGTGGAATGCGCAGTCGACCGCGTTCGTCCCCGGCTGGCTCATCTACGTGATCGGGCTGCTCGCGGCGCTCGGGACGTCCTTCTACATGTGGCGCAGCTACTACCTCACCTTCGAGGGAAAGCACGCGACCAAAGACATCAAAGAGAAGGTGCCAGAGTCGCCAGCCGCGATGGTGGTCGTGCTGCAGATCCTCGCCGCATTGGCCGTCGTTTCAGGTGTGCTCTTCGGGATTTCGTCACACTTCACGGGCGGAGTCGGCGCGGGATTCTTACCCCACGAGCCGCTGCTTGAGTCGTGGCTTTACCCCGTAACCGCCCACAATTCCGCGGTGATCGGCGATGCGGGTCACGGGGTGATGTACTGGCTCATGGCCTTGAGCGTCATCGGAGCCATCGGCAGCTGGGGGCTCGCGGCCGTGCGCTACGGAGCGTCGCGCGCGGACAATTGGGAAGAGCGCGAGAAGGCAGTCCCCGGCTTCCTTCTCATGCAAAACAAATATTACGTCGATGAGTTCTACGACAAGACGATCGTGGCGGCGTTTCTCCGCGTGCGAATCGTCCTCGCGGAGATGGACCGTTTCATCGTCGACGGACTCGTCAACGGCACGGCAGTGGCGACGCGGGCCCTCTCGTGGCTCACGGGTGCCGTCGATACGCATGTCGTCGACGGCGCGGTGAACCTCGTCGCGAACAGCACGCTCGAAGCCGGTCAGAAACTTCGCACCATGCAAACTGGGCGCGTGCAGAACTACGTCTACGGCATCCTCGGTGGCGTGGCGTTCTTTGCCATCATGCAGTTCCTTCTCGGGTAGACCACTCGCTCATCTCCTTCTCGGGTAGCCCCTCGCTCAGCTGACCACGCCTCATGGACACGACGATGAAGATGTTCCGACACGCGATCACAGTCGCGGCACTGACATTGATGGCGCTGCTCACCGCGGCGCCGGCCGGAGCTCAGGAGCGCGGGTTACCCGGGGCTGCTGAGGCGCCTGCCATCGCGACGGCGCAAGCGGCTGCTCTGCCACCTGTTCGTACGCTTGTTCCTACGCTTGCTCCGCCACCTGTTCTTACGCAGAGCGCTGGCGCGATCCAGCTGCGCCCTGCTGACGGTTCGGACGTCGTCGAGCTTTCGGGGGCGAGCGATGGTGGATTAAAAGGCGCCTTCATCATCAAGAATGTTGGCGATGGCCCGCTCCGCGTCACCCGCATCGCGCCGCGCACATCTCCGCAAGATCCGCGTCTTCCCGCCGGAGTTTCCATCATC
The DNA here is from genome assembly GCA_009692485.1 of Myxococcales bacterium. Classification (GTDB taxonomy): domain Bacteria; phylum Myxococcota_A; class Polyangia; order Polyangiales; family Polyangiaceae; genus SYFR01. The sequence goes on from SHZB01000021.1 coordinate 27,209, forward strand.
GGGCAAGGCGCGGCTCAAGGGCTGACGCTCGCGCCGGGTGCCGAACACACGGTCGAGGTCGCGTGGAACACGCAGTCTGCGCGCGCCAACGAGCTCTATGGCCACATCGTGATCGAGTCCGACGCTCGTGCGCCCGACGGAGAGCTGAGTCGCCCCGCAGCGATTGGCATTCACGCCGAAAAGCACGGCCTGCTTGGCAAACACATTCTCTCCATCATGACGTTTTTGCCCCTCGTGGGGCTGCTCGCGATCTTCGTTCTGCATCTCATGGGGCACCGCAAGGACGAAGACGTCCGCTGGATGACCGTCGCGCTCATGGGGGCGGAGCTCGCCCTCGCGATCTGGCTCTTCATCCACTTCGACAATGGCTTCGGCAAGGCGGACGGCAACGAGGGCTACCAGTTCGTCGAGCGCGGCGTCTGGGTCCGCTCGCTTCACGTCGAATATTTCATGGGCATCGACGGCATCTCGGTGACGATGGTGCTGCTGACCGCGCTCATCTCTTTTGTCGGCGCGATCGCGAGCTTCAGCGTGACCAAGCAGCTGAAGGGCTACTACGCGATGTACAACCTGCTGGTCTGCGGCATGTTCGGTACCTTCGTGTCGCTCGACCTCCTGCTCTTCTTCGTGTTCTGGGAGGTGATGCTGCTGCCGATGTATTTCCTCATCGGCATCTGGGGTGGACCACGACGCCAGTACGCGGCGATCAAGTTCTTTGTGTACACGCTCGCGGGCAGCGTCTTCATGCTGCTGAGCTTCATCTTCTTTTATCTGAACGCCGACCCGACCTATCTGGTCGACGGGGAAGCGATCAACCGCACGCTGTCGATCCCCGAGCTTGCGCGCGTGGCGTGGACTCAAAAAGGGCTGCTGGTCCTCGGCGTGAGCGCCGTGAAAATCTGCTGGGTATGGCTCTTCATCGGCTTCGCGATCAAGATCCCGATGTTCCCGTTTCATACTTGGTTGCCGGATGCCCACGTCGAGGCACCGACGGCGATCAGCGTCATCCTCGCGGGCGTGCTCCTGAAGATGGGGACCTACGGCATCCTCCGTATCAACTTCACGATCCTTCCGGAGGCGACGCGCTGGGCGGCGCCGGCGATGGCCGCGCTCGGCGTGTGCGGCATTCTCTACGGGGCCTTCTGCGCGATGGCGCAGAAAGATCTCAAGAAGCTGGTCGCCTATTCATCCGTGAGCCACATGGGCTTCACGCTGCTCGCGCTCGGTGCGCTCACGCCGCAAGGTATCGAAGCGTGCCTCGTGCAGATGTTCAATCACGGGCTCATCACCGCGATGCTCTTCACGCTCGTCGGGGTCGTCTACGACCGTGTCCACACGCGCGACCTCGACAAGTTCGGAGGCCTCGCGAGCGAGATGCCGCTCTACACGACCTTCATGGGTTTCGCGTTCATGGCCTCGCTCGGCCTCCCGGGTCTCAGTGGCTTCTGGGGAGAGGCGATGACCTTCATCGGCGCATTCCCGCGCTACCGCATGTTGACCGTGCTCGCGGCCACCGGCGTGATCGTGACGGCGGCCTACCATCTCTGGGCCCTCCAACGCATGTTCCTCGGTACCTTCCGCGAAGAGTGGCGCACGAACCATTACCTCGAGCCTTTCGGCGGTAAATTCCCCGAGATCAACAAGCGCGAGCTTGCCAGCATCGCTCCGCTCGCCGTGCTGGTGCTGGTGCTCGGCTTCTGGCCGCGCCCGCTGCTTTCGATGACCGACAAGGCCTCGCTCGAATTGCACCGATGGGTGGACGGGCCCGGACCCACGCAGGTCGCACAGCGGCCGATCGCACCGCCGCTCGCGCACGCCCTCGCTGCCAGTCCGGCGCTCGCCAAGCCGACGCTCGCCAACCCGACGCTCGCCAAGCCGGCCCCGGCGGACACCGTGAGCGATGTGCCGGCCCGCGGCGACGCCCCGCCCTCCGCGAAGGACTGAAGCGCCCCCGGGACAAGACGATGAATCAATCGCTCGGGTGTATCGGTGCGGACTGCGACAACGTCGCGAGCCTTGCCTACTTTGGTCCGGAGCTTGGCCTCGTCGCGGCCTGCTTGCTCGTGATCGTGTGGGATCTTTTTGCAAAGAGCCAGCGCGCGAAAATCCTTGGAAGTGTCGGCATCTCGATGGCGGCGCTCATCTTCTCGGGCGGGAGTTCGGCGCTAGCGCTCGCGGCCTCGGTCGAGCCGAAGAACCTCTTCTTTGGGTTGTTGGCTTTTGACGATTTCGCCAACACCTTCCGCATTTTGTTCGCCGTCGTCACCGGGCTCATTCTGCTATTTGTCGCGCCACCCTTGCTCGCGGACGACACGCCCGCGGACGAGCGAAAGAGTTCCGCAGAGATGTTTGCGCTGCTCTTGGTCTTGACGCTCGGGATGAACCTGATGGCGTCAAGTCGCAATCTCTTGATGATTTACATCTCGATCGAGACGGTCAGTGTCATCAGCTTCGTCCTCGCGGGCTTCAAGATCGCGAATCGCAAATCGAGCGAGGCCGCGCTGAAGTACGTGATCTACGGGGGCGTTGCGTCAGGCGTGATGCTGTACGGCATGAGCTGGGTCTACGGCGCGACGGGCTCGCTGCAGCTCGGAAAGATTTCAGCGTCGCTGGCCGCGCAGGTCGCTCAAACTGGCAAGCTGCCGGAGGCGGTGTTCC
>SHZB01000022.1 GCA_009692485.1 Myxococcales bacterium
CGTTCGCAGGCACGAGCTGGTACGGAGCGACGGTGCAGGCCGTGGCCGGCGAGAAGGTCACCATCAAATGGGAGAGCACCGTCTGGAAAGATCCGGACAACAAGTCTCTCAACGAGGTCGCGCCACTTCCCAAGGGGCTGCAGACCGTCGTGGCGGGTCAGTTCGTCATCGTGCCGCCGAAGTACGCGGGCTCGTCGTGGGCATACCGCAAGGTCGTCAGCTTCACGAACGACAGCGCCGAAGTCATCGACGAAGACGACGCCAGGTCCACTGTAAGCCTGAAGGTCCTGCTCCCGATCACGCTGTCCGACGGTGCGGCTGCCGACACAACCACGGCCTCGGCCGCGCCAACACCCGTGCCGACACCGACGCCGACACCGACGCCGACGCCAACACCGACGCCAACACCGACGCCGACACCGACGGCAAAACCAGCACCGCCAGCGGGTCCGCCGCCAGCTGGGCCGCCGCCCCCTCCGGCCCCGCCGTCCGGTCCGAAGTTGCGGATCAAGAGGTTGTAATGTGGTGACCCGCCGCGGCGCCAGCATCCAACCGAGCGCTGGCGCTGCGCACTGACCCACGGGTCAGTTGTTGGTTCGCACACCTGTTTCTGCGTGCCCGGGGTTGGGCTCGCGGAACAGCGACCGGAGCACGCGCGCGGTGGGGGTGTGGCGCCGGCTCAGCTCTGCGGGCGTACACTCCGCCAGCACGAGCCCGCCGTCGCGACCACCCTCGGGGCCGAGCTCGATGACCCAGTCCGCGGCGGCGATCACGGCCGGGTGGTGCTCGATGATGACGAGCGAGTCACCGCGCAAGACGAGCCGATCGAGGACGCCGACGAGTCGGTACACGTCGCTGTGATGCAAGCCCGTGGTCGGCTCGTCGAGCACGTAGAGCGTGGGCTGATGACGGCCGGTACTGGCGAGCTCGGCGGCGAGCTTGAGGCGCTGGGCTTCCCCTCCCGAGAGGGTCGGCGACGCCTGTCCGAGCTGGAGGTAGCCGACGCCGAGCTCGGTGAGTGTACGGAGCGGCCCGGAGATCTTGGGGTGCGCCGCGAAGAGCCGCGCCGCCTCCTCGACGGGTGCGCGCAGGACCTCGCCGATCGTGGCGCCGAGGTAGCGAACCTCGAGCGTCGATGGCTCGAAGCGCATGCCGGAGCAAGCCGCGCAAACCACCGACACGTCCGGAAGAAAGCTCATCTCGTGGGCGATCGTGCCGCGGCCATCGCAGGTGGCGCAGCGACCCTGGGCGGCGGCGGAGTTGAACGAGAATCGCGCCGGCCCGAAGCCGCGTGTTCGTGCCGACGGAGCGCCCGCGAAGAGCTTGCGGATCGCGTCCCAGATCCCGAGGAAGGTAGCCGGCACCGAGCGCGAGGTGCGACCGATGGGCGACTGGTCCACGAACACGACCCGCTCGATGCAGGCCGGGAGTTCGAGTCGCTCGGGCAAATGTGACCCGTCGGTCAGTAGCCCCAGCGCGCGACGCACGGCCGGGTAGACGACGTGGTTCACGAGCGTGCTCTTGCCCGAGCCGGAGACGCCAGCGATGACGCACATGCGGGCGGCCGGGATGCGGAGGTGCTCGACCCGCAAGTTGTGGGCGCGCACGCCGTGAAGGACGAGCGCGGCGTCGGAGGGCCCAAGCTTCTCACGCAAGGAGCTGATGTTTGCTTCAGCGCAGAGCGCGCGGCCGGTCACGGAATCGGGGTGAGCCAAGACGAACGAAGGCGGCCCCTCCGCCATCACGCGACCACCGAGAGGCCCGCCGGTGGGACCGAGATCGATCAGGTGATCGGCGGCGCGGATCGTGTCCGCGTCGTGCTCGACGACCAGCACCGTGCTGCCGGTCTTGGTGAGCGCGCGCAGGTTGTCGAGGAGGCGCGCGGTGTCACGCGGGTGCAGTCCGATCGTCGGCTCATCGAGCACGTAGAGCGCGCCGGTGAGCCCGCTGCCGAGCTGCGCCGCGAGCCGCAACCGCTGCAGCTCCCCGCCCGAGAGCGTCTGCGCGCGGCGGTCGAGTCCGAGGTATGCGAGGCCCACCTTCTCGATGAAGGACAGTCGCCGCACGAGCTCCGCGAGCGGTGCCTCGGCGATGCGCGCGTCGTCGCCGTCGAAGCGCAGGGTGGAGCCGAGCGCGAGCATGGCCGCTCCGTCGAGCGCGAGGTAGTCATGATAGCGACGGCCATGGAGCCGCACCGCCCGCGGGATCGGAGCGAGCCGCGCGCCCTGGCACGACGGACACGTCTCGGGTGGTGCCGACGCATCGCTCAGCGAACGAGCCTCGAGCGCGCGCGCCGCCTCTTCGCCACCGACGATCCCGGTACCGGCGCACTCGCCGCAGCGGCCCTGCGTGGTGTTGAACGAGAACCAGCGCGGATCGAGCTCGGGGATCGCGAGGCCGCAGCCGCCGCACGCGCGCGCGGTCGAGAACAGGCGGCGCGCTCCCTCGCTCCCGGCGGGAGACGCGGCGACGACGAGCTGACCACCCGCGAGCGTGAGGGCGCGCTCGAACACCTCGCGGCTCAACGCCGACATGCGGCCTTCGTAGACGACGAGCTCGATGTCGTGCTCCTTCGTGCGCGCGAGCTTCGGGGGGCGTGCCGTCTTGACGAGCTTCTTGTCGGCGATCGCCGTCTCGAGCCCGCTGCGCGCCGCGCTCGTGAACACCTCGAGGTAGCTGCCCTTGCGTGCCCGCACGACCGGCGCCAGCAGCGTGTGAGTGCCGCGGATGCGCGTGAGCCGCGTGAACACCTCATCGGGCGACGCCGGCTCGACGGGCGTGTCGCAGTCGGGGCAGTGCGCGACGCCGACCTTCGCAAACAAGAGCCGCAGATAGTGAGCGACCTCGGTGACGGTGGCGACGGTCGAGGTCGAGCCCGCGCGCGCCGTGCGTTGTTCGAGCGCGATCGACGGCGGCACCATCGTGACCTGATCGACGTCGGGGCGAGGCAGCATGGGCAAGAACTGGCGCGCGTAGGGCGTGAGCGTCTCGAGAAAGCGGCGCTGCCCTTCGGCGAACACGACGTCGAACGCGAGGCTGCTCTTGCCCGAGCCGCTCGGTCCGGTGACGACGACGAGCTGTCCGTGCGGGATCCTCACGTCGATGCCGCCGAGGTTGTGCTCGCGCGCGCCACGGACCTCGATCGCGTCCGCGTAACGTGCGGCGTGCGCGGCATTCGCGGAAGTTGCGGAAGTTGCGGCATTTGCGGCATTTGCGGTAGTCGCGCCGTTCGTGGCCGAGTTGCCGCTGGCGTGTGCGAGCGCGCGCGCGGTGCGGGTCTCGGCGCGAGCGAGGTCGATGGGCGTCCCGGCAAAGACGAGCTCTCCGCCGTCGCGGCCGGCGCCCGGGCCGAGCTCGAGCACCCAGTCCGCGGCCGCAATGACCGACGGGTCATGTTCGACGACGATGACGCTCGCGCCGCCGGAGATGAGCGCGCGCAAGGTTTGGTTGAGCCGCAGGACCTCGCTGGCGTGCAGGCCGGCGCTGGGTTCGTCGAGCACGAGCAGAGTGCCAGCCCGAGCTTCGCGGAGCGCACGCGCAAGCTTGAGTCGCTGCGCTTCACCGCCCGAGAGCGCGGAGAGCGGCTGCCCGAGCGGCAAGTAGCCGAGGCCGAGAGCGACGAGCGGCTCAAGCGCGCGGCGCAACGCGGACTCGGACGGGCCGAGCCACGCGAGCAGATCCGTGACGCTCATCGCGAGCACGTCCGCGATGCTGCGGCCGTCGAGCAAGACGCCGAGGATCTCCGCGCGGAAACGCTTTCCGCCACAGCCCGCGCAGGTGAGCCGCACATCCGCGAGGAACTGCATCTCCACGGTCTCCGCGCCTTCTCCGCGGCACGCCTCGCAGCGCCCGGCCGCGACGTTGAACGAGAAATGCGACGCCGACAGACCCTTCAGCGCGGCCGCCGGCTCCTTCGCGAATAGCGCGCGAATGCGATCCCACGCGCCAGTGTAGGTGGCCGCGTTGCCGCGCGAAGTCCGCCCGAGCGGAGCTTGATCGACGAGCACCACGTTGCTCACCGCGTCCGTGCCGGAGATGCCGGCGTGCTCACCAGCCGGCTCGACGTCGAGCTCACCCTGCTCGCGTGCGAGGGCGCGATACACGATGCCGTTCACGAGCGTGCTCTTGCCGGAGCCGCTCGGCCCGCACACCGCAACGACGACGCCGAGCGGGATGGTCACGCGGAGATCGCGGAGGTTGTTCGCGCGCGCGCCGGTGACGACGAGCTCGCCCCACGGGACAGCGACGCTCGCGGGGACGGCGACGCTCGCAGCCATGCTTGGCGGTGCTCGATCCGCGCGCGCTTGCACCGGAGCCAACGCCTCGGAGGTGGCACCGCCGAAGGTCCGCGCCGCGTCCGGGGTGCCGTCGAACACGAGCTGACCACCCTCGGCCCCCGCGCCCGGACCGAGCTCGAGCACGCGGTCCGCCGCAACAATGACCCGCGGGTCATGTTCGACGACGACGACGACGTTGCCGCGCCGCGCGAGCTCTCGCATCGCATCGATGAGCGGCGCGAGATCGGTCGGATGCAGCCCAACCGTGGGCTCGTCGAGCACGAACAGCGCACCGGTGAGCGAGCTGCCGAGCGCCGCGGTGAGCATCACACGCTGAGCCTCGCCGCCCGACAGCGTGCGCGCCTGCCGCTCGAGCGCGAGGTAGCCGAGGCCGACGCCCTCCAGATACCGCAGGCGGACGACGAGCTCAGCGCGCGCGATGGCACCTTGGCCCGCGGAGAGCGCGAGCGACTCGAGCCGCACGCGTGCACGACTGAGCTCGAGCGCGTGCCATTCGCCGAGATCGAGACCGTCGAGGAGATAGCCGAGCGAGGCGGCACCTAGCCTCTTGCCCTTGCACGCGGCGCACGGGTCGTACGACCGAAAGCGCGACAGCAGCACGCGAACGTGCATCTTGTAGCTCTTGGTCTCGAGCCACTTGAACCAGAGCGCGACGCCGGGATAACGGTCCTTCTTCCACTTCCCGTCGCCGTCGATGACGCGCTGGTGCTGCTCGGCCGAGAGCTCCGACCATGGCCGCTCGTGCTCGATCCCTTCGCGCTCGCAGAACGCTCGTAGCTGGCGCCGCTCGGGGGCACTCTTCGGACCGCGCCAGGGACGAATCACGCCCTCCGCGAGGGAGAGCGACTCGTCGGCGAACACCTTGCGCCAGTCGACGCCGAGCACGCGCCCAAACCCGCGACACGCAGAGCACGCTCCGACCGGCGACTGGTAGGAGAAGAGCCCCGGCGACGGAGGCGCGAAGCCGCGGCCGCAGCGCCGGCACGAGAGTCCGCGCACGACCGGCAGCGTGACAGCGGGCTCGCCCTTCCCGCGCATCACCGACATCGCCGCGCGATCGTCGCCGGAGCGCCACGCTTGCTCGAGCGCCGCGGCGAGTCGCTCGGTTTGGCGAGACTCGAGCGCCACGCGATCGACGATGACCTCGAGCGTCCCGGTATTTTCGCGCAACGCATCACTTGGCCGCAAGCCGTCGAGCTCGCGCGTCTCACCGCCGAGCAACACACGCCGGTAGCCTCCGCGCAACAGCGCCTCCCGCACCTCGAGGAGTTGCTCGACACCGTCGACGCGCGCCGAATACGTGATGATCGCGCGGGCGCCGCCGTGCTCTCGAATCGCGCTCGCCGCATAGCTCGCTGGCTCGACCAACTCCGCCAGGCAACCGCACTCTGCGCACCGCGGTCGCGACTCGCGCGCAAACAGCGCCGAGAGATACGGCTCGAGATCGGCCATCGTCGCGACGGTCGAACGCGAGCTCTTGATCGGCGCACGGCGATCGACGGCCACCGCAGCGGCCACCGGCTCGAGCGAATCCATCGGCGGGCGTTCGAGTCGCTCGAGAAACTGGCGCGCGTAGGGGCTGAAGCTCTCGACGAAGCGGCGCTGCCCCTCGGCGTAAAGCGTATCGAAGGCGAGCGAACTCTTGCCCGCGCCGGACACTCCCGTCACGACCACGAGCTCACCCGGGACGAGCTCGACCGAGACGCCCTTCAGGTTATGGAGCCGCGCGCCAACGAGCCGAATCGCTTGCATGGTGGCTTAGCCCTGAGCTCGCCGCGCGCAACACTCCACGAAGCACGCCGCCTCAGCGTTGCGCCTCAGCGCACGGCCGGCGAAATGCGCGAAAACCCGCCGCGCGAAACCGTTCCGTAAGAAACGCCTCTGCGCGAAAACCCGCGGCGCGAAACCGTTCCGCAAGAAACGCCGCTGCGCGAAACACCCCTGCCCAAATCACCTCTGCTCAAAACGCCTCTGCCAAAAACACTAGCGCCGCCCAATGGCAAATAGCGCCAACGAAGGCTCGAGCTTTGGGTCATGGTGGACCTGAGCGGGATCGAACCGCTGACCTCCTGACTGCCAGTCAGGCGCTCTCCCAGCTGAGCTACAGGCCCGAGCGCGCGCTCATACGATCACCGCGCGGGCATGTCTACGGAAGACTGCCCTCGCCTGCCCTCGCTGCCGCGCCCCGCCGGGCTCACGCACGATGGGTCCTTGAAGAGCCGCAAGGGCGGTCGCCTCGACCCGAAAAACGCGCACGATTCGCTTCGATGGATGCGGCGGATCAGGACTCGCCGGAGAGCGAGGCAGACGCCTTCGAGGCCGCCTCCACCGCGCTCGCCGCGGATGCCTTCGACGCGCCGGCGTTGAGCCCCGGAATGCTCGCCATGTCGATGGCGTGGACCTTCCATTGATACGTGTTCTTCGAATTGCACGAGCACGGCCCGAGGTAGTTGCCCATGGCTTGCTTCGCACCGGGGACGTCAGCCGGGAGGCCGCCGTTATCGACATCTGCTGGCAAGGACACAACGTTCGCCGGAATGTCCCAGAGCACCCAGTGCACGAACCCGTTTTGGAAATCGAGATCGCGCATCACGATGGCATAGCTCAGCGTGCCAGGCGGCCCGGCAGTCCACGCCAATACGGGTGAATCATTCTGCGCGCCCGCGGCGTTGCAGCCAGTGCACTCGTTGACCGCGGGAATGCTCGCGCCCTCGATGAATCCGGGGCTCGTCAGTGTAAAGGGGGTTGGCGCGCCGCCGCCACCGGAGCCACCCGCTCCGCTGTCGCCGCCCGTCCCCGAACCGCCAGTTCCAGCGCCGCTCATCGCGGTAGAAGCGCCGCCGTCGCCCCCGGCGCTAGTGCTCGTGGTCGTCATCCCGCCGCTGCCTCCGCTCGCGTTCGCCGTCGAACTCGAGCCGCCAGCGCTGCTCGTCGCGCTGCCGCTCACCGCCGTAGCCGTGTCCGAAGTCGCTCCCGTTTCGCTGCCACAACCGACGAGAACCATCGCGCCAATCGCGCATCGTTCAATGAACTTCATCAAGGCATCCTCCATGGGCCAGAGCGGCGTCGCGCAGACTACACGAAGTCCTTGTTCTCATGGCCAGGCCCAATTCGGTTCACCCGAAGGTGGCTATCGCAGTCGAACGATTCTGTTCACCCGAAGGTGGCTTGCAAGACGCCGCAGCGTCGATGAAGCTAGCGCCCATGCAAGCACGGCTCGGCATCCATCTCGCGCGCGCTTTCCCTCTCGCGCTCGCTGTGGCTCTAGTGATCTCCGCGTGCTCGCCAAAGGACGGCCTCTCTTCAGCGGTGCCGACGACCGCGAAAGGCCCAGTGAGGGCGGTAACGGGACCACCGAAGGGGAAGCCGGAGCCTCCACGCGCCGCGGGGACGTCCGCCACGCCGGTGATTGGCAATCTCGGTCCGTGCGCGCCGGTCCCTGACAGGCACGTCCACGATACGAACGAGCGCCGAGCCGCCATCTTGCCGCTGCTCGAGCATCGCCCCGCGATTGCCAAACAACGGCTGAAGGACATCGTGCGAAGCGCGCCTGGGGACATCGCCGCAATGGCGCTGCACACCGTCGCCAGCGCCGAGCTTCTCCAAGCCGCGGCGCGTCTCGCCGACGAAATCTCCGGCCAAAGCCAAGTGACTCTCGCGGCGCTGCCGGTCGCACACGGAAAGCCGGGATTTGCCATGATGACTGGCCCGGCCGTGTCGCTGCGGCGCGTGTCCGCGACGAAGAACCTCATCACCGACGACGCGGATTGGCTAACCCGCAATCGCGTAGTGCCGCGCGCGCAACGACTGGGCCGTGATGATGTCCCCGACGGACTCCCATCCCGCATCCACCGTGCCGTCCTTCATGTGCTTTTCACCCACGCCGACCATTCCATTGGGCTTTATGGCTCAAGCACTTTGGGCATCTTTTCACCTGGCAAGAAGCCCGTGATCGTCAATGCCGCAGCGCTCCTCCAGCCGGCAGCGGCCGTCCAACTCGAGCTTAATTTCGCGCAATTGGCGGGAAAGTCGCTCTTCGTTCAAGCTTCGCACAACGGCTACGCGAAAGACGTTGGCAACAAGACTGCGTACGTCGCGGCCTTTGCAATCGACAGCGGCGCACTCCTCTGGTCGAGCGATCCGCTCGTGGCCAATGCCAATAACTTCGTCATTCGAGGCACGACGTTGATTGCGGGTTACGGATTCACGACGGAGCCGGACCATCTCTACTTGCTCGACGCGCGAACCGGCGATGTCCAAGAGAAGCTCCCACTCAAGAGTGGCCCGGACATGATCCTCACCAGGGCCGATGAGCTGTTCGTTCGCACTTACGATCACGACTACGTATTTGCCATTGCCCCAGCCAGCGCATCGGAGCCCACCGCGGATCTCGAAGACGCGACGCAATCCTCCTCAGACGTGAGCGAGGCTCTCCGGCTCGAGCAATCCTGCCTCCTCGACCATGCGCTCGCCGCGATCGATGTTCGCGACCCCGCGCGCCTGAAGGACAGCATCGCCGGGCTCGAGCGCAGCGGCGCAGATCGAGGGCTCCGTCGCGGCCTCGAGCAGGTCGCAGAGTTTCTCGAAGGGCAGCGGGTCGGCAACCCGAGGCTCGATCTGACTTCGAGCGAAATCCGCCGCATTCCAAGCGTCGCCTGGGAGCGAACGACCACAAGAGCGGAGCTCCCTGGCCTCGAGCCGGCTCCAAGGCTGACGCGCAAGAGGTCGCCCATGCTCGCTCCCCCCATTTCAAACAATCCGCCCTCTGCCGCTGCGCCTCAGGCAGAGTTCATCGCGCCGGCGCTGAATGGAAGGCTCCCGTCCGGGGCGCGCCAGGACATCCCGAGCTCGTACGGCTTCGAGTCTTTGAGGGCGATCATCCCCGATGGCGATCGGCTCAATCTCATTTACGGCGGTCGCTATTTGGCAATCGTCAATGGCAATCAGGCCGAGTCCATCTGGGATCTCGAGTCGCTCCGCCACCCGCCCGCCGCAAACCCTCAGTGGAAAGACTTCGCGGTGCAGGACCTCACCTACGCGCTCGTGCGAAACGGCGTCCTCTTCGTCGCCAACGGCGGCGGCGGCTACGCCCGCGAGGTCTTCGGCAAGAAGGGCTTTCTGACCGCGATAGAGCTGGCGACGGGTCGGGTCCTTTGGCGGAGCGCGCCGCTCGTGAACAATGTGCCGTTCGTATTCCTCAAAGACCACATCGTCACCGCATACGGATTCACCGATGAGGCCGATCATGTCTTCGTGCTGCGGCGCGATACCGGTGCGGTCGTGCAGAAGCTTCCCATCGAGTCCGGTCCGAGCGCCATTGACCTCGTAGGCGATGTCGTCGTGGTGCAGACCTACAACGGACAGGTCGCCTTCGACGTCGCGCGCTGAGGTGCTGCTCAAGGATGCCGACAGTCCGCGTGAACCGCTGCGGCGCCAGGTTGCTCGCCGCACCGGGCCATGCAACGAGGTCGTCGCTCGTTCCGCCGCGCCGCGCTGAATAGGCCAAGCGCGACACCCGTCCTCAGACCCGCGAGCGCCGCGGGCATCGTTCCCTTGAGCTATTTCCCTCCACCTCGCCAACGAATCGATCGCTTATCCCGCACCAAGTGCATCGGAGCAGACTCATGCCGAAGACATTGCAGAAGAGCTGGATTGCCCTGTTTGCGTTGATTCTGGGGCTCCTCGTACCCATGACGGCCAGCGCCGGCGAGGCGACCGACACCGTCAAGGCGAAGCAGGCGCAGCTCTTCGACCTCGTCGCCCAACCGAAGAGCGAGGCGCGGCAAAGCAAGCTTCAGACGCTCTTCGACAGCATGCTCGCGTACGACCGCTTCGCAAAGGGCTCGCTCGGTGACGAATGGGACGCGCGCTCCGACGCGGAGAAGAAGCGCTTCACCGAGTTGCTCACCGAGCTCGTCCGCAACAACTACAAGCGCAACCTCAAGAAGATGCTCGATTACCAGATCGCGTACTCCGCCGAAGAGACCGACGGCGAGGCGACGATTGTGAAGACCCTTGCCAAGCACAAGTCGGATGCGCGCGCGCCGGAGCTGGAGATCGACTTCCGCCTCGAGACCATCGGCGGCACCCTCAAGGTCGTCGACATCGTCACCGAGCAGGCGAGCCTCGTGAAGACGTACCGCGTACAGTTTCTCAAGATCTTGCGTAAAAAAGGCTTCGATAAGCTCATCTCGAAGATGCAGAAAAAGCTCGACAAGCTGAAGGCGAAAGAGACCTGAGCCGCCTCTCGTAGGCCGCCCGTTCTGCCGATCGTTTTTCCGCTTGGCGCTGCCGCCGCTACCCTGGCGAGCGCATGGCACGAACGGGCTCCGCGACTCAACTCCCCCGGGTGAAGGGCCCGCGTCGCAGCGTGCTCGGGGGCTTGGCGCGGACAAGCGGTGACAACGCCGCTCCGACGCCGCCTGAAGATGATCGACCCAGGCTCCGGCTGGTCGTCACGCGCGGGCGCCTCGCGGTCGAGCTCGAGTCGCCCTTCCTGTTGGGGCCGCTCTTGGTGACAGAGCTCGTGGTCGGGCTGCCGGACGTGCGGTTTCCCGTCGACTTGAGCGGCGGCGTCACGGCGTTCCGAAATCGGCGCGGCGAGCTCGAGCGGCTCCTTGTCGCGCTGCCCATTGCGACCGAGCGGTGGGCGCGCGCGGAGCTCGCCGGCCTGCTCGACGAGCGCGTGCCTGAGGTGTTGCTCGCGCCAACCGAATACGGATGGCTGATCGGTGTGCGGGGCGAACGGAGCGCACTCGCCTTCGAGGTGTTGGTCGCGTGCGACCACGACGCCATCGAGCTCGTACCGGTGTGCGCGCGAGGAGTCGGGCTCTCGGCACCGCCGCAAGCGTACGCGCTCCGGGCCCTCCTCAGTTTGTGCCGGCCCTACGGAACGCAGGTGGGAGCGGCCGTCGTCTTGCGCGGGGCCGGCAGGGCGATCTCGCGCGCGCTCTTGCCACTCTCGGGAATGCGCGCACCGGCGACGACCGGACTCCGTTGGTCGCCGCCGAGCATCGGCGCTGAAGGAATGAAGATCGCCGCGAGCGTCGAGGGCGTTCCATCGGCAGCGAGCGCACGGGTCACGTCGGGCGTGGAGCTCGCGCGACTCGTCGCTGCGGCGGAGCTCGAGCTGGTTCACGGTCGCACCTATGAAGCGCGGCGCGAGTACCTTGCAGCGCTCGAGCGCGCACCGCGGCATCCCGAGATTGTGCGACGGATCTGCGAACTGGATCGCGCGGTCGGAGGCCGTTCGGCGACGGCGCTCGACCTCTTGAGCGAGCTCGGTCCTGCCATCGACGAGGGCGCCCTCGGTGCGGAGCTGCTGCTCGGCTCCGGCGAGTTCGATGCGGCGCGAGTTGCCTTCGAGCGCGCGGCCGAGGCAGAGCCATTCGGTGCGCTCGCAGCGGCGGAATATGCACGCGCAGCGGAGCTTCTTGGCACGAGCCCCGCTGCGGTCCGTGCCCTCGACGAGGCGATCGCACGGGCGCCCGGGTGGGAAGATCTGCGATGGCGACGATTCGAGCTGCGGCTCGCACGAGGCGACGAGCACGGGGCGCGAGCGGATGTCGAGCACCTCGAGGCAGGAGCGCGCGGTGCCGATGCGCGCCATTTGGTTTTGCGGCGCGCCGGAGCCGCCTTGCTCGCGGCTCGCTGTCTCTCCGCTGCCGCCGAGATTTTCGAGCGAGCGCTGCGCTATTTGCCCGACAGCGTCGATGCGGTCTTTGGCCTCGCGCGCACCCTCGCGGATCTCGGCCAAGGACGGCGCGCCCTCGAGTTGTTTGCCCGCGCAGTTAGGCTCGCCGAGCGGCACCAATCCAAGTCGCACTCGGTCCAGATTGAGCTCGCCAAGGCGCTCGCCGTCGTCGCAGATGATCGGCCCGCCGCCATCGCCCACGTTCGCGGAGTGCCGGGATTTGTGCCAGAAGCGATCGAGGCACGCGCATGCGAAGGCCGCTGGCGTGCAGAGCTTGGCGACTTCGCAGGCGCGAGCGAGGCCTACGCGCGGATGCTCCCCGAGGTCGAGCGAATGCTCCCCGCGCTCGTCGAAGTTCGCGATCCGGGTGAGCTCGACGGCGGGCTCGTGTGGGACGCCACGGGGCCCTACGGCTCGCGGCGTGATGCGGCTTCCGCGATCGCGACGTGGCTCGAACAGGCGGCACGCTTCGAGGCAGATGAGCGCGGCGACCACTTCGCGTCGAAGGCCATGTACGCCCTCGCGCTCCGACTCGTTCCGACGCGCCGCTCGGTACTCGAGGGCTTCCGCAAAGCCGCAAGCCTGACCGCGCCGCCTCCGCAGCCCCGCTCCGAATCTAGATCGGATCCGACAGCGAAGCCGGTGTCGGAACGGGGATCGAAGCCGGCATCGGAATTGGAATCGGACCCGGGAGCGGAATCGGACCCGGGAGCGGAGCCGACATCGAAGCCGGGATCCGTGTCGGAGCCGCCGATGCGACTCATGCCCATCATCGAGCTGCCGTCGTTCTCGCCCAGCGACGATGACGGCGACGACGAGCGTCTCGTGGATGAGCTGTCCGAGCGGCTTCGCGGCAATCCGAGCGATGCCGATGTGGTGCGTCGCTTGGCCGCAGCGCTCGACCGACTTGGGCGCGATCACGAACTCTTGGCGCTCGTCTCCGCGCGGCTCGAAGAAGATCCCGGAGCATCCGCGAATGAGCTCATCGCGATGCGGCAAACGGTGCTCACGCGGCTGCGGGACATCGCCCGAGCCGAAGGGCGCAGCGGCGAAGCCGAGCTCTATGAGCTGATGCTCGTGCGCGACTAGCGACGTGCGTCACGTGCTCGGCGCGCGATGCCGACCTCATGCGCGGCGCACAATGCCGAACACGCGCAGTGCCGAACACGCGCAGTGCCGAAAGCACAGTGCCGAAAGCTCGACTCGCGCGGAGGCTTCGTGCTACCCGCTTGGCTCCGCCGAGGCGCCCATGTTGCTCGAGGAAACGACCGACCACCCCACGCCCGGGAAGGCGCGCCCGATCGTCGTGCAGAAGTACGGCGGCTCGTCCGTCGCGGACGTCGAGCGGCTCGGTCGCGTCGCCGATCGCGTCGTCCAGACCCACGCTGAAGGCAACGACGTCGTCGTCGTCGTGAGCGCGATGGGCAAGTCGACCGACGCGCTCTTGAAGCTTGCGCGCGAGGTCTCGGGCGTGAGCGAGCCGCCGCGTCGCGAGCTGGACATGCTCGTCTCGACCGGCGAGCGCGTGGCGATGTCGCTCCTCTCCATCGCGATCAAGGCGCGCGGCCGCGAGGCCATCAGCTTCACGGGCTCGCAGTGCGGCATCATCACCAACGACCGGCACTTCGATGCGCGCATCATCGAGGTGCGCCCACACCGCATCGAGGACGAGTTGGTGCGCGGGCGCATCGTCATCGTCGCGGGCTACCAGGGCGTGAGCTACCGGCGCGAGATCACCACCCTCGGTCGCGGCGGCAGCGACACGACCGCCGTCGCGCTGGCCGCGGCCTTGGGCGCAGATCGATGTGAGATCTACAGCGACGTCGATGGCATCTACTCCGCTGATCCGCGCGTAGTTCCCGCGGCGCAGCACCTGCAGTCAGTCGACTACGACACGCTCGAAGAGATGGCGCACGCCGGTGCCAAGGTCCTCAACCCTCAAGCTGTCGAGTGGGCGCGCAAGAGCGGGATCGCCATCCACGCGCGCTCCAGCTTCGAGACGGGGAATGCGAACCCGCGCGAGACGGTGGTACGCCGCGACGCTGCCGGCGAGGCTCGCGGCGTGCGCGCAGTGTCGGTCGATCGGCAGGTGGTCCTCATCGAACTCGCGGGTCCAGAGTCCGACGCGCGGCTCCTCTCTTGGCTAGAAACCGCACAAATCCCGGTCTTGGCACTCGCTGCAAGCGCGGACTCCGCGAAGGTCGTGTTGTCGTTGATCAGCACGCCCGACTGGTCCGCCGCGCGCTCGGAACTTCTCTCGCTCGCGAAGGTACGCGTCACCGAGTCGCTGGCGTTCGTCAGCATCGTCGGCCCGTCGCTCGGCTCCGATCCCACTTCGCTGACGCTGTTTCGCCGCGCCCTCTCGTCGCTCGAGCGCCCGCCGAGCCTCGTCGATCTCACGCCGCTGCGCTTCTCCGCGCTCGTGGACGGCGCGCTCGCGGACCCGGCTCAACGTGCGCTTCACGCGGCGCTCGTCGTCCCTGCGTGAGTGCGCTTCACGCGGTGCTCGTCGTCCCTGCGTGAGTGCGCTTCACGCGGCGCTCGTCGTCCCTGCGTGAGCGCTCTTCACGCGGCGCTCGTCGTCCCTGCGTGAGCGCGCTTCACGCGGCGCCCGTGTTGTCTGCGTGAGCGCGCGAGATTTCGGCGCTCAGCCGCATGGCGCCACGGGCAACTCGTCGAGCCCCACGGGCAACTCGTCGAGCCCCACGCCGATGTCGAGCTCATCGGCGGACTCGTCATCCTCGCCGTCGATCGCGGGGAGCTCTACCTCCGCGACATGACTCTCGGCATCGTTGAGTCCCTCGAGTCCTCCGTCGTCGAGACCGTCGCGCTCGAACTCTTCGTGATCGCGCTCGTCGGTGTCGTGGCCGAAGCCTTCGTGCTCGACGCCGACGAAGCTTGGCGCCGTGTCCGCGAGGTCGAGCCCATCGTGAACATTCGCATCGCCAAGAGCGAGCCCGACCGCGTCGTCGTCGAGCGCACCCACTGCATCGGTCACGCCGAGCTGCGGCTCGAGCGGGAGATCGTCCGCTACCCGGTCGTCGAGCGCATCGCCCGCAATTTCCGGTACGCGCAGCTCCTCGTGGCGATCCCCATCGGCACCATCGCCTGCCACGTCGCCTTCGACAGCGGGCACCTCGAGCGCGAGATCGTCATCGTGCTGCGCGCCCGTTGATGCCATCGAGACGCGAACCTTAGCAGGCGCGGCATTCTCGGGCAGCATCCCACCGGCCTCGTCGTTTCACGCCTGTCGTTTCCCGCCTTGCGGGCGTGTGTGGCTCGTGAGAAGAGCCAAGGTTCCTCGTTCGCGGCGCGGTCGTCGTGAACGGGTGGGTTGTGAGATGACGCGCGACAGCAACGTTCCGCCACCAGCGCATTCGAGCGTGTCCGAGCCCACCCCAGGGCTCGCCCGCGGCGCTTACATCCCGCCCTCCGTCGTCGCCAGCGAACCCGTGCATGGCGAGTGCGGGGCACCTGCGCTCGACGCCGATCTACGGGCGCGCGGGGCGTGGCGCGCGTGGCTCTCGTCGCTCGCTTCGGACGCGTCCGCCGCTACCGCCGCGGCCCATCTCTACGGTGAGCTTGCTCCCGATGGGCGCGATGCCTGGCTCGACGCGCTCGCTGAAGATGCGCCCGATGTCGCGGTTCCGATGGCTGCGCTCTACGGTCCCTTGCTCGCGGTCGAGTGCGATCCGGTGCGGCAAGAGCGGATGCATCGCGCCTCCAATACCTCGCTCGGCTGCATCACGAGCGTGAAGCGTGCGCTCGTCGGCGCAGAGGCGCGCGGCGTCGGCTCGGGCGGGCGCATCGCGGTGCTCGTAATCCCGCTCTACCTCGAGTTCGTGCGCGTTCTCATCTTTCGCATGGTGAAAGACACCGGCTTCGACTCCGTCCGCCAGATCCCGATCATCCGGGACTCCGATGCTCCCGACGTCGGCACCGAGCTTCAAGGCATCAAGCTCTACGCGAGCTGCCGCGACACCGTGATCGACGACCTCGCGCATACCGTCTTGGCCCACCGTCGCAGCGGCCGCGAGCTGCCGCAGCTCCTGCGCGACTGCGCCGACATCTTCGCCCCCTTTGAGCTCGCACACGAGGCAAGCTGATCGCGATGCGCCGCGCAGGTTGCTTCGCGGCGCGTCGCTTCGCCGCAGCGTGCGTGGCGCTCGCCTGCGCGTGCACGCCGACCTTGACGCAAACCTCGTCCTATCCCTCCGCGCCTACGGCCGCGCCCTCGTCCACGCTAGCAACGCTGTCAGGCGCAGCCTGCGAGCCGCGCCGCTTTGCCTTCGACGACGTCGCGGGCGGCACCGTCACCAGCGCCGAGCTCCGCGGACGGCTCACGCTCGTCCTGTTTCTCGCCACCTACGATCCGGCCTCGCAGGCACAGGCGCGCTTGCTCAGCAACCTGCTTCGGCGCCATCGCCCGCGCATCAACGTGCTCGGCGTCGTGCTCGAGCCGGGCGCGCATCGACCGATGATCGAGGCCTTCGCCGCGGCGCTCGAGCTCGGTTATCGACTCGCGCTCGCCGATCCGGAACAGCTCGCCGATGGCAGCGCCTTCGCTGGTCTCCACCATGTGCCAAGCCTCGTCTTGCTCGACCTTGACGGCTGCGAGCGATGGCGAAACATCGGGCTCGCCGACGCCGCCACCGTCGAACGCGCTCTCGGTCGCGCAGAGTCGCACGCACGCTGACCTCGGCTCACAAGGGCGCGCTGCGGGGCAATTGCGGGGCAGGAGTTTCGCCTGCCACGGTGGCGACACACTCGGTCACGATCGTCTTGCTCTCCTCGCATTCGGTAGAGACTTGCACGCTCAGCACTTGGTGGCGCTCAACTGGCGTCGAGCCAGTTCCCTTTCAGCAGGACTTCTTTGGCACGCGCACAGAATTTTCGAGCAGCTGCGACTTGCTCCTTGGTGCCTTCAATCGTGAAGACGAACTCGGCACCATAGTCGGCGTCGTGGCGGTCCTTCATCAGATGCGAGAGAGCCGCGCAATCTCGGGCTCGAGAGCGCCGGTACGCACCAGATCGCGCTGCAGCAGCCGTTCGACTCCACCGTGCCGCCGCGCTTGCTCGCCGTGGATGAGCAAGAGGGCGCAGGCGTGGTGGAATGCGGCGTAGTACGCGCGGCTAACTGGGTCCGCGAGTTTTCCGGCGGCGAGCAGAATTTCTGCGCTCTCGAGCGAGTCGTTACCGCGCGCTACGTCAATGGCGATGTTCTGGCGACGGTTGTCGCCGGTCACAATCGAACCCCCTCCCGGTCGACATCCTGCAGCAGCAGTTTTTCGCGCCGGCGAAGCTCTTGTGCCCAAGCTGTCGAATAGACGATCGGCGCAAGACCGCTCCAGTGTTCGCGATCGGCTGCGTCGGCGTCGTAGGCGAGATCGAACACCTCGCGGCGTTCCGCTTCGCTCAGCTCGTCGATCACCACCAGCAGGTCCACATCGCTCTCGTCGTCGGCATCACCGCGCGCGTACGATCCGAACAGCACCAACTCGCGCAGGCGTGGCCCAAACCGAGCCTGGACGCCAATGCGAAAGCGTTCGATCGCGGCACGCACAGAGGGTGGTGTGTCGCCGAGCGAATCCATCGTGTAAGCGTAGCTGGACCACCGATATTGTGCAGCCTTGCGGGTGTGATTCAGCTCGACTGCAACGCAGCCACTACTTCTTCGACTCTTTCCAGCCGGCCGGTCCCGCCGGTCCGTTCGCAACTCCGCCACCGACAAGCTCGCCGCAGCCGTAGGGGCGATTCTGGCTTCGGTGGAAGTGACCGACTGCGATGAGCACCCTGCACTTCTCGACGGCGATGGCCGCGCGGACATCCTGATCGGCGCGGCCACCAGCGATCTCGTCGCGTCGGACGCCGGGGCGGTCTACCTGTTCAGGGGGAGTGAGGGGCCCCGCCCGCCCGACCCTACTCCTCCGGCGGATCCTCCCCGAAGAACCGCCCCACGAACAGCTCCACCGCATCGAACGGCGCGAGCCGGGCGAAGCCGCCGCCGCATGTCGCCGCCACCTCCCACACCGTTTCCCCCCGGCGGAGGACCTCAACCACCCGGTTCGCCGGATCGACGACCCAGTACAAAGTGACGCCAGCGCGATGGTAGAGATCCGCCTTCGGCCCGCGGTCTCGCGCGGCCGTGCTCGGGGACAGCACCTCGCACACCCAGTCGGGCGGGATGCGGCACGGAAAGGTCTTGGGCAGCTCGGGCACCCGCTCGCGGCGCCACCCGGAGATGTCGGGGCGAACGATGTTGTGCGCGCTCAGCTCGATGTCCACCTCGGTGCGGAGCCACCAGCCACCTGGCCCTCCTCGACCGCCCTTCCGCGCGAACGGACCACCGACCTCCACACTTACCCCAAGCTGACCGGCGCCGTGGTCATCCGTAGGCATCGCCTTCTCCACCACCACGCCGTCAATCACCTCGACGGCCAAGCCAGCAAGCTCGGCCTCCCAGACGGCCTCCCAGGTCGCAAGCTTCGTGGCCGGTGTGCCCATGGTGGAAGTGTAGCGCAGCGAGGCTGCTATGGGCCACGGCAGTCCGCCCTCGATCGGGTATCGTGGCCGCTCCCCGCAAGGCGCCCCTTCTCGCCCTCTCGCTCCTCGCCGCCCTCGCATGCTTCGCGGCCTCGGCCCCGACGGTTCGGAATATCCCCTACCCAAGAATGACGTTGGACGCCGATACGCTCCACCTGGGCACCGTGGCGCTCAACGCGACCGTCACCGGCACCCTAATGTTGAGCAACGAGGGCTCGCGCGCTCATCTTCGAGCCCCACGACTTGTTGACCCGTCTCGTCGCGGCTGTGCCACCGCCGAATTTTCACTTGCTCAGGTATTTCGGAGTGCTCTCCAGTCACTCCGCTCTCCGGGCCGAGGTCGTCCCAAAACCTCCGGTCGACACGGGCGCAGAGTCGCACGCACGCTGACCTCGGCTCACAAGGCCGCGCCATCCCGCGCCGAGCGCGCCCGCCCTGCCGTTACAGCATCAGCCACGCGAGCAGGCCGAGCACCGTCCCGAGCGTCACGACCGAGATCACCACGAGCGCGACGCCGGAACCCTTCGGCAGGCGCTCTGGCGGTCCCCCCTCACCGCGCGCGATCACGGCTCGCGCTTCACTCGCTTGCTCGCGCTTCACTCGCTTGTTTGCGCTTCACTCGGCCGCGAGCGGCTCGGCCTCATGCATGCCGTGGTCGTGCGTGACCGCGGCGCTCTCGGCATCGCTACCGAAGTAGGCGCGGGTCGTGAGCCTCTTGACGATCGGCCCGTACAACTCGCGGGCCTTGCCGCTCACGAGATCTTGAAGCACCTCGAGATCGAGCGCGATCGCCGCGCGCACCTCCGGATCCGCGAGCGACGCCCCCAGCCGACGAGCCTTGCCCGGCAGCGTTAAGACTCGCGCGATTTGTGCGTTTGCCGCCTTTTTTACGGCGATTCGCGTGCGCGCGGCCCGTGACAGCTTGATCAGCGGCGCCACCTCGTGCACGAGATCGGCCGCGGTGCCGCACGCGACATGCGGGCTCTTGTGCAGCGGCGAGGCGTACTTCGGATTCTTCGCGAGGAAGGCCTCGACCTCCGCTCGCGTGAGCCCATGCTCGGCGAAGGTCCGCGCCAGCTCTTCTTCCGCCGCGATGCGCGCCTTGTAGAGAAACATCTGGCAGCGCGAGTAAAAATTCGTCGCGCCGTCTCCGCTCGTCTCGACCGCACAGAAGATCGTGCCGGGGTACTTCGTCGTGATCAGCGACTGCACGCCGTCCGACACGCCGCTCGACGGCATGCAGCCGAAGGGCTTCACGCTCAGCGTCATGTGCGCCTTCTTGCCGACGACGTTGGTGATGAGCTTGCCGACCTCCATGTGGCCCTCGCCGCCGCGCAGATCGTTGGAGTAGTGGCCATCGGCGACCTCGGCGATCTGGTCCATGTCCGGCAGGTGATAACCGTGCAGCCCCGGCGGCAGCGCGAACGCCTGAAAGCCGATCCGCAAGCCCCACTCTGCCAGCTTCAGCGACGCCTGCCGCTTGGCGATGTCGAGCTCCCCTTGATGCTCATGCAGACCACTCTTCGCATCGTCCGCGTGCCGCAGCCCATCGCGCTGGCGCGTATCGCGGGCCACCTCCCAAATGTTGTAGAGCAGCCACGCGGTCGTGAGCTGGATGTCGCACTCCGCGCCCTCGCCCTCGAGGAAGGTCTGCAGCTGGTAGTTGCCGTCGCCCTCCGTCGTCATCGCCCAGAATTCCCCGATGATCGAGACCTTCGGCTTCGCCTTCAGCTTGTCGACCTTGACCGACCCGAACAGCTTGCGGCTGCGATAGAGCGCCTTGAAAATGTTCTTCTTCTCGAAGAGCGCGCGGTAGCAGATTTTCTTTGCCTCTTCGGACGCGCGGTTGGTCGCGCCGGCCTCGAGCTCGTAGGGGCGCATGCGATAACCGAGCGCGTTGATGACGTCGCCGGCCACCACCGCCTGCACGATCGCCAAGAAAAACTTCGGGCTCAAATCGATGCCCACGTCGTCGCCCGTCGCCTGCGAGAGGCCGCCCTGCTGCTGGAACAGCATCACGCGAAAGCCCTCGAAGCCCGCGTCGCGCAGCGCCTTGCGATACTCGGTCACGTACATCCCGAAGCGGCACGGCCCGCACGCGCCGGCGGTGAAGAACACGTAGTTGTCGACCACCTGCTTGGCCGTGAGCCCGCGCTTGTCGCGCAGCTCGCACAGGTATTTCACCAAGTTGCCGACCGTGAAGTAGGTCGGATTGCACTGGCCGCGGTTGCCGTACTCTTTGCCGTGCTGCAGCCCCTCGTTGTCGGGGCAGCCGATGTTCTTGACCTTGTAGCCCTGGCCGCTGATCGCGCCCTCGACCAAGAAATCCTGCGCCTTCGTGAGCCCGCTGATGAGCAGCGTGACCCGCTCTCGCTCCTCGCGCTTCATATCGGGATTGACCATCGTGTCGATCCACTGCCGCCGTTCGTCACGGATCCCGAGGCGCGCTCGCTCGCCGGCTTCGTAGGCCGCCAGGTTCTTCCGTAGCTCGTCGTCCGTGAGCCCGTCCGTGCGCGTGTTCACGGCCGCAAGCGGCAGGCTCTTCTTCAAAGTGACTCGTGGGTCAGTCGTGGGTGCGTTCATGGTGGACTCCGTTCGATTCAGTGGGGTTGCCGCTCGGTGTGCGCGCGGCGTCGCAGTCATTGGGCAGCTTCACTCGGCCGCGTAAGTTGGTCGCTTCATTCGGCGGCTTCATTTGGCGGCTTCACTCAGCCGCGTCGGTCACGGCCGTGCTCTCGGACTTCTTGCGTCGCAGCTGCACGAGGCCGGGCTCGCGGCGAGGCTCGACCACGAGCGGGCTCGGCGTGTATTTGGCTATTTTTCCGGCCAGCTCGTCGATCTGCGCCACAAGCTCGGCGTCTTGCATCTGGCGTGCGGCGAGCCGCGTCTGCTTCTCACGCAACAGCATGAGGTGCTTCTCGTCGATGCTGCGCGACAGCTCGCTCTTCTTGCCGGCCGTGTCGATGAGCGCCTCTTCGTGCAGCTTCAGGCTGTGGGCGAAGGTCTTCACGCGGATCTTGATCGAGCCGCTCGGTTTGTTCGCGTCGATGTCGTGCTGCGCCGCGTAGGGGACGTGCGCCGTCGACACGATCGCGTCCACGATGCCGTAGGTCGGCGCGTCGTGGCCGCACTTGAAGCTCGACAGATCGAGGACCGCGATGTTCGGGTGGCGCGCGGCGTAACGCACGGCCCACACCTTCTGCGCGCTGTTGGCCGAGTAGTTCTCGGGCCAGACGTCGTTGATGTCGTGCGGATCTTCTCCCGCCTTGAAGTACCGCTTCAAGAAATCCGGATGGCGCGGCATCGAGCGCACGCTCAGGATCGGATAGCCGAGCACCTGGTACTCCTCTGGGATCCCGTGGTTCAGCCCCGGATCGGAGTGGTAGGGGCGCCCGACGACGAGCAGCGCGAGGCGGTTCTCCGCCTCCACCGTCTCGAGGATCGCGCGGCCCTTGTTCTGCAGATCACGGTCGAACGCCGCGAGCGCAAGCAGCGCCTGTTTGTGCGCGTGATCGCTCTCGTCTTGGGTGACCTTGAGCCGCGGCCCCCAGGTCTGGAACATCCGCGCAGAGGTCAAGTTCGGCTCCGAGAAGCTGAGCCCCGGATCGAGGTATTCGATCCCGCGTTGCGCGAAGAAGTCGACCTCTTTCGTGAAGGCCGCCTTCATCACCTCGGGCGCGCCCGCGACGATCGGGCAGCTGGTCGCGTCCATCGTCTTCTCGAGGAAGTTCGGGACGGTCATCAGGATCGGAAAGAAAATGTACTTGAGCGGTTTCTCCGCGCTGTGGTGCTCGAACAGCAAATTGTGGACGTGCGCCTGCGCCACCTTGCTCGGAAAACACGGATCGACGGAGCCGTATTTACCGCCCGCGACCCACATCTCTTCGTTGGTCGCGTCGCTGAAGACGACGTTCTGCTTCGGCACGCCGAGCGCCTCGAAGTACGTCCGAAAATACGGGCCGGTCGAGTACATGTTGAGCACCCGCGGCATGCCGATGCGGATCGATTTGAGCGCCTCGCGCGCCTCCCGACTTGCGCGCTGAAAGGGTCGCACCACCTTCTCGCGCTTGATGCTGAAGAGCCCCTTCTTGACGACCATGTCTTCGACCGGCGTGCCGTTCGGCGGCATCGGCGCGAAGTCGAAGAAGTGCTTGAAGGCGCGGCTGGCCTCGTAGCTCACCAGGTTCGGAAACTCTTTGGCGATCGCCTTGCGCTCTTTCACCAGCTCGAGCATCGCCGCCTCGCTCTCGACGGTGCCCTTCTCGCACGAGAAGCCGGAGATGTAGCGCGCGGTCGAGCCGTCCGGGCACTCGGTGTCGATGAAGGTGCGCTTGCACTCGTTCGGACAGAAGTGGCAGACCGTGCTCTCGTCGTTCTTGGTCGCGTACTGAATGTCGATCGCCGCCGCGAGCCCGATGAAGCTCGAGGTGCCGCGCCGCTTCACGATGCGGAGCGCCTCGAACGCCGCGCCCAGCGCACCCGCCTCGCCCGTGTGCGGGTGCACGAACACCTCGGCGTCCGGCACGCGCTGCTTGATGTAGTCGACCTGCGCTTTGACCGCGGCCAGGTTGTATTGCGTGCCGCCCTGGAGCACGAAGCGCCGGCCAAGCGCCGCGAGCCGCGGGATCTGCACGACGTACTGCCACACGTTCTTCGGCAGCACCTGCGCGAGACCCGCCAGGAGCTCTTCTTTGCTGAAGCCCTCTTTCTGAAAGTTCACCCGATCGGTGTCGAGGAAGACCGCGCAGCCGTAGCTAAACTTTGGCGCCAGCTCGGCCGCGAACGCCGTCTTCGCGTAGTCCGTCACCGGCACGCCGAATTGATCGGCCATCGCTTGCAGCAGCATCCCGTTGCCGGCCGAGCACGAGTTCGAGAGGCGGAAATTGTGGATGTCGCCGTTCTTGATGAACAAGACCTTGATGTCTTGGCCGCCGATATCGCAGACGACGTCGATGTCGCCGCAGTACTTCACCGCGCTCAACATGTGCGCCACGGTCTCGACCACGTTGACGTCGACCTTCATGCTGCGCTCGAGCACGTCGGCCGCGTAGCCCGTCGCGCCCATGCCGAGGATCTCGAGCCGCGCGCCCTCGCCCTCGACGTAGTCGCGCAATTTACCGAGCAGCTCTTTGGTGTCTTCGATCGGGTTGCCGCGGCTGAGCTGGTAGGCCTTGCACACGATCTGCTCCGCCTCGTCGATGAGCACGGCCTTGCTCGAGGTCGAGCCGCCGTCGAGGCCGATCACGGCGCGCACGACCTGGCCCTTCTCGAGCTTCATCGGGACGAAGCGCGGGATGCGATAGAGCTCGAAGAAGTTGTCGGCCTCCTCCTTCGAGCCGGCGAGCGGCGGACCCGCGGTCTCGGCGAGGCGCGCCTTGCGACCGTTCTGCATGTACTCGATGAGCGCCGCGCGGCCGGCGTAGCGCCCGACCTCGTCCGACTCACCGAGCCCGAACGCGCAAGCCCCAAAGGCCGCGTAGTACTGCGCGCTCTCGGGCACGAACACGAGCTCTTCGATCGGCACGTCCTCCGGCCACACGTGGCCACGCTCGCGCCACACCTCGGGGATCCTTTTGCGCCAGCATTCCTGCAAGAACGGCAGATAGGTGTTCGGCCCGCCGAGCAAGATCACGCGGTGCTTCAGCGTGCTGCCGCGCGTGAGCACGCTGAGATTTTGCAGCACGATCGCGTCCGCGAGCGAGCACAACACCTCGTCGGCGGGGATGCCGGTCTTCACCAAATTGACGATGTCCGTCTCGGCGAAGACGCCGCATTTCGCCGCCACGTGGTGAAGTTTGTCGGCGTTGAAATGAAGCTTCACGACCTCCTCGGCCGGGAGCCCCACCTTCAGCATGCACTTGTCGATGGTGGCACCCGTGCCGGACGCGCACTTGTCGTTCATCGACGGGACGGCGATCTTGGCGCCGGTCTTCTCGTCGGTCGTGAACATGATGATCTTGGCGTCCTGACCGCCGAGCTCGATCACGCTGCCGACGTCGGGGTGCAGCCGCTCGACCGCGAGCGTCACGGCGTTGACCTCTTGCACGAACTTCGCGCCGAGGTGAGGCGCTAGCGGCATCGCGCCCGAGCCGGTGATGAACACGCGCCATCTCGTCGGGTCGCTGTTCGGAAACGCCGCCTCGATCGCCACGAGCAGCTCGTTCACCTTCTCGGGCTGCTTGGTGTTGTGGCGCTGGTAGTCGCTCCACAAAATCGCGAGCGTCTCCGGATCGAGCACGACGGCCTTCACGGTCGTCGAGCCCACGTCCATGCCGATCACGACAGCCTCGGTGCGCGCGCCTATTTCCATTCCCACTCCTCGTACTGACCCACGGGTCAGTTTCGGCAGCTCGACTACCACAGCCGCCGTTGAGAGCAAACCTGCGAGCGAACACGGCGGGCGAATACGCCGGCAAACACGCGCGCGAACACGGCGGGCAAACACGCCGGCGGCGCTGCTACCGTTGGCGTCGTGGCGAAACTGGACAGGCGGCAGGAGCTGCTCGCGGCGGCGAGCCGGGTGTTTGCAACCCGCGGCTATCACGACGCGAAGGTCGAGGACATCGGGGCCGCGGCCGGCGTCGCGAAGGGCACTGTCTATCTCTACTTTCGCGACAAGCGCTCGATCATGAGCGAGCTCGTGGACTCGCTGTTCGTGCGGATCTCGTCGGCGATCGTGCGCTTCGACACCGAGGGCGACGTGGCCGGACAGGCCAAGCACAACATTCGCGCGGTGCTCGGCGTCGTCGTCGATGACCCGGATAGCATGCGGATCCTGTTCGATCATGCCAGCGGCGTAGATCCGGCCTTTCGCGCGAAGATCGACTCGTTCTACGCGGGCCTACGGCAGCTCCTCACCGAGAGCCTCGAGGACGGACAGCGCGAGGGCCTGGTACGCGAAGGGGACGCGCGCCTCTACGCGAGCTTCACGATCGGGGCGATGCGCGAGATCCTGATCGAGGCCGGCCGCGGGCCCGTCAGCTCGCGGATGCGCGAAGAGATCGTCGAGGCGCTCTTCCGCGTGCTCGTCCACGGCTACCTCCGCAGCGAGGTCAGCGCCCCCACGACGCCACCCGAAACGCGCGCGAAGCTGCGGCCTCGCAAGGCCTAGCCACGTCGAACTGACTCGCGGGTCATTCTCGCGCCCGGGCACGCCGCATCGTCGAGGCTCAGCGCTTCGGCGGGAGCGCGCGCGTCGCTGCGCCGTCGTGGCTCGCGCTGCGATCGGACACGCCGTGATGCAGGTGGAGCTGCCGGCCGGCCTCGCGCCCCGAGCTGCGGGCGTCGCTAGGGCCATGGCCGCGCAGGCGCACGGTGCGAACGTGCGGGTGCCGGCAGCGGAAATAGCCGTGGAGCTCGGCGTCGCCCACCCACACGAGCCCGGCCTCGCGATTTTTTGTCTTCTCTTTGGCGAGGCGCTCGCGGAAGCCCTCCATCACGCCGGCGACGTAACCGCGACGCTCCTGATTCGAGCGCGTCCGCGTGGCGCGCTGATGCTCACGCCAGAGCCGCTCCGCCGTGCGAGCGAGGAACGCGTGGACATACTCGGCGATCTCGAGATTCTCGGGGCTGCCGCACAGCTCGAGCACCGTCCCGCGCTTGCCGTCACGCACCCGCAGCGCCGACACCCAGATCGCCTCGACGAAGAAATGATCCGCGAGGATCGCCGCCAGGATGTGCTCGCCCTCGGGAATGCGGCCACGCGGCTCGCCGAGCTGTCGATAGCCATGGTGGCGCTTTTCAGGGCGCGAGCAGGCGGCGATGTTGTGCGTGAGCATGAGGCGTTGTGCGAGAGCGGCGGCGTTCTCGGCCTCGTGCTGGTTGTCGCTCGTCGCCAGCGCGAGCAGGTGCGTCACACGCTGGCGGATGCGATCGAGCTCGGGCTCTTCGGTGCCGGCTCGCGGCCTTCCGCTGGCGGAGGCGTCGATGCCGATGCGCTTGCATGCGGCCGCGAAGGCAGGTCCGTGCGCGGTCTCGTCGAGCGCGCCGAGCACCTCGTGAACGTACTGATGCGCCATCTCGTGCTTGAGCACCTCGACGACCTCGCCCCACGCCGCCGACGTGACGAAGGCGCGCTCGAGCTCGAGCGTTCGCGGCTCGCGATGCCAGCGGCCGAAGATGCCGGCGGCGTTCGTGAGGCGCATCACGGGTGGCCTCAGCGCACGCTTGAAATGGCTGTTGTTGACGGCATGCCATGTCCGCAACAGCTCGCGCACGAGCAGCGCCTCGAGCTCGCTCGTGATTTGCTCGACGCTGGGGCTCGGCATGCGGACCGCGCTACTATCTCACTTCACCGGCGCGTAGGCACGGCGGGCGGGCACGCTCACGAGCCGTTTTTTGCGGGCGGCGGGCGTGCGCGGGATGGTCTCCTCGGCGTCGAGGACGAGCGCGGTCAAGTGGCCGCCGTAGACGCAGCCGGTGTCGAGCCCCGTCGCCCATGCGTGCAACTGCGGCTCCGCCTGCGCGTTGTGGCCGAACACGACGTGCGGAGGACCGAGGTAGCGTTTGCCCCACAATTCGCCCACGTCGCGGCGCTCGGTCGGCTCGCCATCCTCGTCGATTCCGCGCACGTTGAGGAGCGCGCGCTCACGCTGTTTGGCGAGCGGCACGCCCGGCACGAGCCCCGCGTGGACGACGAGCAGTTCTTGTTCGGGCACGAGCAACCACAGCGGCATGCGCGCGAGCTGCGTCCACCCCTCGTCGTCGATCTCTTCGGCGGTGCGTCGCAAATGTTTGTTGCCGAGGATGCGATGCTCGCCCTCCGACAAGGTCGCGACGGCCCGCTTCGGCGCACCGCGCAGCTCGCGCCATTGCAAGAGCCGCGCTTCGTGATTGCCGCGCACGCTGAGCCCGCCGACGGCGCGCACGAGCTCGAGCACCCGATTCGGCGAGGGCCCGCGCACCACCAGATCGCCGACCATCAGCACGCGATCGCCGCGCCCGATCACAAGCTCGTCGAAGAGCCTTTCGAGCTCGCGCGCGCAGCCGTGGACGTCGCCGACGAGGATCGTGCGCCCCATCTTCAGCGCTCCGTTCCGGGTACGAGCCAGCGCCGCGAACGCGAGCTACGACGGGAAATCGTGCGGCCCATCTTCAGTCCCCGGCAGGGACGGGGCCGGGCTCGATCTTGGCGCGCTTCGGGATCACGACGACGCCGCCTTCGCTCACGTACCAGCGCTCGCGGTCGCGTTCGAGATCGATGCCAATTTGCGCGCCGGCCGGAACCTCGACGTCTTTGTCGATGATGGCCCGCCGGATTTTGGCGTGCCGGCCGACGGTCACGTTCTCGAGCAAGATGCTCTCGTCGACCTCGCTGAAGGAGTTGATGCGGCAGCGGCTGCCGAGGACGCTGCGGTGGATCTGCCCGCCCGAGATGATGACGCCGAGCGACACGATGCTCTCGGTCGCGGTGCCGATGCGGAAGTTTGCCTCGTCGCGAAATACGAACTTTGCGGGCGGATCGTGGGTGATGCCCGTGCGCATCGGCCAGCGCCGGTTGTAGAGGTTGAACTCCGGCATGACCCGCACCAGATCCATGTTCGCGGCGAAGTACGCGTCGACCGTGCCGATGTCGCGCCAATAGCTGTTGGCGGTTTCGCCCGGCACCTCGTTGGTCTGAAAGTCGTAACAGAACACGCGATCTCCGCGCGCGACCATCATCGGCAAGATGTCACGGCCGAAATCGTGGCGGCTTCCTTCGAGGGTGGCGTCCTCCGCGAGTCGCTCCAAGAGCGCGTCCGTCTTGAAGATGTAGTTGCCCATCGAGGCGAGCGCGTAGTCAGGACGCCCCGGAATATGCGGCGGATTTGCGACTTTCTCGTGAAACGCGATGATGCGGAAGGACTCATCGACCTCGAGCACGCCGAACTCCCGCGCCTCGGCGAGCGGCACCGGCACGGCCGCGACGGTGACATCCGCGCGTTGCTGCGCGTGCGCCTCGAGCATCTGGCCGACCTCCATCTTGTAGATGTGGTCGCCGCCAAAAATGATGACGAGCTCAGGGTCTTCGTCGGTGATGACGTGCTGGCACTGAAACACGGCGTCGGCCGAGCCCTTGAACCAGCTCTTGCCGGTGCGCTGCTGGGCGGGGATCGTCTCGATGAAGCTGTCGAGGATGGGGGACAGCCGCCACGCGCGCGCGATGTGCTCCTCGAGGGAAGCGCTCTTGTATTGGGTCAGCACCTTGATGCGCGTGAGCCCCGAGTTGACGAAGTTCGAGAGCACGACATCGATGATCCGGTAGCGCCCACCGAAGGGCACCGCCGGCTTTGCGCGATCGAGCGTGAGCGGACCGAGCCGCCGACCCTCGCCGCCCGCGAGGATCATGGCAAGGATGCGCGAAGTGTCGACCGAACGTTGCCACGGTTGGCCCATGCTGCGGCCACGTTAATACAGCGCAAGGCGCGCAGCCTCGCGAATTGACGGCGCGCACGCGAGCGCGAAGGCCGTGGCGGCGTCGGCCGCGGGCGAGTATGCGGAGCGGTCATGAGCACTGCCGCTGGCGAGCCCTCGCTCCACCGCGTCCGGACGCGCGACGGCTGGAAACTAGCGCTTCACGCCTACCGAGCGCGCGGCACCCGCAACGCGCCGGTCATCCTCTGCCACGGGCTCTCGTCCAATCGCATCGTGTTCGACGTCTCGCCCGAGACCTCGTTGGCGCGGCACCTGGCAGAGCTGGGCTATGCCGTCTTCGCGCTCGAGCTGCGTGGGCACGGCGCGAGCGAGAGCGCGCAAAGGACCGGGCCGCGGCGCTTCGACTGGTGCCTCGACGACTACCTGGCCAAGGACGTGCCGGCGGCGCTCGCGGCGGTTCAGAGCATGACCGGCGTCGAGGGCGTGCACTGGATCGGACACAGCATGGGGGGCATGCTCCTCTACACCCAGCTCGCGACGGGCGGCTCGGCGGCGATCCGCTCCGGCATCACCGTCGGCTCGAGCGTGGACTACGGGCAAACGGGGAG
>SHZB01000266.1 GCA_009692485.1 Myxococcales bacterium
CCGGACGCCTCGAAGATCGCCTTCGCCACCTTGTGCGCGCACATGCTGCACTGGGGCTTCGCGCTGATCGATTGCCAAAGTCACACAGAACATCTCGAGCGCTTCGGTGCCGTGCACTGGCCACGCGATCGCTTCCTGACAACGCTCGCGCCGCTGGTCAAGGCGCCCACGCGCGCGGGCCCATGGACTCTTCACATCGCGCCCGCCGCCGCCGCAGACATGTGGAAGGCCGAGCCCGCACAAGACGATGCTCTTTGACGGCGATGACCAGCGGGCGAGAGTGTGTACGTGCGTGTCCGCAGGTGCGGGCGGGGCGCGTCCGCTGGACGTACCGACGATGACGACCGACGGCCTGTTCGCGGCGAGGTAACCATTGCCGAGCGCACCGGCCCCGCTCGATCTTTCCTTCCGCGTGTGCAGGCGTGTCACTATGCTGCGTGCAGGAGATCTACGATGTCTAGGCTCAGCTCATTGGCTAGTGCACTCACCTTCCTCGGCCTAGCGCTCGCGGGCTGCCCGAGCGGTGTGCCGAGCCCACGGACAGGCGAGGGCGAAGGTGAGGGTGAGGGCGAAGGCCCTCTTGACCCAGTGGCCTCGTTGCTGACCGCCGACCAGGCTGGACCGCTGCCTGGCGATGGCATCGCCACCTACGCAATCACCGCCACCGTCGTCGACCGCGATGGTCTCGCCATGGCCGGCCTGGCGGTCGCCTTCACTCTCGAGGGCAGCGGGACGCTCGACAGCGGCGGGGCGACCAGCGTAGTCACCGCCAGCGACGGCACCGCGCACGCGACGCTGTCCTCGACGAGCAGCGGCATCGTTACCGTCAGCGCCACCGTGACCACCGACGCCGGTGACGTCGTGCTCGCGCCGCTCGAGCTTGAATTCGTCGGCTGCCGCACGGCGGCACAGGCGTTTGAGCAGGAGCTGTACCCCAAGGTCTTTTCGCGCTGCCAGGGCTGCCACAACGAGCTCGGCCTCGCGCGCGCGTATGGCCTGTCGTTCATGCTGCCGTTCCCCGGCGTCGAGGACTGGGCGCAACGCGGCGTCGACGTCATTGCAGAGCTCGCGGGCCAGGTCGAGACGCTCGACTCCGGCGAGCAGGTCTCGCGCATTGTCGCCAAGCCCTCGCTGTTGCTGACAGAGGGCCACGAAGGCGGGCGTGTCATCGAGAGCGGCAGCGAGGAAGAGCGCCTGCTCATCGCATTCGCCGCGAGCCTGAATACGCCAAACGCGTGCAGCGGCGTCGACGATCGCGCGGCCGAGGCCCTGTCGCGCATCGAGCTGCTGTCACCCAGGGAGACCTTCGCGCGCGCAAGCATTGCGCTCACAGGAGCGACCGCGACCCCCGAGGAGCTCGCCGCCATGGCGGACAGCGACGAGGCACTCACGGAGAAGCTCGATGAGCTGATGGCGAGCGCCGCGTTTGAGACGCGCATTGTCGAGATGTACGCGGACTGGTTCCTCACCGATCGCTTGACCAAGGAGTTCAGCGGCCGGGGCATCCTCAATCGCAACAACCAGTTCACACAACGCTCCTTCTACGCCTCCGGCCCCCAATGCGACGCCACCGTGAACGCGTGCTGCGCTGAGACCTTCTCCGAGGCCTACTGCGCGGGCAAGGAGGACGCGCTGATCGACACGCTCGCGCGCGAACCGCTCGAGATCATCAAGAGGGTCGTTCGCGAGGAGCGGCCGGTCAGCGACATCGTCACGCTCGATCACACGCTCATGACACCGCTGTCGGCGACATTTTACGGTTTGACCGCGAGCGACCAGAGCGCGCTGTTTGACAACAACCTCGACAATGACGCAACGGAGACCGCGGAGGGCCAGATCAACAAGACGCCGCTCAACACGCTGGGCGGCACTGGCCCCGATGCTGTCGCCTACCCGCACGCGGGCCTGCTGACGACGCACGCGATGCTGTCGCGGTGGACGACGACGACCTCGAACAAGAACCGCGGCCGCGCGCAGTCTTTGATCATGCGGCGTTTGTTGAACATCGACGTCATGAAGTTCGCCGAATTCTCGACGGCGTCCCTTGCTCTCGACGCCGACCTCGATGCGGCGACGCAGACGGAGATCGCGTGCACCGTGTGCCACGCCGCCGTCGATCCCCTCGCTGGTCTTTGGCGCAACTTCGCCGGCAGCGGACAGTACCGCGTGGCACCGCTGCCCTCGCTGCTGGTGGACATGCCGACGTCCGCCTTCCTCGGCACGCCGCTGCCAGACGGCGAGAGCGACATCATCGGCTTCGCCGGCGTGCATATCGCCGCGCACGAGCGCTTCCCGCTGGCGATGCTCGTGCCCCTGCTGCAGGGACTGGTCGGCTTTGAGGAGCTCGACAGCACGCTGGACGCCCTCGACCCAGAGTTTCCCGAGAAGGCGCTCGCCTTAGAGATCCAACGCAAGCTGCTGTCGGATCTGCGCGCACGCTTCGTTCTGCACGACCTGCGAGTGAAGCCGCTGATCAAGGACATCATCGATAGCGAGATGTTTCGTGCACGCGGTGTCATTGGCACGACACTGACGCCCGTCGAGCAGGCGGGGCTCGCCCGCGCGGGCGTGGGGCGCGGCGTCATGATCACGCCCGAGCAGCTCGATCGAAAGCTAACCTCCCTCGTGGGCTTCACCTACCGTCGCAACCTAAGCGCTACCGGAACGGCGTTGCTGACCAACATCGGCCAGTACCGAATCCTCCTGGGCGGCATCGACTACGAGTCCATCGCCAAGCGCTTCCGTGAGCCTTCGCCGACGTTTAGCCGCGTGATCGAGCGCATGGCCAACGAGATCTCGTGCATCGCTGTGCCGCAGGATTTCGCAATCACTGATGCAACGCAAAGGCGCCTGTTTCGCACCGTCGAGATCACCACCGAAGATCCCGCACTCATCCAAGCGGAGCTCATCGGCCTGCATAAGCTCCTGCTCGAAGAAGACGTGCAGGCCGGCGACACGGAGTTGCAGGAGAGCCTCGCGGTGTTCAACGACACCCTGGCACTTGGGCGCGGCCTGGTCGGCGCGTCGGCAAATCTCACCGGCGATTGCGACGCGACCGCGAGCTTCGAGGCCACACCCGTCCCCTATCCGACCGATGGCAGGGTCAGCGTGCAAGCCGATCCCGACTACATCATCCGCGCGTGGATGGTCACCGTGAGTTATCTGCTCTCGGATCCGCGCTTCTTCTTTGAATAGCTGAAACAAGGAGCACCACATGCGCATCAATCGACGCCACCTGCTCAAAGCGACCGCCGCTGGTGCAGCCACCCTGTTCCTCACCGATGTTCGCGGCGGGGCCCGCGCGCAGTCCGCGCCGCCGACCGGCCCCTTCGTCATCAGCGTCGAAGCGCAAAATGGCTGGGACCCGACCTTCCTCACCGACCCCAAGGTAGATGCAGCCTTCACGCCATGGACCGTGGAAGACGTGCGCACAGCAACCGGCACGACCATCAGCTATGCACCCCACATCGACAACGCCGGCGTGAAGTCCGTTTACCGCGTCGGCGTGGACGCGCAGGACTTCTTCGAAAAGCACGGCAGCAAGCTCCTGGTGATCAATGGCGTGGACAACGCCACCGTCAGCCACGACGTCGGCCCGCTCGTCGCGTTTGCCGGCAGCAACCGCGAAGGCATCCCGACTCTCGCCGGCCTGTATGCCGCGGCGCGGGGCTCCTCGCTGCCGTTGTCCTTGATGACGACGGGCGGCTTTTTGAGCAGTGCTGGGCTCGTGCCGGTCACACGCGCCGGCAACGTCGACGTCCTGCTCGGTCTCGCGCGCAGCAACGAAGCGAACTTCACTGCCCAAGCGAGCAACCGTCGCCTCATCCATGCCGACGGCGCTATGGCGTTGTTGCGCGAGCGCGTGCGCCTGCGCGACGCGCGCCGCGCCGCGCTTGCCGGTGGTGTCCCCCGCGAGCTCGCGGGCATCCTCAAGCTCTCCGCCACGCGCAGCGCGGACATGTTCAGCCAATACGATGCGCTGGCGGACGCGCTCGATGAAGCGTCGGCGGTGGCGAGCTCGAACCGCGTCATTCCCAAGGCCGCGTCCGTGCTGGCCGCCATGAAGGCTGGCGCGTGCGCGGCCGCGCACTTGGAGACGGAAGAGAGCTTCGACACCCACAGCGACCACGACAACATCCACCCGGGCTCGATGCAGCACCTGCTCGAAATCGTCGACTTCCTCATCGACACGGTCGCCAACGACCCCGTGCTGGCGGCGCGCGGGGCGCTGATCGTTGTCGGCTCTGACTTTGGCCGCACGAAGTACAACGACGAGGACGGCAAAGATCACTGGCCCATCACCTCGATGTTCATCACCGGCGTGGGTGCGGCAGCGACGCTGATCGACGGCGGCCGTGTGGTCGGTGCCAGCGAAACGACGTTGCCCGGTGGCGGCGCCGCCAATGGCATTGTCGCCCGCAAGGTCAAGGAGTCTGGCGGCGACGTGGTGCTCACCGACGACGACGATCCTGCCGGCTTGACCCTCAGCGCCGGCCACGTGCACCTCGCGCTGCGCGAAGCGCTCGGTCTCACCGGCGAAGATGTCACCAACAGATTCCCTTTGACCTCGGTGCTGCCGCAGGCGCCGTTGCCCCTCCTCAAGCGCAGGTGACGTCGTGCCTTAGGGCGCTGGGGTCCACGCATCGACCTGCAGGACCCACTCCTTGGGGCTCATGTCAGACGGCATGCGCCAGTCACCACGGGGTGACAGCGCGACGGTGCCGACCTTGGGTCCATCAGCGGTGCAGCTGCGCTTGAACTGATTGCGAAAGAAGCGCTCCAAGAAGACCTTGAGCCAGCGTTTGTGAACGTCGACGGCATAGCGATCGCCGAAGGCGTGCAGCGCGAGGTCCATGATCTGCGCGGGCGCGCGCCCCTGTCGCACGAAGTGAAATAGGTAGAAGTCGTGCAGCTCGTAGGGCCCGATGGTGGCCTCCGTGAGGTGCGCGATCTTGCCGTCGATGTCGGGGGGCAAGAGTTCGGGCGAGATCGGTGTCTCCAATATGGAAAACAGAGTCGCGCGCAGCTTCTCGGGATCTCCCTTGCCCGTCCACGTGGTGACTCGCTCATTCGCCACCCAGCGGATGACGAACTGGATGAGCGTCTTTGGCACGCCGGCGTTCACGTCGTACATCGAGATGTGATCGCCCGAGTACGTGCACCAGCCAAGCGCCTTCTCAGAGAGATCGCCTGTGCCAACCACTATGCCGCCGCATTGGTTCGCTATGGTCATCAACACGAGGGTGCGCATGCGCGCCTGCGCGTTTTCCAGGGTGGGGTCGCCGAGGGAGTTGTCGCCGCGGATGCGC
>SHZB01000267.1 GCA_009692485.1 Myxococcales bacterium
GGCGAACACCGATTTCAATGATGATGGGACCGTTAACGGCAGCGATCTCACTGCGTTTCTGTCGGCCTGGGGAGCCTGCCCGCTTCCGTAGCCCCGGGCGAGAGGTCTACCGTGCGGCAGAGTTGTGTGCCTAGCGGCAAGGTTGTCCGCCTAGTGGCAAGGTTGTCCGCCTAGCGGCAACTCGCGACAGTTGGCTCGCGACAGTTGGCTTGACCGGCGCTCGGGGTTCATCTATACGCCCGCGTCGGACTGGTCGAAAAACCCTTGCAGCTTTTCGCCGGCCCCCGTTCGGGAAGCCGGTTTTTGTGTTTTTAGGGCAAAAGGTTTCGATGCAGCTCGGTCTCCCGATACCGTCAAGCGCCACCACCCAAGATCCAGAGTCGAACGCCGAGCGGCGCGTCGATGTAGAGCGTTTGCGCGAGGTGATCGAGCCGTTGACCTGCGCGCACGGCGTCACGCTCGTCCAGGTGGAGTGGTCGGGGAGCGTCTTGCGCGTGATCATCGATGGGCGCGCCGATGGCGTCGCTGGCAGCGTGGACGGTGAGGGGCTGGAGCCGGTTTTTTCGCAAGGCGGCGTCACGCTCGAGGACTGTGCGCGCGTCTCGCGTGACGTGTCGACCGCGCTCGATGTCGCCGATGCCATCGGGGGCGCGTACAGCCTCGAGGTGAGCTCGCCCGGTGCCGATCGTCCGCTCGTGACGGGCGCGGATTATCGTCGCTGCGTGGGGCGACTGGCGAAATGCAAGCTCATCGCTGCGGCGCCCGACGGACAGATGGTGCTCCGCGGCACGATCCTGGGCGCTACGGCCACGAGCGTGCGCATCGAGGTCGACGGCAACGAGCACGAGACCCTGCTCACGAACGTCCGCGAAGCCAAGCTCGTCTTCGTGATCGGCGCGTCGCCCAAGCCGAACACCAAACAGGCGCGGCGGCAGGTGCGTCGCCCCAGCGCCCACAAGCCGGGCAAATCAGCCACGGCAGCCAGGTCAGCCACGTCGCCGAAATCAGCCAAGCCAGCCAAACCAGCGAGCGCACGGCAGCGTTGACGCGCAGTGCGGTCAATGCCCGAGCCACGTCCACACGAGTCCACCCACGTCGCTCCGATCTTCTAGAAGCCACATCGCTCCGCTCTCTCGCAAGCCAAGTCGCTCCGCGGTCCTGAAGGCCATATCGCACCGCTCTCCCGCTC
This sequence comes from Myxococcales bacterium, assembly GCA_009692485.1. Lineage (GTDB taxonomy): Bacteria > Myxococcota_A > Polyangia > Polyangiales > Polyangiaceae > SYFR01. Next base: position 1,190 of record SHZB01000267.1, read on the forward strand.
CATATCGCACCGCTCTCCCGCTCCATATCGCACCGCTCTCCCGCTCCATATCGCACCGCTCTCCCGCTCCATATCGCACCGCTCTAGACGTCTCGAACTCTTCGCCCGCCGAGCTCGCTCGGTAAAACGCAAGCTTCACTCTCAAGGGTACGAAAATGCCACCCAAGGCACGGCAGCCAGAAGTCAATCTCGACCAGGTCCTCGATGAGGTCGCCAAGGAAAAGGGCATCGAGAAAAAAGAGCTCATCGAGACGATCGAAGCGGCGATCCTGAAGGCGGCGCACAGCAGCTTCAGTCCGAACCGTGCGCTCGAGGCTCGCTACAACCCGGCCAAGGGGTACGTCGAGCTGTTTCAGTTCATGACCGTCGTCGAGACCGTCGAAGACGCGGAGCGGCAGATCGCCATGGATGATCTGGTGCGCCTGAACTTGCAGAAAGAGCTGCAAGCGGAGGTGGGCGAAGACCTCGGATTTCAGATTTTTTGGCGCGAAGCGGACAGCGCGGAGGCGGAGAAGCAAGACCTTCAGTTTGGCGAGCTCCTGGGCAATCGCCAGGCGCGCAAGAGCTTCGGCCGCATCGCCGCGCAGAGCGCGAAGCAAGTGCTGCTTCAGCGCGTGCGGGACTCGGAGCGCGACCTCGTGTTCGACGAGTACAAGGCGAAGAAGGGCGAGCTCATCCGCGGGATCGTGCGGCGCTTCGAGCGCGGCAACAACATCGTGGTCGATCTCGGCAAGACCGAGGCGATCTTGCCCGCACGGGAGCAGACGCCGCGCGAAAGCTATCGCCCCGGCGAGCGCATCGTCGCCTACGTGAAGGACGTCGACCGCGAGGCGCGCGGGCCTATCGTGATCCTCTCGCGCACGGATTTGCGGCTTGTCGAAAAGCTCTTCGAGGCGGAAGTGCCCGAGATTTACGAAGGAATCGTCCGCATCGTCGGCGTCGCGCGCGAGCCTGGGTCACGCTCGAAGATCGCCGTCATGTCGCGTGACTCGGACGTTGATCCGGTGGGCGCGTGCGTCGGCATGAAGGGCTCGCGCGTGCAGGCGGTCGTTCAAGAGCTCCGTGGCGAGAAGATCGACATCGTGCCTTACGACCGCGACCCGGCGCGCTACGTCATCGCCGCGGTGCAGCCCGCCGAGGTGCTGAAGGTCGTGGTCGACGAGGCCGGCGGCCGCATGGAGATCGTTGTCCCCGACGAGAAGCTGAGCCTCGCGATTGGACGCAAAGGCCAGAACGTGCGGCTCGCGGCGCAGCTCACGGCCTGGAAGCTCGACATCATCGGCGATTCGAAATTCCGAAAGCTCGAAGAAGACTCGGTCCAGCAGCTGCTCGCGATCGACGGCGTCGATGATGCGGTGGCGCGGGCCATGTGTCGCGTCGGATTTCGCGCTCTCGAAGAGGTCGCCGAGGCGGGAGCGGAAGAGCTCGCCGGGATCCCGGGCGTCGGTGATGAAGCGGCGGGGCAGCGCCTCGCGGAGGCGGCGGCGGCCACGATGGATCGCATGCGGGACCAACAGCTGCGGTCGATCGCGTTGCGCACGGAGCCAGTGACGGAGCGCGAGCGCATGCTCTGCGTCGCCGGGATCGGTCACCGAACGCTCACCTTGCTCGAGGACGGCGGGTATCAATCGCTTGGCTCCGTCGTGCGTGAAGACGCCGACCGGCTCGCGCTCAAGACCGGCCTTGCGATGAAGAAGGCTGCGAACGTGAAGCGCAGCGCGGAGGTTTTTCTGCTTAGCGAGCGCGAGATGATCGCGGCCATTCGCGCCGCCTTTGCGCTCGAGCAAGCGCAGCTGCCCGTGGCTGAATCAACCGAAGCTGAAGCAACCGAAGCTGAAGCAACCGAAGTTCCGGGCGTTTGACGCGCTTCGTGAGCACCGCCGGTACCAAGCATCATGACCGAAACCGCCGCCCGCCCGGAGCCGACGAAGACGACGCGCGCCCGAACGCGTGACTCGCAGCGTGGCGGTCGTCCGCACGCTCGAACTTGTGTCGGCTGCGGCACACGCGCTTCTTCGTCCGAGAGCCAGCTCGAGATCGTGCGGATCGCGTTCGTGCCGGCGTCGGACGGGGCGCTTGGCTGCGTGGTGGACATCGGGAGGCGAGGCGTCGGGCGCGGCGCGTGGCTGCATCCGCGACGCGCGTGCATCGAGAACGCTGCTCGGCATGGGCTCGCTCGAGCGGCACGTGCGCGCGTCGTCGTCGATGCGGCCGGGTTGTTCGACGCGGTGGGGGATGCGGCGGAGACCTTTGCGCGGCACCTCGTGAGCGTGGGCTTGCGAGCGAAGAAGGCCGTCGTCGGAACGACCGCGGTAGAGAACGCCGGAGACGCCGTGCTGCTGCTGCTCTGCGCTGCCGACGCCGCGGCGGTCGAGCACCCTGCGGTGGTTCGCAAGCTCGCTTCCGGTCAAGCGCGCGTGTTGGGCAACAAAGAGTCTCTCGGTGCGCTCTCGGGCCGAGAGGCGGTGGGTCTGATTGGCATCACCGACCAGCCGTTGGCCGAGGCGATTTCCCAAGCCATTGCCGTGTCGCAATCGAGTCGTGAGCGCGGGGAAACTTCCGCGATCGTAAGAGTATGAGCAAAGTTCGCGTGTACGAAGTGGCTCGGGATTTGAGCCTGACAAACAAAGAGCTCGTGGCGGTGCTGCAGTCGCTCGGGTTCGATGACGTGCGCAACCACATGAGCGCGCTCGAGCCCGAGGTCGTCGAGCGGGTCCGGCGCAGACTCGAGCGCAAAGATGGGGAGAAGGACACCGTCGACGAGGCGGTGCGGCACGGGGTCATCCGACGCCGCGCGAAGCCGGATGCGCGTGTCGATTCGAGCAGCGGGCCTGCGTCATCGTCCGGGGTTGGCGGGTCCGCGGCGATCCCGAGTGCGCGAGCATCGGCTTCGCGCGGATCAGACGCTGGCGCGCGCGTATCGGCGGCACCGGCGGCACCGGTGGCGCGGGGCTCGCGAGCGGGCGCTTCGTCCGGCATCGCGGAGAACGACGCACCCGAGTCCGGCAGCGCAGACACGGCGGCCCAGCTAGCTCAGAGCCACCTCGCTCAGAGCCAGCGCGACGAGAGCGCCCCACCAGCGCGTTCTTCCGCGGGAACGCGACGTGCCCGCCCATCCTCTGCCGCCCGGTCATCGCGTGCCGGTGCGTCGCGCGTCGATGGGGCGGCGAACGAGGCGTGGATCGACGAGCCGTCTTCGCAAGCCCTGTCTTCTGTCGCGGAACCGCCCGCGCAACCGTCACGACGCGCTTCGCAACGTGGCGCGGCAAGTTCAAACTCTGACGGGCTCGGCGTGGATGCGCTCGACGCGGTCACGCCGGCCACTAGCGTGCCGCAATCTGAGCTCAGCGCGTCCGATGCCGCGCAGGCACCGGCGCACGGAAGAGCGGGTTCGATCGGCCCAGCCATGACGAGCGACGCGCCTCCGCTGAGCGCTGGTGGAGGCCCGGCCTCGCGCCCGCGGCAGTCCGCTGCGCCTGCGTCGAGCGCGCGATCTCCGAGTGTGCCGGCGGCCGTCGTGCGAGCGCCCGTGCAACCACCGAAGAGCGGCATCGAGGTTTGGCAAGGCCGTCCTGGTGTGCCAATGCCGGCCCGCGCTCAAGTCACGACGGCGGTACGCAGGACGACCTACGATCCGCGCGCTGCCGCCGCAAGCACCGCTCGCCCGTATGCAGGAGCCGCCGGGGCGCGCTATGTGCCAGGTCGGCCTGGAGCACGACCGCCGTTGCGTCGCGGTCCGGCATTTCAGCGCTCTCGCGGCCGCGCTCCCGAGAGCAGCACGAAGGAGATGTCGGCTCACAAGATGGTCATCCGCATGGACGGAGAGACCAGCGTGCAGAGCCTCGCGCAGAAGATGGCGCTCAAGGCGACCGACGTCTTGATGCGACTTCTCAGCATGGGCATGACGGGCGTTCACATCAACTCGACCCTCGACTCCGACACGGCGAAGCTCCTGGCGAGCGAGTTCGGTTGGACCGTCGAAGACGTGTCGGTCGACGTCGATGTCGAGCTCTCGCATGCGAGGAAGGTCACCGAGGAACACGGCGCCGACGCTACTCCGCGGCCGCCGGTCGTGACCGTGATGGGGCACGTCGATCA
>SHZB01000268.1 GCA_009692485.1 Myxococcales bacterium
GTCTTGAGAGTCGGGCGACTGACCGCGCGCGGTTTGGCCTCTTGCGTCGTCATGCGCGGCGCTTCTGGTTCGAACCGGCGCAGGCAGAGCGACTTCTCATCGAGTTTGGGAGTGCGCATTATCGGCGAGCCGCAGCCAGGCTGCTCAGCGCACGCACGGTCAGCGCTACGGTCACGATTGGCGAGTAGCCGCGGCTTCTTCAGCGAACCCACAGCGGCAGCCAGTCGGCTCCCGGTGACTGCGTGAGGCGCGTCACCCCGGTGCCGTCCGCGCGCATGCGGTAAAGCTCCACGTCGCCGTCGCGGTTCGAGGCAAACACCAGGTAATTGCCACTCGGTGACCAGACCGGTGCCTCGTCGCGCTGCGTGCCTCGCGTATCCGCGATCAGCGCGCCGTCCGATGCGTTCACGATGCGAATGCTCGCGCTCGTGCCGCGATCTTCGAGGTATGCGAGCGTAGCGCCGTCGGGTGAGAAGCGTGCGCTGCGGTCGGCGAGCACGCTGTCGTCGATGGCCCCGAGCGCGCGGGGCTTTTCGCCGGCGGCGCCCATGACGTGCAGCCGTGGTGTGCCGCCTCGTGAACTCGCGAAGGCAAGGGAGCGTCCGTCGGGGGACCACGTTGGCTGCGTGTCCTCGCCTCGCTGCCAGGTGAGTCGGCGCACGTCGCGGCCGTCCTTGGCCATGGTGAAGATCTCGGCGTTGCCCTCGCGGCTCGACACGAACGCGATGCGGGTTCCGTCGGGAGATGCGGCTGGCTCGAAGCTGCCACTCGGCGACGTGGTGAGACGCGTGCTCGCGCCGCTCTGGCCAACAAGGACGAGATCGCTAAAGCCATATTGGGCGCTCTCGAAGACGATGTCCGTGCCGTTCGGGAACACGCTTGGATTGCGGGCTCGCCGGCCCGCCTTACCAACAGGCCGGACCGCGCCATTCGTAAGCGACAGGAGCGCGAGGGCCTCGTCGTATTCGGGAGAGCCGGCCTCTCCGCGCGTGACGACGAGCACGAGCTCGAGGCCACTGGGGCTGCTCGCCGCGAGGTGCTCGCTCGACGCCGGCGTCTTGGTGAGCCGGGTCAGCTGCGTGCCATCCGGGCAAATCGCGTAGATCTCCCTGTTTCCGTCGCGCTCCGAGACGAAGGCGACGTGTCCCGCACTGCAATCGGAGGTAACCGGCAATGCGCTAACCGGCAATGCCGTAACTGGCAATGCGCTAACCGGCAATGCCGTAACTGGCAATGCGCTAACCGGCAATGCCGTAACTGGCAATGCGCTAACCGGCAATGCCGTAACTGGCAATGCGCTAACTGGCAATGCCGTAGCTGGCAATGCCGGCAAGGGCACGGCCGAGGCTTGGACTTCGCCCTCGGACACCGACGCGCCGCTGCGGCAGCTGGCGAGGAGCAACACGCCCAAGGTCAGGCCCCGGTGCGCGCGCCCCGGCCAGGGTCGAGCTTCCGTGTGCGGGGCAAACGACGGCCAACCCCAGGGAGCGCGCATCCACTGGATGGAATGCAAGCTCGGGCTGCGGCCGTCAATGGATGATTACGACGATGATTGCGACGACCGCTGCGAGCGCGCAGGCACAGGGATTAAGGCGAGATGAAGCGCACGGCGTCCGCGACGACCACGGAGCCGGGGGCCGTCCAGCGCGAGAGTCCGACGCTGTTCCACCCGGTCGTGAACTTGTAAGTTCCGAGCGCCATCCACTTGCCGCCGTTTTGCTGTTGATTGACGTACACGGTGTCGAGGTGCGTGCCGTTGGCGTTGTAGATGACGAAGGGCGCGGCCGTGGAGCGATCGGCTGCGGCGGGCCACCAGGCTTCCACTTTGAGGGTCGCTGCCGAGGGCAAATAGGCCAGGAATTCGGCCAAATCACTGCTCTCTCCGGTCGTGCGCCACCAGTAGCCGGTCTTGTAATAGCCGCCGACGTTGTTGCTCGCGGTCCAGCTGCCCGACACGACCAACTTGGCATTACTGCCGTTGTTGGCGTCGTTGCTGTCGATGACGATGAGCGTCAGCGGCGGCTGCGGATCGGGCTGCGGAGGCGGATTGGGCTGCGGCTGCGGATCGGGCACGGGCTGCGGGTTGGGCTGCGGCGGCGGATCTTGAGGGGGCGGCGGTTCGGGGGGCTTGCCGCCACCGCAGTAGCTATTGACCAATGCGAGGTACTTGCCCCATGGCCAGTTCGGGCCCGGGTCGATGCGGTTATAGGGTTGAAGCTGGCCGTGCCCGACGATGTGATAGGAGTCGCGGGCGATGTCCTGACCTTTGGAAACATCGCAAGTGAGCTTCGCCGATGCGTGCAGCAGGCCTTCGTCCCAGGACGACTGCTTGGCATAGCCGGCGTGCTCGATGCCAACGGTGAAGTTGTTGCCGCCGTAGCCGTTGAGCTCGCAGTTTTTGCCGGAGTTGAGGCTGCATTTGTAGTCGGCAGAGATGTGCCACGCTTTGCGGTTCTCGCGGACGAGCTGCGTGACTTCTTTGCCCGTCGAGTTGACGACGTAGTGGGCGCTGACGCCGCTGCCGCTGTTCTTGAGCCAGCTCCAGCAGCCCGAGTACGTACCTTCGCAGGTGTGGATGATCACGACCTGCGCATCGCCAGCCTTGCCGCCTGGGCGCGCGCTGTGATTCGGGGACGGGCGCCACAGCGAGCCCGCGTAGTCCGGTCCCGGATCGAGCTGCGCGTCTGCTAGCGGAAATGCCGGCGCCACGTCGAGCGCATCGAGCTGCAGAGCCTCGGTGGCGACGCCAGCGCGCAGCGTTTGATAAACCTCGCCGTGGATGTAATTGGCGCGGCCCTCGAACTCGGTGATGCCGCTGTAGTCCGCGACGATCTCGGCCCATGCGGCCGCGTCGCTGCGGTCGATGCCTTGCTCTGCCGCGCGCACGGAGAGCCACGCGGCGGCGGCACGCACGTTGGACGCGAGGTCGGCCGCGGCGGCTTCGATCTCGACATCGGCGAGCGCCGCGCCTTCGACCAATTTCTCGCCGCGAAGCGCCATGATGCCATACGCGGGTTCGACGCCCTCGTGCTCGACCTCGCCTGCGATCATCTGTCCGCGCGTCTCCACCCAGGCGATGCTCTTGAGCAGCGAAGCGGGCACGTCGAACTCGAGTCCGGCGTTCGCGAACACAAGCTCAGAGCTGGTGCCCTCGGCCTGCGTCTCGCCGAGCGGAAGAGCGCCCTCATCCGGACCTGAGCCGATCTCGCCAACGGGGCCGCACCCACTTGCGAGCATCGCGAGAGCCGCCCCAACCACTGAATGCCATCGAATCATCGTGTCCTCCAGAGTTCGCCATCGAAGGCGGTTTCTGCGCCTCGCAGCCTCTCGACCGCGCGTGGTGCCCGTGCGCAAGAGCGATGTTGCATCACGAATCGGCCAGCTGGTCTACAAAACTGCAGCGCCCTCAAATTGAGTGGTCTAGCGCGCTACACGCGGCTAATTGGTGCGACATGAGCGACGCTACTGCATGGCAATTAGGCCAAGCGGCCTAACACACTGTGTCGTGGCAATTGTCCAGTGACGCTGTCGCGTGGCCACGGGCGGAGTTGGTGAGACGACGCAGGCGGGGCGCGTGCGATGCGGGCGCGGGGTTCGTGTCAGCGCGTCGTAGACTCGGGAGCACTCGACTAGAGTGAGCGCAAGGATGCGTGCGCGGGGTTGGTGTCAGCGCGTCGTAGACTCGGGAGCACTCGGCTAGAGTGAGCGCAAGGATGCAGTCTTTCGACCTCGTGTGCATCGGGAGCGGGCCGGCGGGCCAGCGCGCTGCGGTCCAGGCGGCGAAGCTCGGCAAGCGCGTGGCCGTGATTGAACGGCGGAGCGTGACGGGCGGCGTGTGCGTCGCGACCGGGACGATCCCGAGCAAGACATTTCGCGAAGCGGTGCTGCATTTTGCGGCGCCGGCGATCGCGGCGGGAAGGAATTTGCGGCGCGATGAGCGTCCGAGCGCGGAGGTGCTGCTCGCGCGCGTCGGGGAGCTGGTGCGGCTTCAGGCCGCGGTCGTGGAGGACCAGCTCGCGCGGAACGACGTCACGCTGTTGCGAGGGCGCGCGGCATTTCGCGATGCGAACACCGTGACGGTAGAGACCGAAGACGGCGGTCGCGAGCTCACGGCGAAGAACATCCTGATCGCGGTCGGTACGCATCCCGCGCCGCCACCTGGGGGAGGCGCCGAGAGCGAGTACGTATTCACGAGCGATGGCATCCTGCGCTTGTGCGTACTGCCGCGCGAGATCGCGATCGTGGGCGGCGGCGTCATCGGCATCGAGTACGCGTCGATGTTCGCGTGCCTGGGCGTGAAGGTGACACTCATCGACGGCCGGAGGGAGCTGCTCGAGTTCCTCGACTGCGAGATCGTGGATGAGCTGATGAGCCAGATGCGTGCGCGCAACGTGACATTTTGCTTGGGGGAGTCGGTCGCGCGGATAGACGTCGACGAGAAAAAGGCCTCGGCGCGCGTGTCGATTCACACCGACTCTGGCAAGCGGATCGTCGCGGACATGGTGCTGTTCTCGGTGGGGCGCGTCGGTGCCACCGATGATTTGCGGCTCGAGCTCGCGGGGCTCGAGGTGGACCTGCGCGGACGGCTCACGGTCGATGGGGAGTTTCGCACGCGGGTGCCGCACATCTTTGCGGCGGGCGACGTGATTGGGTTTCCGTCGCTGGCTGCGACGAGCGCCGAGCAGGGGCGGCTCGCGGCATGCCACGCGTTCGGCGTAGCGGCGGGCCCCATGACGAAGCATTTTCCGGTTGGCATCTACGCGATCCCGGAGATCTCGATGGTGGGAGCGCCCGAGCACGAGCTCACGGCGAACAAGGTGCCCTACGAGTTTGGGATGGCGCGCTATCGCGAGATCGCGCGTGGACAAATATTGGGCGACGCGGGCGGCCTCTTGAAGTTGCTATTTCACCGCGAAGATCGGCGGCTCCTCGGTGTGCACGCGATCGGCACCGGGGCGACAGAGTTGATTCACATCGGCCAGGCGGTCGTCGCGCTCGGCGGCACGCTCGACTATTTCATCCAAGCGGTCTTCAACTATCCGACCCTGGCCGAGTGCTACAAAGTCGCGGCGCTGGACGCGTTCAACAAGTTCGCGCGCTGAGCTGCCGAGGATGCGTGCTTGGGACGTGGTCCAAAGGCCGTACTTTGGGGGCAAAGAGGTTGCGCACGAGCGGGGGATTGGGTACGAGGACGCCCCTGCCGGGCGCATAACTCAGCGGTAGAGTGCATCCTTCACACGGATGAAGTCACAAGTTCAAATCTTGTTGCGCCCAC
>SHZB01000023.1 GCA_009692485.1 Myxococcales bacterium
GTCCCGTCCGCGCACTCGGCTACGCAGCCGCTCTTGTTGCTGCACGCGACGTTGCACGAGGACAACTCGCAGGTGAGCCCGCACTCGCATCCGGGCTGTGAGCAGCTGCAATTGAATGCACTCGCGCACGGCGTCTGGCAGCAATCGCCGTTCGCGCATGCATCCGGGGCACAGTCGGTCCCGCAGCCGCCGCCTACTCCGACCAGCGCAGTTCCGCCGGTACCGCCAACGCCGCCAACGCCGCCAACGCCGGCAACGCCGCCAACGCCACCGACGCCACCGACGCCGCCGACACCGCCGACACCGCCAACGCCGCCGACACCGCCGACGCCGCCGAACCCGCCCGCACCGGTTGGGACACTCGTCGCGGTGCCGGTATCGTCGAGGCTACAGCTCGCGACCACGACGGCGAGCGAACCCACGAAGCCGGCACCCAAACCGATGGCCAAACGAAAACCGCGCATATTTCCGTGCTTTTTTCTAGTCGTGAAGCGGATCACCAACAACTCTCACCGCGGACCCGATGATAGTCAACGCCCGAGTCCGAGGCGAACTTGTCGCAGTGGGCTTGTCGCAGTGGGCTGTTGCCCTGGGCTTTACGGCCGTCAAGCTGAGCCGCACCACGTTTGCCACGCCTCGCGCAGGCAGCGCTCGAGTCCGCGGGCCTTGAGCTTGCCGTCGCAGAGCGGGCTCGCCAGCATTCGCGCCCGGAGGCCGTAGCGCAGCTCGGCAAGCTCGGCAGCGCCGCGCAAGGAGGCAAGCTCGACCGCGCGCGCGACGAAGGTGTCGTCATCGTGAGCCGCAAAGCTCTCGAGCCCAACCTGGGTGAGCAGGCTGAGACCGACGCGTGAGACGTGGCGATCGCCGACGCGCGTGAGCACGGGCACGCCCATGTAGAGGGCCTCGCAGGTGGTCGTCGTGCCGTGGTAGGGGTACGCGTCCAAGACGACGTCCACGTCAGAAATCGCCCGTAAATGTCCCGAATGCTCGGTCGTGCCCGCGAGCAGCGTGACCCGCGCAGGGTCGATCCCGCCGCGCGCGAAGAGCTCTTGGTAGACGATCACGGTCTTCGGATCGCCGAGCGTGTTCGCCTTCATCACCATTCGCGCATCGGGGAGCGCCGCGAGCACTTTGCACCACTTTGCGATCGTGCCGGAGGTGACCTTCGCGGTGTTGTTGAACGAGCCGAAGGTGATGTGACCGTTCTTCCCGCGCGGCGGCGCCCCGAGCTCGGGAGCTTCTCTGGGCGGCGAGTAACAGTGGAGCCCCGCTTCGAGATAGAGGAGGCGCTCGACGTGATACCGCTCGCTGCCCGGCGGATCGCACCAGCGATCGGTGACGCGATAACCGACGGCCGGCACGCCCACGGTGTCTGGATAACCAAGGTAGGTCACCTGCACCGGCGCCGGCGCGAGGCCGAAGGTGAGCAGTCGGTGACCCGCGGTGTGCCCGGCTAGATCGACCAGAACGTCGATGCGATCTTCACGCACGAGCGCCGCGAACGCCGCGTCGGTGAGTCCCGCCACGTCGCGCCAGCCATCCGCGAGCCCGCGCAGCCGCGCCGTGACGGCATCGGGGCTTACGACGTTCGAGTACGCGAAGAACTCGAGCTTCTCTGGGTCGTGCTCGCGAAAGAGCGGCTCGGTGAAGAACGCGACGGCATGGCTGCGAAAGTCCGGCGACACGAAGCCGACGCGCAGGCGACGATGTGGATCGCGATCGACGCCGAGGTCCGGAGGGAGAGGATTGCGGCAATGGATACGCGCCCACCGCTGATGCTCGGCGAAGATGGATTCCCGCGGGATCGCGTCCAGGTACTGAAGCGTCAAGAGCAGATTCGAGTGCCAGAGCGGCCGATCTTGGCGGAGAGTGATGGCCTCGCTCAGGTGACGCAGCGCCTCACCGCCGCGACCCTGCTTGCAGAGCGCGTTCGCGATGTTGCAGTGCGCCGATGCGTGGGTCGGGTCACGCCGCAACAGCTCTCGGTAACAGGCGATCGCGTCCGAGAGGCGACCGACGTCGGCGAGCAACACACCCAGGTTGACAAGCGCCGCTTCGCAGTCGGGCTCGAGCTTGAGCGCGCGCGTATAGAGCGAGAATGCCCGCTCGCGATCGCCCGTGGCCGCGCACGCCGAGGCCATGTTGTTCATCGCGCCGACGTGGCCCGGATCGAGCGCGAGGGCGCGTTCGTAGCTGAGGATCGCTACGGCCGGCTTGCCCAGGTGTTCGTAGACGCGGCCGAGCTGCGCGTGGGTGTTGACGCGCTCAGGCTCGAGCTCGAGGGCGCGCCCCAAGAGCGGCAACGCCTCCTCTGCGCGGCCGACGTCGCCCAGCAGTTGCGCGAGATTGACGAGCACGGCCGGGTGCTCCTCGCTCAGCAAGATCTCGCGATACACCGCCTCGGCCTTCGCGTATTCGTGGCTCTCTTGTGCCGCGACGGCGACGGCAAAACGCTCTTCGACAGACGGCACGACCACAGCCGAAGGATCACAGCATGCGCGCCCCGGGAGTGCCAAAGAACGTTGCTCCTCTCCCAAGCGGTGTAAGGGTGGCCGGCAATGCCGACTGAGCCCCTGCGATGGAAGACGCGGTGCGACGAGCCCTACGAGCTGGTGGCGGTAACGCCGCTCGGCAGCGATCTGTTGCCGGAGCCGCTGCGCCCGCGCGTGCTCATTCACACGGTGCACGACGGCGACGCACTGCCGGTCGAGTTCTTGACCCGGCGCGACGGCTCGCCCATTTCCGATCCGGTCGAGCTCGAACGCCGCTACATCCGAGAGCGCGACTGGGGAGCCAACCTCGTCGCCTCCAAGATCGCGAGCGCGCTCGGGCTCGGCGGCTACGTGCGCTGCAACATCGCGCGCGTGCTCCTCGATTTCAACCGCTTCCCGGGCAGCACGCCTCCGCTCAATCACGACCCGCTCGAGCGCCTCGCCATCAACGAGCCCTTCGCTTCCGGCCTCGATCACGCGCAGAAGCTCACGCTCCTCGAGCGATATTACGACCAGAGCTCAGAGCTCATCGAGAGCTCGTGGCTCGACGGCAACCTCATCATGCTGGGCGTGCACACCTACGACGAGCGTAACCAGAGCCAGACGATTCGCCCCGACATCTCGCTCGTCACTTGCTCGCACAGCTATCTCCGCGAGTCGCGCATGCCTTTCGGCGTGTTCGATCCGCTCTACCCGGACGTCCTCGGCGAGTCGACTTGCAGCCGCATCTTGCGCGATCGCATCTCGCTCAACTGCGAGCGCACGGGCTTCCGCGTGTTGCACAATCACCCCTATGCCCTCCCCGAAGGCAGCATCGAGGTGCGCGCGCAGGTCTGGTACTTCTTCGATTATCTGCGCCGTCGCTACATCGAGTCCCATCCCGAAACACGCCATTGCCCGGCCCACGCGCTCGTTTGGTTGATGCTGCTCAATACCAATTTGCGCGTGCACGACGCCGAGACGCTCCACGGCTATCTCCATCGCTTCCGCAAGCTGCCCGAGGACGAAATCACTCGCTTCCAGGACGCCCAGGCTGCCTATGACCGCGTGGTGGCATTCCTCGACGGCGAGGTCTTACGCGACTACCGCCGCTCGACCGAGCGACCGAGCGCGATCGCGATGGAAGTGCGCAAAGATCTCCTCTGCGACTTCGACTCGAAGACGGGACGCCCTCTGCCCCTTACCGAGGAGCAGGCCAATCGCGCCACGGTGATCGGCCACACGATCGCCAGCGCGATTCGCATCTATTTCGAGACCGATCGCAGCTTCGGATAGTGGCGATTCAAGCCGCCCGATCGCTGCTTCGGATAGTGGCGATTCAAGCCGCCTGAGCGCAGCTTTGGACAGCGGCGACGGACGGCGGCGACCCCGCTCGGTCAGGGACCAACCACGCTCCCGATATCGACCGTGACGACGCCGCCCGCGGCCGGCAGCGTGAAGTCGGTTTGCGCGAAATGGGTCGGCATGCCGCGATTCGACACCGCCTCGCTCGAGTCGAAGACCGGCACGACGACGCGGTATTTGGCGGCCGGCGCCACGTGGGCAATGTGGCATTGACAATCAGCGCCGTTCATCCCGAAGGTGAAGGTCTGGCCGCCCCACCCCTCGGCCACGATGGCCCCGGGCGCGACCTCCGCAGCCCCGAAGGGGCATCGCGCGCACACGATGCAATCTGGCGGACCATCGCAAGGAGCCGCGCAGAAGCCATTGCGGACGAGCGGCTCGGAGTAGGCAGTCGCGCACGCGGTAACGTCATATCGAAGCTCGCATCCCACCTCGAGAAAGTAGGTCTTCATCGAGGTATTGACGAACTCGACCGTCACCGGATAAGGCCCTGGACCCTCGGCCGTGGCCGCGCATTCCGGCGGCACTGAGCCCCCGACGCCGCTCGTCGTCGTGACCCCGACGCTGCTGTTCGCCCCCGCGCCGCTGGCGGCCCCCGCGCCGCTGCCAGCCCCCGCGCCGCCGGCCCCGGCCACGTGATCATCGACGATGGCAGTGCCCCCACAAGCGCCAAGGAGAATGCCAATCCAGAGCACGAGTCCACGTCGCATCATCCCGCGAGACTGCCCAACCCCACTGCGTCGCGCAAGGACTTCGTAGGACCGGAAGCGCACGACGCGGTCGAAGGCGAAAGCAGCACCACCGCAGCAGCGCCACCGCTAGCGAATGAGGTCTCGGGCTCGCGGACCGCAGTGAAACAGCGCGTCCAGGCTCGACAATCCGGACACGAACGCCCCATGCAATTGGTCATACACAGGGTGCTCGAACTTCTGAATTTCGAGCGCGATTGCGGCGCGCCGGAATGGCTCTGTCTCAAGGTAATCGAGCGCTCCGGTGCCCGAGAGATAGTGCGAACCGCCGACGTGTTCGACCAGTCTTACGAGCCGCTCGATACCGCGTCCGCCGACGCCGAGCTCGCTGGCCCAGACGACCTCGGGAGCCACGTCGAGCTGGCGCATGAGATAACCCAATAGCGCGTAGTTCAGCTCCGTCATGCGCACGGCATCGCCACGGTAAATGGTCTGAACCTCCGCCAATACCGACTCGAAAAACGGCGCCGCCTGATAGCTCTCGACCAAGAGATTCAGGTTGTTCGCGTACCAGTCCGGATGGCCTTTTTGCAGGCAAACATCGCGGATTTCGCGCGCAAGCGGGCCCCTGTCGATGGGCAGCGTCAACCAGCGCGGACCCGTCCTTGTCTTGATGCGGTCGCGGTGATTCCAGCCGCCCTTTTGAAATTGGACGTCGTCGAGCAAGATCAAAACATCCGCGTCGACGAGCCGATGAAAGAACCCCAGGTAAGGAACGAAATCGGGCTGATGAATGACCACTCGCCTCACGACGGGAATAACCCTTCCAGGATCCCCACCACGCGGGCAAGACCACCCGCATCGACGAGCCGCGGGCCCGCCGCCGCCAGCGCCGCACGCCGACTGCCGTCTTCGAGGAGCCCCCCGATGAGCTCTTCAAGATCGCTCGCCGAGCCAAGATCGCTCGCCAAGCCGAGAGCCACAGTAGCGCCACGCGCTGCGAACCAACGAATCGTCGCGACCTCGTGTGGCTCCGCTGCGAACGCGGCGTGCGGACGTCCCAACGCGGCCAGCTCGTAGAGCATGACGCCCCCGCTGCACAACACCAAATCGGCCTGGCTCAGCTCATCGAACAGCTCGCCGTCCAAGGTGAGCGCCGCCGCAAATGGGTAGTTCGCGAGCGCACTCTGCAGGCCCGCCGATGGCACACAGGCTGGGCCGCGACGCACGCGTAGCTCGACTTTTCGAAGCGCGGGGATGCGCCCCAAGATGGGAAGGATGCGCGCCGCGAGTTCGTGGTCGTCGCTGCCCCCAAATGCCAAGAGGAGTCGCTCGACCTCCGCCCCAACGGGCTTCGAAGCGCCCAAAAACCTGCCAATTCCCTCGTCGAGCACGATGTAGTCCGGCCCCTCGTAGAGCTTCGCGCGGCATTGGCCCTTATCGTAATTGCCAGACAGATTCGCGATGGCGTTGACCACGACGTCCGCGATCTCGAGCCCCGATTTGGTGTCATCGAAGCACACGATGCGGCCACTCCAGTCACGCCGGAGCCGCGCGAGCTCTTCTCCTTGGTCGAGCCTATCGATGACCAAGACCTCGATGTCCCTCAAGCTCTCGGACTCCGGCACGAGCGGCGCGCCCTCGTCGACGAGCCTCAGCGACTGTCCAGTCTCCGCGAGCACGCGCGCCCCGGCGGTCCCACCGGCCGTGCAATAGCGGACGTCGTAGCCGCGCCGCCCGAGCGCGAGCCCGAGCGCACGCATGCGGAAGATATGGCCCATTCCCCAGCGGTGTCCGCCGTCGGCCCGCAACAAGACGCGGTGAGGCATGGCTAGAACATGTTCCACGTGAGCGGCTCGCCGGCGGCAATATCGCGACGCGCCTGCCGACCCACGACGACCTCGAAGTGCTCGGGAGCGATGCCCGTGGCAGGTCGGCGCACGGCCACGTCGCCAGGGCCTATCGACTGTCCGCGTGCGATGTCGCAGCTTGCATGCAAGCTCTTGCGTGCCCGGGTCCGCCATTCGAGCTCGCTCGCGACTGGCACCTTCACTCCCGTCCCTAGCGCCTTCGGTGTGAGTCGCACCCTCTTCACCAGATGTGCAAACTCTTGCGGGTCGAGGGCAGCCTCGTCGTCGGGGAGCTTCAGTGCGTGGTCGAGCACGAAATGTTTCTCGATGACGACCGCTCCGAGGGCGGTTGCGAGCACGCTGGTCAGCTCGTCGGGCGTGTGATCGGACAATCCGACGGGGAATCCGAACGCGCACCGGAGGGTCTCGATCGCGCGCAGATTGGCAGTCTCGCTCATGGCTGGATAACTAGTGACCGCGTGCAAGAGGATGAGCTGCTGATTCTTGGCCGCCACGATCGCATCCACCGCCCGCTCGACCTCGGCGATGCTCGCCATTCCGGTCGACACGATCATCGGCCTGCCGCGCTCGGCGAGCTGGCGAAGGAATGGGATGTTGGTCAAATCGTCGCTTCCCGTCTTGTAGGCGATGGGCTCGAAGCGCTCGAGCAGCGCCACGTCGTCGGGGTGGCTGGGGGTCGAGAGCCAGCCGATCCGAGCCTCACGGCAGCAGGCGTCGAGCCGCTCGTGATCTGCGAGGCTCAGCTCGTAATTGGCAAAGAACTCGTATTGCGACACCTCGCGTCCATCCGCGAGGCGAAAAGTCGCGTCCGGCTGCGCCAGCGTCGCCGCCCGGAAGGTCTGAAACTTCACCAGATCTGCGCCGGCTTCTTTGGCCGCGTGGACTGTCCGTTCGAGAATATCCATCGCGGCGTACTTGGCGCCAAGCTCCGCGATGATGACGGGTTTGTCCGGAAAACTCTCGAGGAAGCTCATCGGTGTCCGCGCTCAGCCCTCGCCATAAACAAGCCGGATCTCATCGCCCGCGATGTCCACTCTGCCGATCGCTTTCGCGGGGGAGCCTCCCACGATCGTGCGGGGCGGGACGTCACGGCTGACGAAGCTGTTGGCCGCGACGACGGACTGGGCGCCGATGCTGACGCCGGGGCCGATGATGCTCTGACTGCCGATGTAACAGCGGTCCGCGATGGTCACAGGGCCGGTGCGTTTATCGGCGACGCCGCCGCTCAAGGACCAGGCGACGGTGTCATGCGTATAGATGTGTACGGCCGCCGAGATCGAGCAATAGGCGCCAATTTTTAGCGGCCCATAGCCTCCGTCCAAGAAGGTATGGGGGCCGACCCAAGAGTGATCGCCGACCTCGACCTCGCCGATCACGATCGCGCTGTTGTACACGCAGGCTCCCTCCCCGAAGCCGAGCCGCTTGGCCCGTTCCCAGCGATCGAAGAGCGCGTCAGCGAACGGCAAACTTCGCTGAAACCGCTTCCGCAGCGACTCATCGTGCTCGGTGTAGAGTTGGCGCAAGGCCTCGAGAAGCTCCGCGCTGGTCAGCATGGGGCGAGGCTCTCCGTGAGTGTCCGAACGACGTCATCGACCTGCTCGTCCGTCATCGTCGGATAAAGCGGCAAGGACAAGAGGCGCGGCGCGACGGCGTCGGTCACTGGCAGGGTGACGCCCTCTTCGCGGTAGGCCGTAAAAGAATGGATAGGCTGGTAGTGATAGCTCGTCTGCACGCCTCGCTCTGCCATTTTCTGCATGACGGCGGGTCGGCTGGGGCCTGCGCGTGGCAAGAGAACGGCCATGACGTGAAATCCGTGGTCGCCGTCGTGGTTGGCAAAGGGGATCTCCAGTCCGCGGACCTCGGCGAGCGCACTTCGATAGCGGAGCACGAGCTGGCGCCGCCGCGCACTGAAGTGCGGGACGCGACCGAGCTGGACACGGCCGATGGCAGCGCGAAGCTCGTCCATCCGGTAGTTGAAACCCACCTCCGCGACGTCGTATCCGAAGGCGTGCGTACGAAAGCGATCGTGCGTCGTAGTCGTCATGCCATGACTTCTGAGCCGGCGAGCGCGCGCCGCGATCTCTTGGTGTCGCGACACCAACATTCCGCCTTCACCGGTGGTCATGTTCTTGTTGCTATAGAAGCTGTAGCAACTCACGTCCCCCTGCGTGCCGAGCATCCGGCCCTGGTCGTCACGCGCAAGCGGCCCGTGGCAGGCATCCTCGATCAGCGCGAGGCCGTGGGCGCGGCAGAGCTCGAGCAGCTCATCGGTGCGGGCGCCGTAGCCGCCATAATGCACGACCACGACGGCCTTGGTCCGCGCCGTGAGCTTGCGCGCCACGTCCTCCGGATCGAGGGTGAGCTCGTGGGGTGAGCACACGTCCGCGAACACCACCGTGGCGCCCGCCGTGCGAATGGCGTTGGCATCCGCGACGAAGGTCAAAGACGGGCAGATCACCTCGTCGCCCGGTCCGACGTCGAGCGCGAGCATGGCAAGATGCAAGGCGGCGGTGCAGCTGCTCAGCGCGACGGCCGCGAACTCGGAACTGCCATCACCGAGCAAGCGGCCAAAGTCCTGTTCGAGCGCGGCGACGTTCGGTCCCATCGCCAACCAGCCGGACTCGAGGACATCCGCCACGGCTCGCTTCTCTTCGTCCGAGAGGGAAAGCTCGAAATAGGGGATCCGCCACAGGGTCATTGCGATACCGCGCGTGGCTACACTTGAAGCCCGGCGCGCCGATAACGCTCGGGAGTCCTGAGCTGCACGAGCTTGTCTTTACCCCCTACGTATTTGTCCGCGGTCACTTGGTGTTCGCCGACCGCTACGCTGACGCCGTAGGTTTGAAGCGGCAGATAACAATGCGCGCAGGCCTTCATGCTCGCGCAGCCTTGGTGGCGACGGTGGAGGTCGCGCACCTCGGTCATCCGAGCGCCGTGCCAGATTTCATGGACTGTCTGGGTGTTGGCGTCGCCGACGGGGTGATAGTTCCGCTCGTCGTTGGCGCACATCATGGCAGTGCCGTCGGCGCCGATCGTGAGGCGTTGATAGATCTGGGGACACGCGAAGTCGGCGATGCGCGGCAACTCGGACGTGTCCTCCATGAAATCGATGAGCGGGTTCGCGGCCACGAGATCCGCGATCGGAGCGAAGACTTGGTAATAGGCGCTCGGGTCAGCCTCGATCGCCGGAAAGACGGACTGAATCTTGATGACGGGCTTGAGCCGCCCAGCTTCTCGCTTGATGCGTGCGTAATTGGCGATCTTCTCGACGGCCCGCTCGTACTTGGCCGGCTTGCGGATCCCCTCGTAGACCTCGCCCAGCCCGTCGAACGAGATCGTGAGCCAGTCGAGCCCCGCTTCCATCATGGCCGTGAACATGTCCTCATCGAGGCGAAGACCGTTGGTCAACGTGGATACCTCTTGGATCCCCTGATCCTTCGCGTAGCGGCACGCCTCGAGGATGTGGGGATGCAGAAAGGACTCGCCCCGGTAGCTCAAGCGAAGCGAGTAGACACCGCCCTCGGCGCACTCATCCACGAGCCGCTGAAACAGGGCGAAGTCCATGAGCGTCGCGTTGACCTGCTGTTTGAACTCTTCCGTGATCGTCGGACACATCGGGCAGCGGAGGTTGCAGACGCTGGCGAGCTCGAGATCGACGTGCAGCGGATAGTCGCTCACGGCTTGCCGCTCGGGCAGCTCGTGCCAAAGGCGGCGATTCTCGCGATACGCGTCCTCGCAGCCAGAGCCTCGAAGCCGCTCGAACGAGGCCAGGCGCTCGGGTGGCTCGAGCGCGAACTGACCCTTGTTGATCGGAGTCGTGGTCATCGGGGCGGCATCAACGCAAGGCGCATACCATGCCCCCAAGCGGGCACGGCCGCGAGTCGCGCGTCGAGGATGAAGTCAGCGTGCAAGAGCAGCCGACCGCGCTGAGATGGACGCCATCGTGATGCCCAACCCAATGGCCGCGGCGCAGCGCCAACCGATTGACGTGCCGCCGTCACACGAGCACCGAGCCGGCGAGCACACGCAGTCGCCGAGGGCGGGAGCACTCGCTGTCGCAGATGGCCTCCCGCTTGGCACCGTCGAGCGGCCCGGCCTACGCTCGCGGCGTGGCTAGATTTTCGCGCTGCGGCATCGTGTTGCAAGCGCGCATGGGCTCGACGCGATTGCCCGGCAAGGTGCTGCGTCAGCTCGCGGGCAAGCCCATGATCGAGCGCATCGTGGAGAGACTTCGGCGTTGCCGCTCGGTCGATGTGCTGGTGCTGGCGACGTCGACGTCACCCGCCGAAACGCCGCTGCTCGAGTGGGCGCTCGCGCACGATGTGACCGTGTTTCGCGGCTCCGAGAGCGACGTGCTCGACCGCTATGTCGCGTGCGCGCGGGCACATGAGCTCGACCTCGTGGTGCGCGCGACGGGCGACAACCCCTTCGTCGATCCTGAGTCGCTCGACGGCCTCGTGCAGGTGTTCGCTGACAGCGACGCCAGCTACGGAAGCGCCCTGACGGGGCACGGCTCGGGGTTGCCCATCGGGGTCGGCGTCGAGGTGATGACCCGCGACGCGCTCGAGGACAGCGCGAACGACGGACGAGAACCCCACCACCGCGAGCACGTCAACGAGTACATCCTCGAGAACATCGCGCGCTTTGGGCTCGCCATCTATCGAGCCAAGGCTGCGCTTCACGCGCCCGAGCTCACGCTCAGCGTCGATACCCCGCAAGACTTCGCGCTCGCAGAAACTCTTTGGCAAGACTATGTGGCAGAACATGCCGATGAGGACATGCCAATCGAGTGGGTAATCGACTGGATGCGCTCTCGCCGAGCTGGCGCGGGTTCAGCAAGATAGGGAATCCAATGAGAAGAGTATTGGCCATTGGCGCGCACTTCGACGACATCGAGATCGGCTGCGGCGGGGCGCTCTTGGCGTGGCGGGCGCGAGGGGACGAGATCGCGTTTTTCGTCGCGACCGAGTCGAGCTACCGCGACCCGAATGGCACTCTCATCCGCACTTCGGAGACCGCGCAAAAAGAGGGACGAGCCGCGGCCGCGCTCGCCGGGGCCGCGCTCATCGAGGCGGGCCTGCCGACCTTTGAAGTCATGGCGGATGAACGGCTGCATCGGCCCTTGCTCCATGCCATTGCGAAGTTCGCGCCCGATGTGGTGCTCAGCCATTGGGTCGGCGATCCGCACAGGGACCACCGTGAGGTCGCCCTCGCGACGCTGCACTGCGCGCGCAAAATCCCGCGCGTGCTCGCCTACCGCAGCAATTGGGATCCCTCCGCGCAGGCGTTCGACCCCCGTTTTTACGTGAATATCGAGTCGACACTGGACGGCAAGCTCGCGCTCGTCCGCACGCACGTGAGCGAGCACAAACGTACCGACGGCATCTGGGAAGAGCGCGTTCGGGCGACTGCAGCGGACGCCGGCGCACGCTCGGGATGCACCCACGCCGAGGCCTTCGAAGTCATCCGCTGGCTCGACTGACACGACACTCCACGCGCACGACGTCGCGATGCCCGCGCCTAAGAAGCAGGCTGAGCAGCGCAGACAGAAGGACTAGACGACCCGCGCAAGACCGAGCAGAAAGAAACTCCGCCCCCGTAGCTCAGTGGATAGAGCAGCGGTTTCCTAAACCGAAGGTCGCAAGTCCGATTCTTGCCGGGGGCGCCGAGATCGTTCAGAAAAGTTTTCCATATGTGCAAGTTGCACATGTGCAGAACGCGAGTTGCACAACTCATTCGACCACGGGTACGGAGGGGGCGCGGAGCGTCAGCGAGACGGAGCGGGTTTCGGGCCGGCGACAACTGGATCGAGTCGCTCGACGGCCTGCGGCAAGACAAGTGGTTGTCGCTCATGCCTCGCTGAGCTTGAGCATCTCGGAGGGCTCAAGTGCCACGGTCTGGCCAACACGGTCGGCGGAGATGCGGCGATCACGTGAGCAACGTCGAGGCAGCTCTTGCGATGCGTAACTTATGTGTTACGCTTGCGATGAGGACAGCAGATGGCGAACAAGCGCACGAAGACTGGGTTCGACGGATTCTTCGATCGGCAGATGAAGAACCCGAACATTCGCGCCGAGTACCGAAGGGCTCGCCGCGAGATCGACCTCGTTGACGAACTCGTCCGTGCCCTCGATGACGCTCGTGTCAGCGTCGGGCTTTCCAAGGCCGAGCTGGCACGCCGGATTTCGGCAAAACCTGAGGTCGTGCGGCGGCTGTTCACGACCGATGACCCGAACCCGACGCTGGCCACATTCGTGAAGCTTGCGACGGCGGTCGGCCTTGGTCTGACACTGACTCCGAGGCCCACGACGGCCAGCGCGAAACGAGGCGCCAAACACCAGCCCGACGCATCCGCAGCTACCTGAGCACCCTCCGCGGGTCCCGCTTGCGGTACTCGTCACCAAGCAGGCGCACCGCCGTGTAGTCCCTCTTCGAGAACGTCGTCCGGAACGCTTTGTCCATGAAGTAACCGGCCATCTCTTCGTGCATCGCCTCCCAGTAGCCGCCGCCTGAGAAACTCGGCGGAGGTGCTTCGGCGACCGCCCTGAGAGCGGCGAGCATGGTCCCGCGCACGCTGTCCGGCACGCCCTCCAGGAACGACTTGCCGGGAACCTCCTCGGAGGGATCGTCGTCCGCGTAAGCTCTCCAGCGATTCGCGCGGTGGCGATCAAAGCTGCACAGGTGCTGCGAGACCGTGATGCATGGGTTTGGGTAAAGCTGTTGGACGAGGCCGGGGCAGCTCGGGTGAGCCAGCTTCCTCTGAAAGTCTCAGGAGGGCTTCAACCGGCAGAAGTAGTTGTCGCGGACCGGCAGAAGTAGTTGTCGCGGACCGGCAGAAGTAGTTGGCGTCCAACAGCGGATCGACTTCTACGGTCGATGCAGACACGAAATGCTTGACGCGGCGGCCATTTTCCCTTTAAGGCTGCGCACCCCAATGCCACGCAATAAGAATTTTGGACAAAAGGCTGATTTCATCCGCTCCATGCCGGCCACGATGAGGCCACGCGACATCGTGATCGCAGCAAAGGAGAAGAGCATCGTCCTCACGGACACGCACGTATACAAAGTGCGCGCTGCCGATGCGAAGAAAGCGGCAAATGCGGGGCACGCGGTGAAAGCGGTAAAGGCCGTGAAAGCCGAGAAGACGAGCGCACAGCCCGCCACGGAGAAGTCACCAAAGGAGGCGCGCGGTGGCCGAAAGGGCGGCGCCAAGTCGGCCTTCGTGAAGTCCATGCCCTTGACGATGACCGGGAGGGAGGTCGTCATCGAGGCGCAGAAGCGGGGAATCAAGCTCTCCGTGGCGCACGTGTACAACATTCGCTCGACGTCGAAGAGGCTCGGAGCGAGTGCGGCGCCCGTTGAGGCGAAGGGTGCATCCGTTGCGGCGACTGGCGCTGAGACGACTCGGCGTCGACCGGGCCGACCGCGAAAGGTGCTCGCCAGC
The DNA here is from genome assembly GCA_009692485.1 of Myxococcales bacterium. GTDB lineage: Bacteria > Myxococcota_A > Polyangia > Polyangiales > Polyangiaceae > SYFR01. The sequence goes on from SHZB01000023.1 coordinate 13,841, forward strand.
GCGCCAGCTGTGACGGCTTCCAATCCAATCCTCGGCGCCGAGGCAGCCCTCTTGAAAGCGATCGCTGCCATCGGTCTCGACCGGGCCCGCCAGCTCTTCCAGCGCGTCGAAGCGGCCTTCGACAGCGTTCGTTAGGGACGCGGCGTTCGTGTAGCGCGTCTGCTTCAGAGCGACGCGGCGTTGGTGTAGCGCGTCTGCTTCAGAGTGACGCGGCGTTCGTGTGGCACGGCCTTCCGGTTGTGGTGGCACGGCGTCGGTGTGGCACGGCGTCGGTGTGTCACTGATAGGAGGGCGCACCCCCAATGAGACATCTACTCCGATTGCAGCGCACGGCGTGCTTGGTTTTTCCGGCGCTGCTCGCGTGTTCGGTGCCGAAGGAAGCGGGGTTTCCGGAGGTTGCGCAGAGCGTCGCGGCACGGGGCGGGGAGCGTGTCCGTTGGCTCCGTGGTGAGACTACCGATGAGGCCATCGCTGCCGAGATCGCGCACCTATTGGCAAACCCGCTCACGGCAGCGCGGGCCGTACAGATTGCGCTCTTCAACAATCGCGCACTGCAGGCGACGTTCGAGCAGCTGGGCGTCGCGCAAGCGGAGCTGATTCAGGCTGGCATGCTCGAGAACCCGTCCATTGGGGTGGACGCAGGGCTCGCGGTGCTCGGCGGTGCCGCCGTGAAGATCTCCGGCGATCTCGGCTTCGATTTCGTTAGCCTGTTCTCGATGGCGGCTCGAGTGCGCATCGCCGAAGCGGACTTCGATGCGACCAAGCTGCGCGTCGCTGCCGATGCGGTTGAATTCATCGGCGAGGTGAAGAAGGCGTTCTACCGGTTTCAGGCGGCACAGCAGCGCGCGGTCGTCGACGCTGCCATCTCCGAGGCCGCGCAGGGCTCGTATGAAACTGCCCTGGCGCTGCACGAAGCGGGCAACGTGAGCGATCTGCAGCTCGCCCATGAGCAAGACCTCTACGAACGGGTGCGCGTAGAGGTCATGGAGAGCCAGGGCGCAGTCGTCGCCACGCGCGAAGCCATCAATCGATTGCTCGGTTTGTGGGGACCGAGCGCTGGGCGCTGGAGGGTAGAAGAGTCGCTCCCTGCCGTGCCGGCAGAAGAGGTGAGTCTCGAGAAGCTCGAGTCGCTCGCAATCGCCCAACGCCTCGACCTCGCCGCGGCTCAGCAGCGCACTCTCGCCCTCGCACACAGCTTTGGAATGGCAAGAGACTGGGGGTGGCTCGCGGGCGGCGAGGCGGGCGCAAGCGTGGAGCGCGAGATCGATGGCGAGCTCTTGGTGGGGCCGCGCCTCGAGCTGCAATTGCCGCTCTTCGATCAGGGACAGGCCAAATCCGCAAAGGCACTTGCAGAGCTGCGGCAAAGCCAGAACCTCGTCTCGGCATTGGCAGTTGGAATTCGCTCGGAGGTGCGCGAGCGACGCGCGGAGCTATTGGCCTATCGCCACAAGGCCGAGCACTACCGGACAGTCGTCATTCCGCTGCGCGAACGCATCGTGAAACTCACGCAAGAAGAATACAATTTTATGCTGATTGGCGTGTTTGAGCTCTTGCAGAAGAAGCAAGAAGAGCAGGCCGCGTATCACGAGTATCTCGACCTCGTGCGCGACTACTGGCTGACGCGCGTCGGGCTCGAGACGACGGTTGGCGGGAGGCTCACGGCGGCACCGGCCAACCCCGCCAATCCGTCTCCCGCCTCACCCAGTCCAAGCGAGACTCCGAGAGCCCCCCAATGACCAAGAGCAGCACGGACACCACCCCTGAGCTGGCGCTGCTCTCGCGACGAAACGTGGTCTTTTCCGCGGGGGCGGCCGCGATCGTCGCCACCGCCGCCCGCATGCAGGAAGCGTCGGGCCAAGCGGCTAGCGTTGCCACCGCTCCGAGCCCCGGTGCCGCTCGGGCTGGTGCTCCGGGTGGGGCAACGACGGGCGCTGTTGCGACGGCGGCGCCGCCGCGGATTGAACCTGCTGACGAGCGACTACCCTATATTCCGGTGGACACCTTTGGCGGCGCGACCCTGCCCTACCGCATGGTCGACGGCGTGAAAGAGTTTCACCTCGTCGCCGAGCCGATCAACCAAGAGTTTGCCCCCGGAATGACCGTCAAGGCGTGGGGCTACAACGGTCGCACGCCCGGCCCGACCATCGAAGCGGTGGAGGGAGATCGCGTGCGTTTCCTGGTCACCAACAAGCTCGGTGAAGCGACGTCGATTCACTGGCACGGCGTCTTCTTGCCCTGCGGAATGGACGGCATCTCCGGCCTCACGCAGCCACCCATCTTGCCGGGCGAGACCTATGCCTACGAGTTCACGCTGCGGCAGCACGGCACGTTCATGTATCACCCGCACGCCGACGAGATGGTGCAGATGGCCGTCGGGATGATGGGGATGTTCATCGTTCATCCAAAGAAGCCGCGCCAGCCGCGGATCGATCGCGACTTCGCCTTCATGCTTCACGAATGGGCCATTCACCCGGGGACGTATCGCCCCGACCCGAGCGTGATGACCGAGTTCAACATCTTCAGCTTCAACGGCAAGGTGTATCCGGCGATCCCCCCGCTGGTGGTGCGGACGGGGCAGCGCGTGCGCGTGCGGATTGGCAATCTCAGCATGGACGAGCACCCCATTCATCTACACGGTTATGCCTTCAAGGTCAGCGGCACCGACGGCGGACCGGTACCCGTGAGCGCGCAGTTTCCTGAGACGACGGTGCTCGTGCCGGTGGGCGCCACGCGCGACATCGAGTGGGTGGCCGACGTCCCCGGAGACTGGGCCTTTCATTGCCACAAATCGCATCACACCATGGGCGCGATGGGCCACGGGGTACCCAATACGCTGGGCGCGGATCAAAGCCGGGCCTCGCCGCGTATTCGCAAGCTCTTGCCGGGCTATATGCCCATGGGCAAGGACGGCATGGCCGAGCATCAAGGCCACGTCGAGAGCGGCCACATGAAAGGACCGACGAACACCCTGCCGATGATGGCCGGCAAGGGGCCCTTCGGCGACATCGGCATGGGCGGCATGTTCACCATCGTCAAGGTGCGCGACGGCATTGCTGACTACGGCGATCCGGGCTGGTACCAACATCCGCAAGGGACCTTGCCTTACAAAGTCGCGACTCCCAAATAGCGTAAGGTCACGACTGGCCACCAGGGAATGGCGGGGGCCCGTGTCGAGGCGCAAACGGATGCTGTTGGCGAGAGTTGCCCGATGATGGAAGAAGCCAAGAAGCCTTGCTGCCACGCGGCGAACGCCACGGTGACGGCACCCGACCACCCCACGGGCAAGCCCTCACAGAAGGTGCCAGCGGGCGGCGGCAAGCAGGCAGGCGCGGCCGAGCAGGCAGGCGCGGCCGAATACACCTGTCCGATGCATCCCGACGTCGTGCGAAGTGGCCCCGACTCGTGCCCAAGCTGCGGAATGGCGCTCGAGCCACGCGGCGTCACGGTCGAGGAGGACAACACGGAGCTGGTCGACATGACACGCCGTTTCGGGTGGAGCGCGGCGCTCACCCTGCCGCTATTCGCGCTCGCCATGTCGGAGATGATTCCGAATATGCCGGTGCAGCATGCGCTCGGCGGGCAGCGCATCGCGTGGGCAGAGCTCGTGCTGGCGACGCCGGTGGTGCTGTGGGGCGGCTTGCCATTCTTCGAGCGCGCGGTGGCCTCGCTGCGCTCGCGACGCTTCAACATGTTTACGCTGGTCGCGCTCGGAACCGGAGCCGCTTATGTCTATAGCGTCGCCGCGGCGCTGGCCCCCGGGCTATTTCCGGAGGCGCTGAGGGCGCATGGCACCGGAGCTCCCGTGTATTTCGAGGCCGCGGCGGTGATTACCACTCTCGTCCTGTGTGGACAGGTGCTCGAGCTTCGGGCGCGCCGCCAAACCTCGCGGGCGCTCAAGTCACTGCTGGGGCTCGCACCGAAGACCGCGCGGAGGCTCGCTCCCATGGGGGATGGCGTCGGGAGCGCAGCGGTTGGCAATAGCGGCATTGGCGGCGCCGGTATTGGCAATAGCGGGCATTGCGGCAAAGGCCATGGCGAGAGCGGCGTCGCTGGAGCTGAGGAGGAGGACGTCCCGCTCGAAGCGATCCTCGTCGGTGATCGACTGCGGGTGCGGCCGGGCGAGAAGATCCCTGTCGATGGCGTGGTGCTCGAGGGGGAGAGCGCGGTCGATCAGTCGATGGTGACCGGCGAGGCGATGCCGGTACACAAGCGCAGCGGTGATCGATTGATCGGCGGCACCGTCAATGCGAGCGGCGCCTTCACGATGCGGGCGGAGCGGGTTGGCCATGAGACGCTGCTCGCGCAGATCGTGGCCTTGGTGAGCGAGGCGCAGCGCAGTCGAGCGCCGATTCAGCGTCTCGCCGACGTCGTGTCGGGTTGGTTCGTGCCCGCGGTGATGCTCGCGGCAATTGCCACCTTCGCCGGGTGGTTCGCGTGGGGCCCGGAGCCGGCGTTCGCCCATGCCCTCTTGAACGCCGTCGCCGTGCTCATCATCGCGTGTCCGTGCGCGCTTGGCCTCGCGACGCCGATGGCGATCATGGTCGGCATGGGACGCGGCGCGCTCGAAGGCGTGCTCATCAAGGACGCCGAGGCGCTCGAGACGCTCGAGACCATCGACACGCTGGTGGTCGATAAGACCGGGACGCTCACGGAGGGGCGACCGGCGCTGACGACGATACAGACGGCCGGAATTGGCGAGACCGAGCTCTTGACGCTCGTTGCCAGTCTCGAGCGCGCGAGTGAGCATCCGCTCGGAGAGGCCATCGTGCGGGCGGCAAAGCTACGTGGAATTGCCCTCAGCGCGGTCGCTGACTTCCGCTCATTCGCGGGCCGTGGAGCGACAGGAACCGTGTCCGGACGGGCGGTGGCGATTGGCAATCATGCGCTGCTCGCCGAGCTTGGAATCGACGCGGGCCGGTGGAGCGCGAAGGCCGACGAAGTGCGCGACAATGCCCAAGGCGAGACGGTCATGTTCGCGGTCGTGGACGGCGGCGTGTGCGGCCTCATCGGCGTCGCGGATCCGATCAAGGCGAGCACGCCGGAGGCCATCGCGCTACTGCGCGAGCAGGGTGTGCGGGTCGTCATGCTCAGCGGCGACAGCAAGGCCACGGCCGAGTGGGTGGCGCGCAAACTCGGAATCGTGGAGGTTCACGCCGAGGTGTTGCCAAGCGGCAAGGCGGACCTCATCCGAGCTCTGAAGGCCCAAGGGCGCCGCGTCGCGATGGCGGGCGATGGCGTCAACGATGCACCCGCGCTCGCGCTCGCCGACGTCGGGATTGCCATGGGCACGGGCACCGACATCGCGATTTCGAGCGCCGGCGTGACGCTCGTCAAGGGCGATCTCCGCGGCATCGCCAAGGCCCGCTTGCTGAGCCGCGCCACGATGCGGAACGTCCGCCAGAATCTGTTCTTCGCCTTTGCCTACAACGCGCTCGGCGTGCCCATTGCCGCCGGGCTCTTGTATCCACACTTCGGTTTGTTGCTCAGTCCAATGCTCGCTAGTGCCTTGATGAGCGCCAGCTCGCTGTCGGTCATTGGCAATGCCCTGCGGCTTCGGCGCGCGACGCTCTGAGCGAGTCGTGAGCTCGAAGGGCGCTAGGCGAAAACGAAATAAAGATTGGGATTTTCAGGCGTGAACTCGGCGTATAGAGTGGCGCTCATGAAATACACCTTCGTTTCGGCGCTCTCCGTGCTCATTCTCGCCGCGTGCGGCAGCTCTGTGTCGGACACCGGAGCCGGCGGCAGCGCCGCAACGGCTACCGGCGGCAGCGGCGGCAGCGGGCCCGGGTCGTGCACGGTGGCGGGCGGCTGCGCTGCGACCGAGTTCTGCGATTTTCCGGACGGTCTCTGCGGCAAAGGAAAGCCCGGGATCTGCAAGCCGGCGAGCATGGGCTCAACCGTGAGCCTTCCTCAATGTTGCTGCGATGGCAAAACGGCCACCAGCTTTTGCGAATGGGATGGCATCGATGCCGCCAGCGCGGACACGTGCCCGATCCCGATGGACTTGGCGCCGTGCGGAGACGTGTACTGCAGCGTGACTTACGGCATAGAGTGGGGCGCAACCTATTGCTTCGAGGGCGGGTCAAACACGCATGAGTGCAAGCCCATTGCGGACAAATGCCTAAACGCGGCGGACCGCTGCGCCTGCATCCTCGAGACGGAGCCATGCGTCGGCGCCGTGTGCACCATCCTCGCGGACGGCGGCATCTCGGTCATCTGCAACGCAGGCTGATAACGAGGCGCGAAACTGGGGGGATGGCGACTCAAGGATGACGTCGCCGCCGCCGGTCAGGGCTCATTCACCATGAAGAATTGCGCCGTATTGCAGAACGCGCAGGTGGCGAGGGCAAGGTAGTCCGGCTTCTTGTCGCCATTGAAGTCCCCAAAGGACGTATCCTCAACCACTTTATCTGCGAGGTCGGGCGCATCCTTCGGCCGGGGCGCGTTCAGGCAGACGTTGAAGGACGGCGTCGATGACTGTCCGTGTGTCACGAAGAACTCTTCGCCCTTGAGCTGTTTTCCGAAGACGACCACCTCGTCGCGCCCGTCCCCGTCGATATCGGCCACGGACCATGGCAGGGGATCCGGCTGGAAACCCGAGAGCAGCCCCGGAGCGATCGGAACCACATCCTTCGGGCCGCCCGAAGTGGCCTTGGCGATGGTCCACTCGCCCTGTTCGCTTCGGATGACGAGAGAACGGGTGCCGTCGCCGTGCAGGTCACCCGAGCGCGCACTGTCGGCTTGCACGATCCCCGGGTAGCAACTACCCATTCCCGCGGGGAAGGCGCCCTGGCCGTCGCCAGGTCGGAGGTAATAGCAGTCGCCCGTGCGCAGGAGGAGATCGAGAAAGCCGTCTTCGTTGGCATCGACGATCGCAACATCCCCGGCGCTCACCTGGGACACGGTGCTCTTCTTGAATACGCGTGCCGGGCCTTGCAGAAGCACGCTCACCACCCCCTTGTCGGGCGACGGAAGGACCAAGTCCTTCAGACCATTGCCGTCGAGGTCAGCGTGCGCGAAGAACCCGCCCGGCCGCGCTGCCGCCTCTTGCGTCAATTGCGTTTTGGCGAGGTCGGCGGCGCCCCAACGAATCGCCACCGCTTCCGAAAGTTGGTACGCGACTGCGCCATCCGCGAAGCCATCGCCATCGAGATCGGCAAGCACCGCGGACTTGCCCTCTTGAAGGGCCGAGTCGAAGCGCCACTCTTGCAAGGGTCGTGACGTGCACATGCCCGCGGAATCGGGGGCGGAGCTGCCCGACGCCGCGGGGTCGGACTTCAATTCGAGGTCAGGAACGCACGCGGTCAACGGCGCGGCCAACAGCGCAAGAAGCAGCGCGCCCGCGGTCGGTCGGTTACAGCTAAAGGCAATTCGCATCGACGTCCCCTACCCACTTGGTGCCACCTGCGGCATATGCATTTTGCGGCCCAAACTCGGCCTTCCACTCGGTGTCCGTCGCCGTCGCTCCGTGAAAGAGCATCAGGGTCGAGTCCTGCTTCGTCGTGGCAGTGGCAAGCTCGAACGCGTCGGAAGGAACGCTTGCGTCGCGCATGTGAAAGAAGAAGGGGGCAAACCGCAGCCAATACGGTTTTCGCACTTCCAAACCCCAGTACCAGGTGTGACCGAGCACGGCCGCGGGGGCGCCAGCGGGTCCGTGACCCAAGCGCGGGACCAAGAGCGAGGCTGCTGCGCTCGCGACACCAACGCCATCGATGAAGAGCGCCCGCTCGGCGGTGCTCACGCGGTACGAGAGGAGGTGAGAGCCTTGTGCCACGCGAAACTCGAGTGGCGCTTCGTCGCCCGGACCCGCGACGGTCACGAGGCCGTCGGCCGCGAGCGCGATCTGCACGTGGCTGGACGCCGCGTCGTCGGTACCGAGCGTGACGAGGCTGCCGCCGTCGAGGCCAGCCCAATGAAACCCGAGGTCGATCGCCAACCCATTCGGGAACGTCTTGAGGAGCGTCGCGTCGAAACAGAACTTCGTGTCGCCACAGAGATTGATGAATTTACCGTTGCTGTCGTTGCACCAGCCGCCGGGCTCCTTCGAGAGCCACTCCGCGACGTCCGCTGGGATCTCGAACGGCTCGGTCGATGCATCGCCGCCTGCACCGGCACCTCCGCCTGCTTCGTGCGCACCAACCCCCGAGGTGGACTCATCGCGCAGGGCGAGCTCGGGTATACAAGCGGAGGCGGCGAGAGCTGCGCAGCCCGCGGAAATGAGGGCAAATCGTGAGGTTTGGCCTTGCATGGCTACCACCTGAGCCCCAGCGAAGCGGCCGTCGGCGAGACGACCAGCGAGGTGCGCGCCTGTTCGGACTTTGAGTCTTCGGCGCTCGGTGACACGACCATCAGGATCACACCCGTGAGCGCGAGACCGCCGCCGGCTCCAAGCGCGATGAACATGTTTCGTTGCGCGACCGTCGCGCTGTCGAAAAACGAGATTTGCTCTGCGCGCGGGCAGGCGAGGTCGTCGGTGCAGGCGACGAGATCCGCGACGATGCTCTGAGTGATGAGCCCGAAGACACCAGCCGTCACGAGCCCGGCACCACCGAGAGCGGTGACGCCGACGCCCGCTATTGGCATACCGGATGGACCTGGCGCCGAGGGGGACGTCGTGTCCGCCGCAGGCTCACGGGTCGCGGGCAGGGCGGCATCTTCTAGGTCCATGGCCGGACCCATCACGCCGGACTCGGGCGTGGCCGCGGGCTCCGTCGACGGGATCGGAATCGTCGCGGGCGGCAGCGTGGCGGACGGCAGCGTGGCGGACGGCAGCGTGGCGGACGGAGCTGGCGGTGCGTCCGGGAGCGTCGGAGGGTCGAGGCGGAGCACCACCCGCTGGGAGCCGCCCTCAGCGAGCGTGACCGAGCGCATGATGCGCTGTTGACCGAGGTTCAGCTCGAGCGCATGGGAACCGGGATTGATCGGATTGGCGACGCCGATCATGGCCCTCGCGAGCGGCTGCCCATCGAGCGTCACCACGGCTTCGGAGGGGAACGGCTCGACCGAAATCTCGAGCGATGCGAGCCTTGGCAGAATCGCGGCTCGCTCCGCCTCCGCGGCCTGTTGCGAAGTTTGCTGTGCGGGTGCCGCCGTCGCTTCGAGCGTGAGCCGGGTCACCGCGAGGTATTTCTCCGACGCTTCGAGCAGCTTGCCCAGCTTCGCGTAGACCCGCGCGAGGTTCACGCCCGTCGTCGGCAAGCGAACGAGCTCGTCGGCACGGGATAGGCGATCGAGCGCTGCCTTGTAGTCGTGTGCGTCATAGAGCTTCAGCCCTTGCTCGGTGAGCGCGCGCGCCGCGCTGCGAGTCTGATCGTCCACGACCGCCGGCGTTCGAGCGTCCGCGACCGAGACGCCCGACGAATCGGCGAACCACAGCGCCGCGAGGACGAAGGCTCGATGAACGGTGCGGCGCGAGAGCATGATGCGTGGGTGCCGTGGTGAGGAGGCGGTGGCGGGGCGAATTGGGACTCAGAATCCGATTCGCGGGTCGCCAGTGAGCATACCGCCTGACGTGGACACCCGTATCGCCGCCATGTGGACACCCGCGAAGTGTGGATTGCTTGGGGTGAGATGAGGCGTCGCAGGTTTTGGTTTCAGTCCTTGGTTTTTCTCCGCGAAGGTCCCTTGAGGTCGAAGGTGTAGGCGTTGTGGTCGACGCGGTCCAGGATGGCGTACTCGTATTCTCGCCTCGAGCGCTCGGAGCACCGGACGCGACCGCGAGCCGCAAAGCCGCCTCCCGAGCCAGCTCGCTCGTGCCAAGCGCCGCCGGACTGGTAGGCCCGGTCGGAGATGCGATTGCCGCTCCGCTGAAGGAGCCCGACCCCGCGCGACGCGGCCCTCACGCACGCGGGCTCGCGCTCCTTCGTCGACATGATCTTCAGCAGCAGCGCGTACACGCCGGAGCTGGCCTCGTCCTCGTTCGCGTAATAGGCGCGACCGGTGAGCAGTGCGAAGGCGATATGCGCGAGGGCGTAGAGGTCGGTGGCCGCAGTGATGGTCCCGCGCGTGTCGGGGCGATGACGCGGGCGGACTCGCGCTGCCAGCACAAGAGCGGGGGCCGACGCGCTAGCATGCGGGCACGATGAAACCCTGGCCCATCGACAAGACCGACGCAGAGTGGCGCGCAGCGCTCTCGCCCGAGACTTACCGCATCACGCGCGAGCACGGCACCGAGCGGGCCTTCACCGGCGCGCTCTGGGACTGCCACGACGCGGGCAAGTTCGCGTGCGCGTGCTGCGAGGCGCCGCTGTTCGCCTCCGAACACAAGTACGACTCGGGCTCCGGCTGGCCGAGCTTTTGGCAACCCCAAGTGACGGGCGCCATCGCGCTCGACGACGACGGCAGCCTCGGCATGCGGCGCGTCGAGGCCCTCTGCGCCCAGTGCGGCGCGCACCTCGGCCACCTCTTCGACGACGGCCCGCAACCCACCGGCCAACGCTACTGCATCAACTCCGCCTCGCTCCGTTTCCAAGCTGCAAAGCCGCCGGGCTTCGAAGCTGCAAAGCCGCCGCGCTGAGTGCGGAAGGTGCCGCAAAAACAGGGGCAGGCGCGGTCGCGGCCGCGAGAACATGAGCGCAGTGATCATCCATCCCGGCTGTCAATCCAGGGCAGCCAGCGCAGTGTTGCAGCCAGCGAAGCGCTGAACCATCGCGGGGTAGCCGGCTGGGTCGCTCCGGGGTTCGTGTCGGCGCGTGCGAAGCACGGGTGCCCGGGGCACGAAACAGCCGCCATCCGAGCGCGACGAAGCGGTTGTACCGACCACACCATGGTCCGGAGGAACCACCATGAACGCCAGCATCCGATCATTGCCGCCACGATTCGCTTCCAATTGCCCGCGCCCGCCGCCGCGCGTGACCGACGCCACGCCGCGGGTCCGCATCGACGACGCCATGCCGCACATCATCGATGGCGGGTACCGGCTTTGGCACGCGCTCGAGCGCTGTCTGCCGCTCGAGGACGTGCTCGCGCTCGGCGTGCGAATCCACCGCGACTCTGAAGGCGCGATCTCACGCGACGATTGGTGGCAAGCGCTCGTCGACGGGCTCGCCACCGCGAATGAAGCCCGGCTGGCATTGGCAGATTGATTGGCTAGTCGCTGTTGGCTAGTCGCTGTTGGCTAGTCGCTGTTGGCTAGTCGCTGTTGGCTAGTCGCTGTTGGCTAGTCGCTGTTGGCTAGTTGCTGTTGGCTAGTCGCTGTTGGCTAGTTGCGCATACCGCCTGACGTGGACACCCGTATCGCCGCCATGTGGACACCCGCGGAGTGTGGATTGCAGGGATCATCGGGCGGATCGGACGGACGCTCGGTGTCGCCCTGCGCCTTGAAGCTCTTGAGCCAGCGCCTCTTCACACGCCTCAGCGGATGCTTGGCGGGCACCGCCGTCTCAGGCGATATGAGGCAAACCATCGACGACTGCTTCGAATCGTCTCCACGCATGCCGCCGATGGTAAGGCTCCACTCCTCCACGTCGATCCCCCGGAGCCCACTTTTTCAACATCCCGTGAGTGAGCACGTCAGTCACGTCGACCGCGACGGAGAAGCTACCGACCCCGTCGACGCTCCCCTTCGCCGCCCTCTCGATGCTGGGGTTGGACGCGCCGTCGCCCGGCTTCACGGTCGCGCAGGCGGCGCCGAACGAGACAAACGCGACGCTCAATGGGGCTCCTTCGGCGCGGGCGGCTCATTCAATTCATCCCGCATCCGGTCACCACGGGCTTCACCACCGGCATCGCCACCGTGATCGCGACGCTCCAGCTCAAGGACCTCCTCGGCCTCACGCTCGCGGGCAATCACGATCACTTTTTCGAGCGCATCGTCGCGATGCTCGACGCCCGCGGCACAGCGAATGGCTGGGAGCCCGTCATCGACATCCGCTCTGGCGGCTGACCGTTCAAGCCGGCTGAACGAGCAGCATCTCAGTCGAGCGTGCAGATCACGGCAGCATCGTCGCCATCGAGGAGCGGCGCGACGTACACGCCGAAGGTGCCGCCGGTTTCGCCGATGGCGGTCGAGCGCGCCACCGGGCAGGTGAGCTCGAGCGTCTCGAGATCGTCTGTCATCGTCGCGACGGCGATGGCCTCGCGGTAGGCGCACGGGATAGCGCCCAGCACCTGGCTCGCCTCACACACGCGCACGGCCACGGGTTTGTCTGCTGACGCGCTGGAGCAATTGAGCTTGAGGGCCATGCCGGGCGTGCAGGAGATGAGCGCTCCGGCCGCCGCAAACCCGCAGTTGCGCGTCGGCCCGAGCTGGCCGCGCGTACACGGCTCAGTCACGAGACCGCCCGTGCCGATGGGCACCGTGACTTCGCTTGTGGCGATGTTGTTGTCGCTCGCGCCATCGAGCTCGTTGCAGCCGATTCTGCTCTCGAGCTCGCCGCCCTCGGTCTTGAACTCGGTCGGCTCATAAAGGGTATTCCCGGCGGCGTCCGTCTTGACCGTGCCTTCGCAAAGGAACTTGTCGGGATTGACGTGAAAGCTCAAGCTCGAGACTACCTCTTTGGCTGTCGTGTCGATGGGGGTGATGTCCACCCATTGGCAGTCGAGGCCAGCGATATAGTCGTCCCCCCATCCCGCCGCGGTGCCCTGGTAATGGCAAGTGTACGGGTGCGTAAATGGGGTGTCCTCGTTATTGAAATAACGCCAGGTGCTCTCGAGGCAGAAGGCGCGCTTGCTGCCTAGCTCGGCCGCGCCGTCGCCGAAGGCGAAGTTGCCATAGTGGTTGAAGTGCATGTGTCCGTGGCAGTCGCTCAGACTGACGAGATTGTTCGCGACCGGGGCGCTGCCAGGGCCCACGTCGCCGAGCGCCGCGTCGAGCGCGCCGAGATTCTGCACGGTGGCGGTGAACTGCAAGAGCCGCCGCCAGCCGGCAGCGCCGACGCATCCCTCGCTGATGGCGCAAGAATCAGCCGGGAAATACCGGTAAACGATGCGATTGTCGGCCACGCCCTCGGGCATCGCGCGTAGCTCCGCGACCCCGGGAAGCTGCTCGCCCACGCGCACGCTATCGGCCAATGCCTGGTCCCACGCGAGCCGCTCGAAGCGCACCACGGTCGTCACGGCACCGACGTGCTTCTTGACGGCGTCGGGACACGACTCTGTTGGGATGGGCAGGCTGAGGTGGCAGCCGTCGTCCGCAATCAGGGTATCGGCCTCGCAGCCATGGTCATAAAAGAGCCGCGCGTTCTCGGTGTCGACGCTGTTGGGCGGGAAGTCCGACTCGTTCATGCAGGCAAAGCCCGTGCGCTCGAGAATATGCTCGGGATCGACCGGAAGTACGAAGTCCTCTTCGACGAAGGTGCCGGGCCCTGAGAGGCGCAGGTCGGCGAGAATCGCCTGTGACTCGGGGCCAAGCAGCGTGCTCGTAAAGGTGTAGTCGACGGCGACGTGCTCGTGGCCGTCGATGGTGCGGAGCGCGGGCGTGCCGGCGAGCGCGATCTTCCACGACTCGACCGGGGGAAGCGGCAAGATCCCTTTGCCCTCTTCCGGTTCGAAAAAGAGGTTTCGGAAGACCAAGCGGTAGGCAGTGGCCTCGATCTGTCGCTTGATTCGCTCTTCCCAGAACTTCGTGTCTTTCTTGGCAAGCTCGGCCACGGCGCGCGCGTGGGCCGCCGGGGGCAGCTCGTCGAGCAAGACGCCGACGGTGCTGGTCAGCGAGACAGCGAGAAGCGACCCCGGATCCTTCGCGGGTGCAACGACCGCATCATCGCTGCATGCCGCGAATACCAGCGCTGAAAGAGCGGGCAGGAAGAGGAGTCGAAGAGTTGTCATTGCGCGCTAGGTGGCATGAACGCCGAGCCGACACAAGGCACGACACAAGGCACGTCACGAGGCACGAAACCGGCGCGATCGGAGCGCGATGAACGGGTTGTACGGAACAAGCCATTGTCCCGAGGAGACACCATGACCACCAGCACCCGCTCTTTGCCGCCACCATGCGTTTCCGATTGCCCGCGCCCGCCGCCGCCCATCGACCGCGCCACGCCGCTTATCTGTATCGACGCCGCCACGCCGCGGGTCCGTATCGACGCCGCCACGCCGCGTGTACCCATCACCGATGCCATGCCGCACATCATCGATGGCGGGCACCGGCTTTGGCACGCGCTCGCGCGCTGCCTGCCGCTCGAGGACGTGCTCGCGCTCGGCGTGCGAATCCACCGGCAGTCCGAGGGCGCGCTTTCACGCGACGATTGGTGGACGGCGCTCGTCGACGGGCTCGCCGCGGCAAGTGAACCGCGGCTGGCATAGGCAGAGTGACTGGCAAGCCGATTGGCAGATGACTGGCAAGCCGATTGGCGGATGACTGGCAAGCCGATTGGCGGATGACTGGCAAGCCCATCGGCAGATCCGTTGCCAGATTGGCAGGTTGATAGTCGGTCGCGGCTGGGCGACACTTGCCGGATGATGAAAACTTTCGGCAGCTCCAGGGCGCGCGCGCTTCTCATCGCAACGGCGCTTGGTGCCTTCGCGTGGCATGCCAGCGGATGCAGCGGCACGGTCCAGGTTTTTGGCGATGGAGCCGACACCGGGGGAGCGGGGCAAGGCGGAGATGCGGGAATGGTAGCGACCTCGGTCGGCACCGGAACAGGCGGAAATTCCGGGCCTAACGGGTCATCGGGCACGAACGGACCAGCAACCGTGACGGCCACCGGCACGAGCAGCGGCACCGGCGGCATGTCGGGCACCTCGGTCGCGAGCAGCACCACCGCGGGCCCGAGCAGCACCACCGCGGGCCCGAGCAGCGTCACCGCCGTGACCAGCAGCAGCGGTCCGACGACCGCGAGCAGCTCGTCCACCGGCGGCGGCTCGATGTGCATCCACGAGCCATGCAAAGAGGGTCCAGCGCTCCCGGAGGCATGCGACAAGTGCGTGGCCACGATCTGCATGACCGACCCGTTTTGCTGCATGCAAAACTGGGATTCGATCTGCGTCAGCGAGGTCCTGTCGCTGTGCGGCGTCACCTGCCCCGGAGATCCAGGCACGCCGCCGTGCACGACGCTATACGGCAAGACCAACGGCTTCAGCCTCTGCAGCGAGACGCCGGCCGAGTGCGAGTTCGCCATCAACGCGACGACGGCCTCGTGCGGAACGGTGTGCGCGCAGGGCGGCGGCGAGTGCATCGCGCTCATCAACGACGTCAACAACATGACCTGCGCCAAGCCGCAGAATCCGATGCTCAACCCACAGTCGTGCAACTCGATGCAATTCCAGTCGGCCATCTGCATTTGCACGCACGGCTGCGGTGGCGGCTTGCCGTGTCCGATGGGACAAACCTGCAAGGGCGGCGTCTGCAACTAGCGCGGAGTGAGGGCGCTATTGGCCATTCGCTATTGGCCATTCGCTGTTGGCTAGTCGCTGTTGCCTAGTCGCTGTTGGCTAGTCGCTATGGGCTAGT
>SHZB01000269.1 GCA_009692485.1 Myxococcales bacterium
GTCGCAGGCTCACTTCGTCGCCGGTCGCGGTCATCTCGACATCGATGTCGTCGTAGTCGCCACTGTCCCAAAGGGCGCGCACGTCTTCCGTCACGCGCTCGGGGAGGAAGCTCTTCCCCGCCCGAAGCGCCTTCAGCGTGCCGTCGATCTCATCTTTCGAGACGCGGCGATTGCCGACGATGCGCACCTCTTTGATGCGCTTGCCGCTTGCGAGCTCGGCCTCCGTCGGCGGCAGAGACATACCTGTCGGCGGCAGAGACACACCTGTTGGTTCGGTGGGCGCGATCGGAGAGGACAGAGCGGCGGGCTGTGCGAACGCGACTCCGGGACGCAGCGAGACCGTGAGCGCAAGGGCGAGCACGAGCGCGCGGCCCGTCATCCGTCCGCCGGAAGGTCGAGCGAGTCGGATGAGCAGCCTCGCGAGAGCGGTTCGATGCCGATCTCGGGGCGCGGCGTGCGCCCGTGGGCTGGGACGAAAGGGCTCCATCGGGGTAGCGAGAGTCGTCGGTCCCGAGGGGCAATTCCGACGCAAGCGACGGGCACCCGTAGCCCACCCTTTTCGCGGTCACAAGGCCGGACATTCTCGTCCATCCGAGGGGTCACGGCGCAACTCCGCGGTGCGTCCTCCGTCGCGCTCGGTCGTGCGAATTGCGTCGCGTGCGGCGATGCGAATCGGGACGCGTTGCGAGCAGAGCGGAGAAGCGACCGAGCTGCGAAGCGAGCTTGACCGACGGGCCGCGTCTGGCTAAGTCACGCCCCTCGAAGGCCACTGAACGATCGTCTAGCATGGGCGGAACCCAAACAGAGCTGCCGCTCGACGGCGCCGGCAGCACGGACACGCGTCGCTCGGGTGGCGGCGCTCGCGATGGCGCTGGTGCTGGCGGCGGTCGTTCCGGTGGCGGCGCTCGCGGTGGCGCTGGCGGCGGCGGTCGTGGCCGCTCGGGCGGCGGCAGCATGATCCCTCCGCCGATCCCGGACGTCTCGCTGTCGCGCGAGGCCGAGCGTCGCTACCTCAACTATGCGCTCAGCGTCATCCGTTCGCGCGCGTTGCCCGATGTGCGCGACGGCCTCAAGCCCGTGCAGCGGCGGATCCTTTACGCGATGTTCGAAGATCTCGGGCTGCGACCCGAGGCGCGTCATCGCAAGAGCGCGGCGGTCGTCGGCGAGGTGATGGGTAAATACCATCCGCACGGCGACGTCGCGATCTACGAGGCGATGGTCCGCATGGCGCAGTCCTTCAGCATGCGCGCGTGCCTCGTCGATGGGCAGGGCAACTTCGGCTCGCCCGACGGCGATGGTGCCGCCGCGATGCGTTACACCGAGGCGCGCCTCACGCCGCTGGCGATGCTGCTGATGGAAGAGCTCGACCGCGACACCGTGGCGCTCACCGCCAACTACGACGGCACGCGCCAGGAGCCGACGGTGCTGCCGTCCAGATTTCCGAACCTGCTGGTGAACGGCTCGTACGGGATCGCCGTCGGCATGGCGACGAGCATTCCGCCCCATAATTTAGGGGAAATCATCGATGCCTGCCTCAGCCTCATCGACGACGGCGAGCCGAACTCGAAGCGTTTGCTCAAGCTGGTGCGCGGCCCGGACTTTCCGACCGGCGGCGAACTCGTCACGACGAAACAAGAGCTGCAAGACATCTACGAGACGGGCCACGGCTCGCTCAAGCTGCGCGGTGAGTGGACCCACGAGCCGACGGACAAGCGTGGCCAGTGCGACTACGTGATCATCACCTCGACCCCCTACGGCATCGAGCGCGGCACCGTGGTCGAGAAGATCGCCGAGGTGGTGCTGCAGAAGAAGCTGCCGCTGCTCCTCGACGTGCGCGACGAGTCGACCGAGGCCGTGCGCGTGGTCCTCGAGCTCAAGCACGGGGCCGATCCGCAGCTGGTGATGGCCTATCTCTACAAGCACACGCCGCTCCTCACCAACGTGCAGATCAACCTCACCTGCCTCGTGCCGAGCGAGGACGGCGGGCTGCAACCGGCGCGGCTCGGTCTGCACGCGGCGCTGACACACTTCCTCGACTTTCGCTTCGAGACCGTCACCAAGCGGCTCGAGTTCGAGCTTGCAAAATTGCTCGATCGCATCCACATCCTCGAGGGCTTCGAGCTCGTCTTCGACCGCCTCGACGAGGTGATTCGGATCATCCGCAAGAGCGATGGCAAGGCCGACGCCGCTGTGAAGCTGATCGGGCGCTTCGGGCTGTCGGCGGTGCAGGCCGAGGCGATCCTCGAGCTGAAACTCTACCGCTTGGCGAAGCTCGAAATCCTGGCGATCGAGCGCGAGCTCACCGACAAACGCGCCCAGGCTGCGAGCCTTCGCGTGCTGCTCCTGAGCGACACGAAGCGCTGGGGGCTCGTCCGCCGCGAGCTCTCCGAGGTGCGCGGAAAGTTCGCTCAGAAGCGCGTCACCAAGATCGTGACCGACGTGGACGAGCCGGAGTTCAGTGCGGAAGAGTTCATCGTCGACGAGGACGCGGTCGTCATCCTCTGCCAGAGCGGCTGGGTCAAGCGCGTGCGGACCGTGAAGGACGTGCATCAGACCCGCATGCGGGACGGCGACTCGGTGCTCGCGGCGGTGCGTGGCTCGACGCGCGCGTCCGTGGGGTTCTTCTCGAATCAAGGCACGGCCTACGTGTGCCGCATCGATGACGTCCCGGCGGCCAGCGGCTACGGCGATCCGATCCAGAAGCAATTCAAGCTCGGCGACGGCGAGCGCATCATCGCCATGATGAGCTTCGATGCACGCGTGCTCGAGGTGAAGCCCGCCGAAGAAGGAGTGCTCGAGCCGCAGCCGCCCTTCGCGCTCGCCGTCACGAAGGGTGGCCTCGGCACGCGTTTGTCGCTGCGGACGCACGCGGAGCCGTCGACCCGCGCGGGGCGAAAATTCTGCAAGCTCAACGAGGGTGACGAGGTGCTCGCGGTCGTCGCGCTCGGCACGCGCGCGGAGGCCGATTGGGTGATGTGCGCGGCCGACGACGGACACGCGCTCGCCGTCCTGACCGACGAGATCCCCGTCCTCGGCGGTCCCGGCAAGGGCGTCATCGTGATGAAGATCGGCGAGGGCGCGAGCCTCATCGGCGCGGAGCTCGGCTGGCGTGAGCTCGACACGATCATGGTCGAGACGGGCCTCGGCAAAGAGCGCTCGATCACCCTCCGGAGCATCGAGGGTTCGCGCGCCGGACGCGGGCACGCGCTCGTGAAGCGTGGCGGATTCGCCCGGTATTTGTGGCGACAGGTGGCGACACCCGACGCGGAGGGCGGCTGATGGCGACGAGCAACGGTGACTACACGGCCAGCGCGATCGAGGTGCTCGAGGGCCTCGAGCCGGTGCGCAAACGTCCCGCGATGTACATCGGCGGCACCGACGCGCAGGGCTATCACCACTTGTTGTGGGAGCTCGTCGACAACTCCGTCGATGAAGCGATCAACGGGCACGCCCACCAGATCGAGGTGGTGCTCGAGGCCGACGGCCACGGCGCGACCGTGACGGACGACGGCCGCGGGATCCCGGTGGATGTGCACCCGCGCTACAAGAAGCCGGCGCTCGAGCTCATCTTGTGCACGCTGCACGCCGGCGGAAAGTTCGAGAAGACGGGCTACCAGGTCTCGGGCGGCCTGCACGGCGTCGGCTCGAGCGTCGTCAACGCGCTGAGCGACAAACTGGTCGTGAACGTATTTCGCGATGGCTTCGAGTACGTTCAAGAGTTCAGCCGCGGCCACGCGACGACGAAGCTCAAGACCGTCGGCCCGTCGCGCAAACACGGCACGACGGCGCACTTTCGACCCGACACGCAGATCTTCGGCAAAGAGCTTCGCTTCGATCTCGAGCTCGTGCGCGAGCGGCTCCAGGCGCGCTCGTATCTGCACGCGGGCTTGAAAATTCGCCTCGTCGATCAGGCGTCGAAGCAGCACTTCGACTTCGAGCACCCGAATGGC
Source organism: Myxococcales bacterium (assembly GCA_009692485.1). GTDB lineage: Bacteria > Myxococcota_A > Polyangia > Polyangiales > Polyangiaceae > SYFR01. The sequence continues at coordinate 3,951 of SHZB01000269.1, forward strand.
ATCGCGGATTTCTTGCCGGTGCTGGTCGCGGAGCGGGAGCGCGAGCCCATTCACAAAGAGGCCTTCGTGCTGCGGCGCGAGGGCGACGTGAGGGTCGAGGTCGCGCTCCAGTGGACGGACTCGCTCGACACGTACGTACGCTCGTACGCAAATGGGATCCGAACGCAGTCGGGCGGCACCCACGAGCAGGGCCTGAGCGCGGCGGTCGTGAAGTCCGTGCGCGCCTTCATCCAGGCGAAGGACATCGCCATCAAGGGCCTCACCCTCGGCGCGGAAGACATCCGCGAGGGCTTCGTCGGGCTCATCAGCGTCTACCTCGCGGAGCCGCAATTTCAGGGACAAACGAAAGATCGCCTCAACAACACCGAGGTCGGTCCGGCCGTCGAAGGCATCGTGCGGGCGGCGCTCGAACAGTGGCTCTTCGAGAACCCGAGCTCCGGTGAAGCGATCGTGGCGCGGGCCATCCAGTCGGCACGCGCACGCGCCGCCCGCAAGCAAGCCGACCAGAGCGTGATGCGCAAGACGGCGACGAGCCATCGGCTCACGCTGCCGGGCAAGCTCGCGGACTGTAGCTCTACCGACGCCGCGGAGAGCGAGCTCTTCATCGTCGAGGGAGACAGCGCCGGCGGCTCCGCGAAACAGGGGCGCGACCGACGCACGCAGGCGATCCTTCCTTTGCGCGGCAAGGTGCTCAACACCGAGCAAGCCAGCATCGCGAAGGTGCTCGCGAACAAAGAGCTTCAAGATCTCGTCGTCGCGCTCGGGTGCGGCTTTGGCAAGACCTACAACGCGACGAAGCTACGCTACGGCCGCATCTTCCTCCTCATGGACGCGGACAGCGACGGCCAGCACATCTCGACCTTGCTCTTGACCTTTCTCTACCGGCACCTGCCAGGGTTGATTCGAGGCGGCCACGTCTTCATTTCTCTGCCGCCGCTCTATCGCGTGGACGCGGGCAAGGAGACCTACTGGGCGCTCGATGAAGAAGAGCGCGACCTTGTGCTCGCGGGCCTGCCGGGAAACGTGAAACCGCAGATTTCCCGGTTCAAGGGCCTCGGCGAGATGCCGGCAGAAGATCTGCGCGCGACCACCCTCGATCCGGCGCGGCGACGGGCGCTGCGGGTCGTCATCGACGGAGAGGTCGAGACCGATCGCGTCCTCAATCAGCTGATGGGCAAAGATCCGCAGGCACGGTATCGTTTCATCATGGAACGCGCGCCAAGTGCCCAAGCCGAAGAGCTCGACGTCTGATGCCGATGAAGCTCCCTGGCTCCGGTCT
>SHZB01000270.1 GCA_009692485.1 Myxococcales bacterium
TCAACGGGCACGAAGGCCAGTCCTTCTCCGGCGCGTGCGTGGTCGCTGGTGGCTCTGGCGGAGTGGCAGGCCCGCCGACGATCGCTCGCGCCCGCGACCCGACCGACGACGCGGCCTGACGCCTCGACCCGTCGCGACCCTCAACGGGCGCCGCGAAGCTGAGTCGCTGCGAAGCTGTGTCGCTGCGAAACTGTGTCGCCGCGAAGCTGAGTCGCTGCGAAGCCAAGCTCGAGAGTTCTCGGCTCGCGCGGAAGCGACGCTGGCCCAAGCAACGCGATTTCCTCGCAAGTTCGGAAACGTCGAGTTACCAAACGTCGAGTTATCGCTCGATTCGATCGATTCGGGGCACTAGTCTCGACTCCGTGAACGACACGCGCTTGTCAGAGACCGAGTTCGAACCGCTGGCCGAGGCCGAGCTCGGACGCTTGCTCGAGGCGCTCATCGTCGCCACGGACGCCATCGACGCAGATCTTCAAAGTGGAGTGCTCAGCATTCAGTTTGCCGACGAGAGCAAATACGTCGTGAACAGCCACCGTGCCGCCCGCCAGATCTGGCTCGCCGCGGCGAGGAGCGCGTGGCACTTCGACTGGGATCGCGGCTCGGAGCGCTGGCTGACGTCTGAAGGGGCCGAGCTGTGGGCCACCGTGGGCGACGTCCTCGAGCGGAAGTTGTCCGTCAAACTCGAGCTCACCGCGAGCTGAGCGAGAGCCACGTCAACACCGAACACGATCGAGCACCGCGCATGCCAAAGCCCCTTGCCACATCGCTTGCCACATCGCTTGCCACATCGCTTGCCACATCGCTTGCCACATCGCTTGCCCGCCCAGGCTCGGGCCTCTTTTTCATGCTCGCCATCGCCTGCGTCGCGCTCGGTTGCGAAGAGGAGAAAGCTCGCGGAGGCCCGCCGGTCGCCAGCGTCGCGACGGGCACGACGAGCACGGGCTCGACCATGAGCACGACGACGAGCACCGGCGGCGGCAACGGGTCAGGCGGAAGCGGAGTCGGTGGCGCTGGCGGGTTCGGTGGAGCAGGCGATGGGGGCAGTCCGTCGCAAGCGTGCACCGGCATTTACACGGAGAAATGCGGCCAATGCATGGAGGGGCTGTGCTGCACGGAGCTCGCGGCGTGCGCTGCGGTCGCCGGCTGTGTGGACTGCCTGCTCTCCAGCGTGTGCACCGACGGCCCCAGCAAAGAGCTCGCCCTGACCACGCTCGCGTGCGCAAAACAGTTCTGCACGGAAGATTGTTTTGCGCCGCCTCCATGACGCGACACGATCAGAGCGACACGATCAGAGCGACTCGATCAGAGCGACTCGATCAGAGCGACTCGATCAGAGCGACTCGATCAGAGCGACACGATCAGAGCGACACGATCAGAGCGACTCGATCAGAGCGACTCGAGCCACGCGACACTGCCGCTGAAGCTTGACGGCGCGTTTACGGAGATTGTGACCCGACCACGGCGAGCAGCCAGTAGTCGGCGCAGCTTGCGTTCACGACCGTGATCGTTTCGGCATCGAGTGCCCGGACCTCGGCCTGGTTTCCGGCGGCGGCTGCGAGCGTGCCCGAGCCGAGCCCGTCCCGCTCGAACGAGAGGTAGAAGGTCCACCATCGCGGCCGCTCGCCGAGGCCATGATGGAATTCGTAGTAGGCGCCGCCGTCGAATTGCAGAAGCTCGCCGGACCAGTCCGAGCTCATGTACACGCCGTCTTCGATGCTCCCGCCCGCGTAGGAGACGGGCTCTTCGGTCGCAGGGCGCTCGCAGATCACGGGCGGCGTGCCACACCCGACGAGAGCCGCGCTGAGCGCCGACACCAGCACCCAAGCGCGCTCGCGGATCAAGCCCCGAGCCATCGTGCCGCATCCACCGCGTGGTAGGTCAGGATGAAGTCTGCGCCCGCTCGCCGAAAGCTCGTGAGCAGCTCGAGCACGCTGCGCCGCTCGTCGAGCATCCCGCGCGCCACCGCGGCCTTCAGCATCGCGTACTCGCCGCTCACGTTGTAGACGCCGAGCGGCAGCGTCGTCGCCGCACGCACCCGCGCGAGCACGTCGAGATACGGCAGGCCGGGCTTCACCATCAGCATGTCGGCGCCTTCTTCTTCGTCGAGCCGGGCCTCGCGCAGCGCCTCGCGCCCGTTGCCGGGGTCCATCTGATAGCCCGCGCGGTCCCCGAATTTGGGCGCGCAGTCGGCGGCCTCACGGAAGGGCCCGTAGAACGCGGACGCGTATTTTACGGCGTACGAGAGGATCGCGGTCATCTCGAGGCCCTCGTCGTCGAGCGTCTCGCGGATGGCACCGACGCGGCCGTCCATCATGTCGCTTGGTGCCACGACGTCCGCTCCGCTGCGCGCGTAGACGACGGCCGCCTCGCTCAAGATCTCGAGGGTCGCGTCGTTGTCGACCTCGGGTCCGCGCGGTCCCTCGCGGAGCACGCCGCAGTGGCCATGATCGGTGTATTCGTCGACGCAGACGTCCGCCATCACGACGAGCTCGGGCGCGGCGTCTTTCATCGCGCGGATCGTGCGCGGCACGGGTCCCTCAGGGTCGCACGCCATGCTTCCGCGCGCGTCCTTTTGCTCGGGAAGACCAAACAAGATGACGCCGCCGAGACCGAGCTCGGTCGCTTGCCGAGCGATGCGCGCCGCGTGCGACACCGGCAGCTGCGATACGCCCGGCATGGTGGCGACTGGCCGCGGCTCCGTCAGCGTCGCCGAGAAAAACAGCGGCCATACGAGATCCCGCGGCTCGAGGCTGGTCTCGCGAACGAGCCCGCGAATGCCGGGGGAAACGCGCAAACGGCGCGGACGATGCACGGGAAACACGGCGCGGAGCATAGCAGAGCGAAGGCTCGCCCGTTCCGCGACGGCGGCCCCGACGGCGGCCCGCAAATCCGCCTCAAAATACCGCTGTTCATTTGCGCGGCGAATCGCGAGATTGCCGCCACGAGACGCAGCATGCCTGGCGACAACGACCACGATCACCCACTCGAGCCAGCCGCTCGCGCCGGGCATTGCTACCTCGTCGGCGCCGGCCCAGGCATGCCCGAGCTCTTGACCGTTCGCGGCGCGCGCTTGTTGGCGGCTGCCGACGTCGTCCTCCGCGACGTGCTGGTCGATGCCGCGCTCCTCGACGGGGCGCACAACGATGCGGTCGTTCGCTCGGTGGGTCGGCGCGGCCGCGTGCCCGACGGCAAGGACGAACGTCAGCAAGAGATCATCGACGAGATGGTCTCGCTCGCGCGCGCGGGCCGCAGCGTCGTGCGACTCAAGGGCGGCGATCCGTTTCTCTTCGGACGTGGCGGCGAAGAGGCGCAAGCGTTGCGGGCCGCGGCGATCCCCTTCGAGGTGGTGCCCGGCGTGGCCTCGCCGCTTGGTGTCACGGCGTACGCGGGGATCCCGCTCACGCATCGCGAGCTGGCGAGCAGCGTCACCTTCGTCACGGCCGTGATGCGCGACGGCGCGGACTTCGATTGGTCGGAGCTGGCGAAGGTTCGCGGAACCATCTGCGTGTTCATGGGCATGACGCGGCTCGGCCAGGTCGCCTCGTCGCTCATTGCGCTCGGTCGAAGTGGGGACACGCCGGCCGCCGTGTGCGAGTCGGTGAGCCTGCCTGCACAGCGCACGGTCACGGGCACGCTCGCGACCATCGCCGCGCTCACCAAGTCCGCGCGAATCGGCGCCCCGAGCCTGCTCATCGTCGGCGAGGTCGTCCGCTTGCGTGAAGAGATGCGGTGGTTCGACGCGCAGCCGCTCTTCGGCAAGCGCGTGCTGGTAACGCGGCCGGAACATCAACGTGCGGCCACCATGCGAGCCCTGCGCGAACGCGGCGCGGCTCCGCTTGCATTCTCGACGATCGCCATCGAGGCAGCGCCACAGCAGGCTCCTATCGACGACGCGGTGCGCTCGCTCGCGCGTGGCGATTACGCTCTCGCCGCGTTCACGAGCGAAAATGGCGCAGAGTGGTTTCTGCGCGCCGTTCAACGCTCGGGGGCTGACGCGCGCATTTTCGGTCCTACGCTGATCGCGGCGATCGGCCCCGGCACCGCCGCTCAGCTCGCGCGCCATGGTCTCCGCGCCGATCTCGTGCCGGATACCTTCATCGCCGAGAGACTCGCCCGCGCGATCATCACGCGGCTCGCGACGCACTCGGGCGCACGGATTCTCTTGCCACGCGCGCTCGTCGCCCCGGACACCCTGCCCCGTTTGCTCAGGGGCGCCGGGATGCGCGTCGACGTGGTCCCGATCTACCGCACGGTGAGCGCCTCGATCGCACGGCGCGGCGAGCTTCGTGAGCTCGTGCCCACCCTCGATGCGGTGCTCTTCACCTCGAGCAGCACGGTCGAGAAGCTGTGCGAGTTGCTCGGTGATGACGCCGCCCTGGTCTTGTCGCACGCGACGCTCGCGAGCATCGGGCCCATCACGACCGCCACCGCCGCGAGGCTCGGCCTCCGCGTCGCCGTCACCGCCACCGTGAGCACCTCTGCCGGCCTCATCGACGCGCTCGAGACGCACTACGCCAATGCGCGCAGTTGAGCACAGTGCAGAGCCATCGAGCACAGTGCAGAGCCATCGAGCACAGTGCAGAGCCATCGAGCACAGTGCAGAGCCATCGAGCACAGTGCTTAGCCGCAAGTCGCGCGGCGGCGCCCGAAGAGCGCCAGTCCCGTTGCCGCAATCGCGATAAAACAGGGCATTTCCGCAGTTCTGGCCCGGCTACCGGCGCTCCTGCACTCGCATCCGCCCGGCTGCGTGATGCCGCCGCCGCCCGAGCCCTCGCTACCGCCGCCCGCGCCACCGCCTCCGCTCGGCTCATCGAAATAGGCGCCGCACGCCGGCTCTGCCATCCCGCCGCGTGCCGCCATCGCGAGCACGTATGCGCCCGCGCCGAAGCCGATCATGGGTGCATTGAATTTGTATTGTCCGTTGCCCTCGTCGAAGACCTCGGCAACCTCGAGCTCATTTGCAAGCGCCTGATCGCGCACCCAATTTGCGAGCCGGTCCGCGCGCTCTTCGTCACCGCCGAGGCGCGTCGCGATCGAGCCGCGCAAGTCGACGAAGGCCCACTCGCCGCTGTCGTACTCGCTGCCCCACGGGCTCAGATCTTCCGCGCCCGCGTGATCGAAACGATCATCGTTGCGTGCCCAGCCCGCGCCCGCCGGGACCCGCAGCGCGTCGAGCCCC
>SHZB01000024.1 GCA_009692485.1 Myxococcales bacterium
CGCCGGTCAGCGGATTGTCGTCGAGGTTCACGAAGCCCGGCACGCAGCCCATCGCGCACGGGTCCATGCCGCCAGCGCCGCCGGTGCCGCCCTGCCCGGACCCACCGCCCTCGGCCGAACCGCCTTCGCTCGTGCCGCCCTGTCCCGAGCCGCCACCTTCACCGCCGGCGCCGCCGCTAGCTGAGCCGGTCGAGCTCGAGCTACCGCTGAAGGTCGTCCCCGGTGCATCGACGTCGGCCCCGGAAGCACAGCCGAGCGCGCCCGCGACCACGTAACCGAAGAAGCCAAGCCCGCACGCTGCTTTCCGCATGATTGAAGTCTCCCGCGGGAATAGTACACCTACTCCGCGACCGTCGCCGAGAAGCCGCAATGAGCCCGCAATGAAACCGCGACGAGACCGGAATGAGGCGCGTTCGTCAGCGGGCGCGGACCGCGAAGACGTGCGCGCCGTGAGCACTCACCTCGAGCGCGCGCGTCGCGGCCGGCACGACGCCGCTCTCACCGCACGCGAGCCGCAAGGTGCCGAGCTCGGTCGTGATCGTGACCTCGCCCGCGACACACACGAGGGCCTCGAGCGCGCCCGGGCCGTCGTAAATAAATGAGCCCGTGCCGCGCCACTCTTCTACCTCGAGCCAGCGCCAATCGATCACGACGCGGCGCAGCGATGAGTCGCCGAGTGCGTGACCCTGCGCGCGACACGACGCGATGAAGCCCGCGCCCGTGCCGCGTGGCCAGTCGGTGACGGCCAGCGAACGGGCGAGGTGCAGCTCACGCGGAGCGCCGCTCGCATCGAGGCGACCGCTCGCGTCGTAGCGGCGATTCCAATCCCAATATCGATAGGTGAGCCCGCGTTTGCCTGGACAGACGATCTGCGGCTCGAGCAAGGTGACGCCGCAACCGACAGCGTGGGGCGTGCCGGCGTCGATCACGAACGCGTCACCGGGCGCGACTGGCACGAAGTTCATCAGCTGATCGAGCGCGCCGCCGCCGCCGATGCACGCCTCGACCTCGCGCTCGGCGACGCCGTCCTGAAAGCCGAGGTAGAGGCCGGCACCGGGGTCGGCCGCGAGGACCACCCACGCCTCCGGTTTGCCGCTCTCGTCGGCCGCGAGCGCCGCATCGCCGAAGCTTGGATGCACCTGCACCGAGAGATGGTCGGCCGCATCGAGCAGCTTCACGAGCAGCGCCGTCTCAGGGCCGTATCGCTCGACAGCACGCGCGCCGAGCCAGCCGAGCGGCTCCGCACCGATGAGCTCCGCGAGCAGGCGACCGTCGACGGAGCGGCTCGGAAAGCTTGGCTCGACCGAGACCTCCCACGACTCTCCGACGATGCCGGTCGCGGGCAGGCCGAGACCCGCTTTGTAGCGCGAGAGGATGCGGGTTCCGCCCCACGGGGTGCGCGACGGCGGCGTGAAATTGTCGGCTCGCAAGCGCTGCGGCGACACGGTCATCATCGCCGTCTACCGCCTTGGCCACGCGTGTGCAAATGCAGGGGCTCGCGGTGCAGGGGCTCGCGGGGTCTTGCATAGATCGCGGCCAGGACCGTGCCGAAAAGCGAAACCACAGCGGCGGAGCGGAACATGGTCACGCCACCTACCGATCGGTAGACGTGGCTCCACGCGAGCGCGCCCAACACTCCACCGAGCGCACAGCTCGCGAAGAACGCGCCTTGAAAGGAGCCGAGCAGTTCGGGCGGACTCTCGTCCTTGACGATGCGCTGGAAGGCGAGCCAGCCGAGGCCGAACGAGAGCGCATGGAGGGGCTGCGCGAACGCGAGGGTGAAGAGCGAGTCGGCTTCGGCGATCGCGACCCATCGGAGCGAAGACGCGAACAGCGCCACGACGAGGAGACGCGCGGGGGACGCGAGCGTGAAGAGCCTGTCCGAGTTGGCGAGGAGCGCGATTTCGATGCATACGCCGAGCGCCCAGAGGGAACCGCCGGCCGTATCGCCGGGGACGACGTCGCGCACGTGCAGGACGTAACAGAGATCGTAGGACGAGTGCCCCAGCGCCCACGCGAACGCCGCGGCGAAGAAAAGTCGGTTGCCCGGACGCGTCACGAGCGCTCGCATGTCCCGCGCCCACGCGCCCCGGGTCGCGACCGTGTTGCCGACATGTGACTCGGCATGCCCCGGCACGAAATACGCGGCGACGAGGGCAGCGAAGAGGCACGCCGCCATCGCGAAGGGCATGGTGGCGCCATCGTGCGGGTCGATGAAGTTGCCGGCCGCGAGCGCCGCGATCATGAAGCCGAGCGAACCGAAGAGCCGCAGCCGGCCGTATCCATCCGAGCCTTTTTCGAGCGCGACGAGATCGGCGATCAGAACCATCGGCGAGCGGAAGAGTGCGAAGAGGTAAAAACACGCCGCGAGCGCGAGGTAGGGGGGACCGTCCCCGCGCACGAGGACGCCCAGCAGCAGCATCATCGCGAGCGAGCCCACGCTGGCGATCCGCAAGAGCCACCCGCGCCAGCGATACGTGTCCGCGAGCGCACCAAAGAAAATAGGCGCGATCAGGCCCATCAGCGGCATCGATGCGGCGATGACACCAAGCTCGATGCCCACGACGCCGCGGGTCTCGAGCCAGCGCGGCATGATCGGCACGTAGACGCCGAGCGCCCCGAACGCTGCCACATAGAAGCAGCGAATCGGCGCGCTGCTCCTCGGGCCGCGCGGCGATGGAGCGGAGTGGCTAATCATCGGGTGATGCGACGGCGCGATCCCCACCGGCTTGTTTGGCGCGATCGGCGGCGGCGTCGGCGCGCTCGAGCACCTCCATCATGTGGCGGCGGTTGAAGAGATCGGGGACCGCATCGCGGCGACTGAGCGCATGAAGCCGCGCGTTCGCAGCCACGAGATCGGGTTCGTGCTGCCGAATGCGCCGGACAAGTTGTCCGACAACTACCGTGGCGAGCAAAGTGAACGACTCGCGTAGCTCGGCGTCTTCGCTCACGCCGAGGGCTCTCCGGGCGCGACCGCGAGCGAAATCACGAGCCTCATCGTCACGGTCGAGGACGAGCTAGGCGCGCCAGATCGCCGCGGCGCGCGCCTGCACTTTCCAGCGAATCGCGCGGTATTCCGGGAGCTGACGGACGCCAGCGAGCACCGGGCAGTGGTCGAGCCAGTCGATGTCGACGAGCGCCTGGTCCGCGCCGCGCTCGATCGCGTCGAGTGCCTTGCGATCTTCGCCGCGTGCCCCGAATGCCTCGGCGCAGAGCTGCTCGGTCAAGGACGCCATCCGCGGATTGTTCAGCTGCGCCATCGCGCCGCGTACGTGGTCGAAGCCGTCCGTGCCTCCGAGGATGTAACGCGAATAGAGCCCGAACAGATGGCCGAGCGGATGCACGCCCGCGGCCGCCAAGCGATTGAGCTCGTCGAGCCCGACCATGTCGCCGCGCCATGCCGCGATGCGCGTACGCAGGCCGAGCGTCGCGAGGTGATGGTTGCCGTGGACGCGAGCGAGCTCCGTGAGAATTTGTTCCGCCGCATCCCAGTTGCCGCGCAGAGCGGCGCAACGCGCGAGCACGAGCCGCGGCTGCCACGCCTCTGGATTGAGCTCGACCGCGAGCCGCATCCGGCGCGTGCCCTCGTCGATGCGCCCGGCCTCGCACTGAAGTTGCCCCAGATACGTGTGCGCCTCGGCGTAGGTCGGCGCTAGCTCGAGCGCCCGTGCGAGCGCGAGCGCAGCGGCTTGCAGCTCACCGCAGTTGGTCGCGTACATCGCAGCGGCGAGGTGCGTCTCGGCCGAGCGCGACGCTCCTTCCATCGCGCGCGCTACGGCATTTGCGGCCACGGCGCGCCAATCGCGCTGACTCGAGGCCGGGTCGGACCACCATCCGCGCATGCATGCCATCGCGTACGCGGCCTGGGCGATGGCGAAGTTTGGCGCGAGCGCGAGCGCCTGGTCGAGCAGCTCGAAGGTGTGCGTGGAGTCGGATTGATTGAAGGCGGCGATGCGTTTGCGAGCGCGAAGGTAGAGATCTACCGCCTGGTGCGGAATGCCGTCGCAGGGCTGCACGGAGTTGACCTCGACACGCAGCGCCTCGCCGATGCGCTTGCTCATCGACTCTTGCAGCGCGAAGACGTCCACGTAGGCGGCGTCGAAGCGCTCTTGCCAAGTCTGCATCCCCGTCGTGACCGAGATGAGCCGCGCGGTGATGCGAACGTCACCGCCGTCTGTGCCCTTCTTGACGAGCTGCACGGTCGCATCCACCACGTCGTCCACGCCCAGCGCGCGCCCCACCTCGCGCGGATCGTCGTCCGCTCCGAAGCGCCCGCTCGCCCCGCTTGCCAAGACCCGGATCCCCCGCGTCGTCGCGAGCACATCGATCAATTCTTCGCGCATCGCCTCTGCGACGTAGCCAAATTCGGCAGCGCCACGGTATCGAAACGGCAACACCGCCATCGTGCGCGCGCACTCGGGGAGCGGCGCATAGGGGGCGCTCACCGGCGCTCGCAGCGCATCGCTTGAGTGGGCCGTGGCGCTTCGCGATGCTTGCTGCGCGTCCGTCGGGTGTGCCTCTTGCGCTCTCGGCAACTCGCCCGATTGCGGACTGCGTGCGGCTGGCGATGAAGGTTGCGGAACGTCAACGGATTGCGGACCGCGTGCGGCTCCCCATGAAGGTTTGAGCGCGGCGAGACCTGCCTCCAACAACGCCGCACGCTGCCCGAGCGCTTGGGTCGCCAGGCTTGGATCGGGCTCGCCGCTGAGGGTCGCGGTGAACTCCAGAGCGGGCGCGGAGCTGCGTATTCCTGAGGCTTGCGCGAGCCACCCGCGCAGCTGAGCGCCCACCTCGCGCGCGTCGCCGGGTCGATCGACCGGGGCCATTGCGAGGCATCGCATGATGAGAGTGGCGAGCGCGTCGGGCACGGCCGTGAGCGTGCGCGGATCGACGGGCAGCACCCGGCAACGTGCGAGCGCGAGCGCGATGAGCGAGTCGCCAGCGTCCGCGAAAGGCAAGACGCCGGTCAACAGCTCGTAGACGACGAGGCCGAGCGCGTAGAGGTCCGTCCGCGGGCCAACGGCTTCACCGAGGACTTGCTCGGGCGCCATGTATGCGGGCGTGCCGATGAAGGCGGTGCCCGCTTGCGTGAGCTCCGCGTCCCTCGACGAGCGGGCGATCCCGAAATCCGTGAGCACGACGCGCGCCTCCGCGTGCGGGTCCGAGGCGATCTCGATCAGCACGTTAGCGGGCTTGAGATCGCGATGGACGACGCCGACATCATGCGCCGCCGCGAGCCCCTCGGTGATCTGCACTGCGATGCGCGCCGTCGCCACCGGATCGAGCCGCCCGTCCGACCGCGCGACGTGGCTCTCGAGGCTCTCGCCGAGCACGCACTCCATCGTCAAGTAGTGCAAGCCCGCGAGCTCGCCGATGTCGTGAATGCGCGCGACGTTGCGGTTGGTGATGCGCCGCGCGAGCCTCACTTCGCGGCGAAAGCGCGCAAGTCCGTCGGCGTGGGTCTCGCCCGTCAGCACCTTGAGCGCGACGGTCTCACCGAGCTGGCGATCGACCACACGGTAAACGGCACCCATCGCGCCGCGCCCGAGGAGATCCAAGATCTCGTAGCGCCCGGCGAACACGACTCCGGCGTGCATCGTTTGATCGATCGCGCGTTGTGTCACCACTTGAAGCCGCCAGCATAGGAGCAGTCCACGCGCGTTACCAAGCGCGACACGTTCGAAAAAACCGAAAGCCAAGCGCGAGCGGGACGTCGACGACGAGCCCGCGCTTGCTGGCGAGCACGGTTGGAGACACGCTCCGCATCAAGGCAATCGTGGCCGTGCGCGCGCAGGTTGCGGCAAGGGGGTTTGCTCGGCTAGTGTGCCGGGCTCGTGAGACACAGTGCTTCGATCGTTGTTTTGGTAGCGGCTTTGGTCGGTGGGTGCCCGCCGCCCGTCGAGCGCATCGAGGCCCCGGAGCCGACGTCGATACAGCGGCGACCGGTCGAGTTCGAGCATGAGGCGTGCGATCTAACGGCGTCCGGAGCGGTCATGCTCGACGCCGACGCGAACGGCCGGCCGGAGATCATTCGCGTGTTCGACGCCGGGCGCGAGACATGCCGGGCGGTCGATATCAACATTGACGGAACCATCGACGTCTTCGTGTACTTCGATGCTCAGGGCCGCGAACGAAAGCGTGAGTCGGGCTTCGACCGCGACACGCAACCGGATGAGATTTCGTATTTCGAAAACGGCGCGCTCGTGCGTAAAGAGCGCGAGACGAACAACGATCGCAAGCTCGACACCTGGGACTATTACCAAAACGGCGTCTTGGTCCGAGAAGAGCGCGACTCGTCGGGCGACGGCTTCGTGAATCAGTGGTGGTCGTTCAACCGCCCGGCCGAGCCGGCATGCGCAGTCGTCGTGACCGACACGGACGGAGATGGGCGTCCGAATCCGGACAGCGAGGTCGATCTTTGCGCCGACAAAGAGCGCGGTCCGGCCAAGGACAAAGCGAAGGCGAAGGAAGGCGCGGATGCCGGCAAATCCGGGATCGATCCCCCCGCCGATGGCGCGACCCCGAGCAGCAAGGCGCCGGCCGACGCGAGCGGCGAGGATGCGAAGGGAGCCGAAGGCGCAGCCGACGGCGAGGGCGAACCATGAGCCGGGCGCGGGCAGCATCGGCGTGCGTTTTCAGAGCGCGAGCGACGATGGTCGTGGGCTCGCTCACCGTGGCTTCCGTTGCGTTCAGCTCGCTCGCAGTGGCGTCCGTAGTGCTGGGCGGCTGCGCCTCGACACCAGAAGGCCCAGCGGCATCCGCGATCACGCCGATCAAAGCGGAGCGGCGCGCCGACGGAACCATCGTCGATGACCACTCGCTATGCGACTTCAAAGATCGCAAGGACGTGGAGCTGAGCGAGACGGCCGGGAGCGGCTCGATGCAGCCGAACGTGCGCCGCGTTTACAAAGTGTTTGGCATCGGGGCCGACCGCCGCAAGATCCTCGTGTGCCGAGAGGTCGACACCAACCTCGACGGCATCAAGGACACCGTGCGCTTGTTTACCGATGAGGGGCAAAGCAAAGAAGAGCGCGCCGATACCAACTTCGACGGCAAGATCGATACGTGGAACGTCTTCGCACGGGGACGGCTCGCAGAAGTCCGCCTCGACCACAATTACGATGGCAAAGAAGACGAAACGAAGGTTTACATCGAGGGCAAGCTCAGCCGCGTGAAGCGCGATACGAACTCGGATGGCAAGCCCGACACGTGGGAGATGTACCGGAACGGCCGCATCGAACGAATGGGCGTGGATATCGACTTCGACACGCGCGTGGACCGTTGGGACCAAGACACGGAGTGGCGCCGCAAGTTCGAAGAGAAGGAGCGCCGCAAAGAGAAAGAGGCTGCCGACAAGGCGCGTGACGCGGCCGAGAAGCTAGGCAAAGAGACCGAGGGCGATGCGTCAACGGACGACGCCGCCAAGGGCGATGCCGCAAAACGCGGTGCAGCGAAGGGTGATGCGGCCAAGGGTGATGCGGACGATACCGGCGGCGAATAGCGCGCGCGCATCGCGGTATCCCTGACGCTCCATGGCCATCGAACGCCTCCAGAAGATTCTCGCGCACGCGGGGGTAAGTTCTCGCCGAGCGGCCGAGGATTTGATCCTGGCGCGGCGCGTTCGTGTGAACGGCCGGGTGGTCGCGGAGCTTGGCGCGAAGGCCGACGCGGAGACCGATCGCATCGAGGTCGACGGCACGCTGCTCGTCGCCGAGCGCTTCGTGTACGTGCTCTGTCACAAGCCGCGCAACGTCGTGAGTACGCTTCACGATCCCGAGGGGCGACCGACTGTGGCCGAGCTTGTCCGCGCCATCCCAGCGCGGCTTTACCCCGTCGGGAGGCTCGATTTCGCGACGAGCGGAGTCTTGCTCTTCACCAACGACGGAGACTTCGCGCAGGGCCTTTTGCACCCGAAGCGCAAGGTGCCAAAGACCTACGTCGTGAAGCTCGATCGGGAGATCGATGACAAAAGCCTCGAGCACTGGCGCACGGGAGTGGAGCTCGAAGATGGCAAGACGCTCCCCGCCGACGTGCGGCTCTTGCGGCATGAGAACACCAAGAGCTGGATCGAGATCACGCTCTCGGAGGGCCGCAACCATCAGATCCGACGCATGGCGACGGCCACCGGATTTCTGGTGATGCGGCTCGCGCGGACGAGCTTCGCGGGGCTCGATGCCGAAGGCGTGCGTCCCGGTCAATGGCGCCTCCTCACGATGGACGAGCTCCGCACGCTCAAGGGAGAGTACGGCGTGCCCAAGCGTCCGACGGCGCAGCGCGAGCTCGTGGAGATCGAGCAGCGGCACCTCGCCGAGCGCAAGAAACGCTTGCCGCGGGGCCGCGGGGACGAGGGGTACGAACCGCAAGAGCTGCGAGCACGCCGGCCGCCCGAGCTGCACCCGCACAGTACCTTCACCGCGCCGCATGCGTCGCGTGCCTTCGCCGCGCCGCGCGAGTCGACGGATTCTTCGAGCCGAGCCTTCGGCGTGCCCGGTGCGCCAACCGACCCAGCGAAGCGAGCCGCCGCGCCTCGTGCGCCACAGCGCGTCGATGCCGAGGCAGCTCGTGCGTGGGTCGAGCTCGAGGGGCGTGCGCTGCCCGACCGCGGACGCGCGGTGCCCGACCGCGGACGTTCACTTCCAGAGCCCGGAGCTGCCGCCGCGCCTCCGACCGTAACGACCACCGCGCCCCGCAAAGCATCGAAGCCCCGCGCGCGCCGAACCGGAGCAAAACGTCCCCGCTCGTGAGTCTCGCTCAGTTTTTTTGTCAGCTTTTTTTGCGTCCGCATTTCTTTTGTCCGCCATTCTCGTGTCCGCCATTCTTGTTGACACTGCACCCCGCGCCGCTGGTAAGGTCCGCGCTCTGGTGAAGCGCAATCCTTCGAAGCAAACGTACGACGCGTCCTCGGGTGAGTCGTTCGGACAGCGGGGGGTAGGTCTCGCGCTCGGGCATGCGCTGATTTGCGGAGCGCTGTTCGCCGCCACTGGCTGCACGTCGGTGAGCTTCGCGACCCTTCCGCAAGCGCAATCCCGGGGCGAATTGCTCATCACCCAAGAGGCGATGGCCGGACCCTACGAAAGCAAGGGCGTCCTTCAGCTCACGCGAAAGGGTGCGATCCTGTTCGGCTTCGCGGACGTCGTAGGGACGGATCTGGAGTCGGCGATCGAGGAGCTCGGGCCCGAGATTCGCTCTCGCGGGGCAGACGGCCTCGTGAACATGCGGGTCGAGCAAACGCAGTATTCGACGTTTCGTCGCATCGTCGCCATCCTCCATTTTTTTGCGCCGCTGCCTGCTGAGGTCACCATCAACGGCGAGCTCGTGAAGCGGATCGCGGCCGCCCCACCCGCGGCAGAGCCGGCACCCGCGGCTGAGGCTGTGCCCCCGGTAGAGCCTGTGCCCAAGCCCGCGGTGCCGCCCGCAGCGAAGAAAAAGAAGGGCGCAAAATGAAGCTCGCACGAAATCTGTGTGTCGCCGCGCTCGCGCTCGCTTCGGTGGGCTGCAACGCGGTTGTCGCCGGGGGCCCATTGTCGAGTCCGCCGCCCGCGCAGGACGGGCTCTACCTGTCGACCGGCGGCTCGCCGAAAAAATTTCAAACGCTCGGGTTCATTCAGGTGCGCGGCTATGGTGTCCAGATGGCCGGATTTGCCGAGGCCGGCCACGCCAGCTTCGACTCGACCATTCGCGGCACGCTCGCCGAGGAGGCCGTGAAGTTCGGCGGCGACGGCGTGATCAACATCGAATTTCTCGACGAGAACCCGCAGACCGACGCCGAGAAAATACAAGACGCGATGAAGACAGCGCAGAGCTTCGCCAAGGGCAAGGGCGAGATCGAAACGAAGGACCGCTACGTCCTGGTCACCGGCGAAGTGATCAAGTTCAAGGAGTGATGCGATGCGAACGACGATGATGGCGCTGACCATGGCGCTCGCCGCGGCAGGTAGCACAGGCTGCACCGTGGTCGATAAGGTGGCTCTCCCATCGGTGCCTGGCGGCAAAGAGATCTTCGTGACTTCGGGCGACATCCAGGAGCCACACGAGGTGCTCGGCATCGTGCAGGTGAGCCGGTCCGGCCCGCTGCTCTTCGGAAATATCGATGTCGTCGGGACGGATCTCGAGGCGGGCTTCCACGACGTGCTCTTGCCTGAAGTAGAGAAAATGAACGGCGATGGCGTCGTTCGGACCCGCTACCACATGTCGCAGTACACGCCGATCGCGCGCGTCCTCGGCGCCATATTTTTCATTTTCCCGCTGCCCTCGACGGTGACGATCACCGGGCAGGTCGTCAAGCTCAAGAACTGACGCGTCTTGCGCTGGTACTCGCTGTCCACCTTGCTCGCGGCGACCCTCGCCGGTGCGTGTACTTCGGCCCGAGTATCGGCTCCGATCGAGGGCGAGCCCGTATGCGCGGACTTCGTCCTCGGGGCTTCGCAGTCGGCCTTCAAGGGCGCGTTGAAGCAGCCGGTGAAGATCACCGTGCTGGACGGAAAATCGGTGGTCTCCGAGCGCGTGGTGCTCGGCAAGCGCAGCGCGAGCGAGCCGAGTTCCATCCTCGTGGTCGAGGATGATGACGAGAGCTACGTGGTTCGCTTCGCGCAGTGCGATGACGGCTTCGCGCCGCAACCGGCCGACGCCGCACGCGACGCGCGCCAAGCCGAGGCTCGCACCCACTACGCTTGCGGCGATGCGACCATGTACAAAGAGATCGACCTCAAGGTCATCTCGGGCGACGTCGCGAGCCGCGCGATCGTGTGGCAAGTGCCGCCGAACGCCGCGTGCTATGGCGAAAAAACCCCTGATTTGCCTCCGGCCCCATGACCACCGCCGACGCACCCACGCTCCGCGTTGAGATCGAGCGTCGTCGCGATGCCGGCGAGCGCTTCACGATGAAGCAGACCGTGGCGCTGATGGTCCCGCTCATCACGCGCGTCGCTGAGGCACACCACGCCGGCGAGCGCTTCATCCTGACACCGAGTTCGATTCGCTACGTCGGCTCGGGCGCAAAGCTCGATCTCGCTCTCGCAAGCGCGACGCAGAGTTCACCGCGTGACCGGGCGTGCCTCGCCCCCGAGCTTCGCGGTCATGGAACCAACGGCGACGAGAGCGCCAGCGTGTTCTCGATCGGCGCCATTCTCTACGAGCTCGTAACGATGAGCTCGATCGGTCCCGGCATGCGCCGCCCCGGCGAGATCGTCGCGACGGTGCCGGACGCATTCGAGGCGCTGTTGGCGAAGGCGCTCGTGTCGGAGCCGGCGCACCGACCCGCGGATCTCGCGGCCCTCGCACAAGCGTTGCATCGCTGCGCGCCCGGCGCGTCGATGCCCCCGCCACCCGCTGACGAGTCGCACCTCGACCACGACGGTTCCATCGACGTCGATCTGAACCTCTCCATGTTGCCACCCGCGCCGGAAGATTATGCGGCGCGCCGGCAGGTGCAGCGTGAGCTCCAGCGACTGTCGGAGCTCCAGGCCCAGGGCCAGCCGATTGGACCCTTCGCTACCAAAGGCGGAGGCCCGGGCACCGGAGGCGGCGGGCCCGCTTCCGACGCCTCGCGCACGACGCCGCGAAAGACCGGGGCGACGTCGCGTTTGGCCGAAATGAAAGAGCGTCTCGAGGCCGATCCGCGGTCGCGCTACGTGGTCTTGCGCGATGGGATGGACCACGGCCCGTTCACCGCGGTCGAGCTCTTGAAGCAGCTCGCGCAAGAGAAGTTCAACGGCGAGCACGTCCTCCGAGATGTCTTGAGCGGGGACGAACGGCCGATTTCGGAGTGGAGCGAGTTCGCGTTGTTCGTCGAGCACACGCGACTCGGAAAAGAGCACTCACTCGAGCGCGAGAAGCATGCGGCCTCCGTCGTCGCCGACGCCACGAAGAGCCAGTTCAAGACCCTGATCGCCGCAGGAATTTCGGTGATTGCGATCGCGGCGCTCGCGGGCGCGTACTACCGATTGGGCCGCGATTCGGCGGATGATCTCACCGTCACGGGCGACCGCGCACATGCCGTCGACGTCGATGGCGAGCTGGCGAAAGCGAAGGCGAAGGCGCAGAGAGGCGGTCCACGTGGCGCTGTCGGGGCGGGCGTGGGCGCTCCCGACGGCGAGCCAGGCCAGGCGGGGACGACCCCGGCCGGCAGCTATCCGCAGGTGCCGGATGGCTTGAGCTGCGCCGGCGCGCAAGCACGCTACGTCGAGGACTACAGCAAGGATGCGCCGCCCGATCTCACGCAGGGCGCCTACGCCGGCGTGCTCAGTCGCGGCACGTATCTGAACTCGTGCGGCGTACCGCCTTCGATGAGCGTCGTCGTCTGCGCGGCGGTGCAGAATGGCCGCGCTGTCGGCGTCACCGTCTCCACGACGCCACCCAACGGCGGGATTTCGAAATGCATCTCGGGACAGATCCGATCGATGGCCTTCCCGGCGCATCCGCGTCTCGACGTCGCGACCACTTCCTTCGCGGCGCAGTAAATTCCTTCGCGGCGCAGTAAATTCCTTCGCGGCAGAGTGAGACATCGCGAAAGCAGCAAGCCTTCGGCGATGGAGAAGGCGCGTACGAGACCCGTGAGCAACGCCCAGTGATCCGGCTCGACGCGGTGGACAAGAGCTTCCGCGATCGGCGCGTGCTCAGTCGCGTCAACCTGTCGGTGCCGACGGGCTGCCTTTATGGCCTGATTGGACCGGGCGCCGTTGGTAAGAGCCTCGTGTTGAAGATCATCGCCGGGCTCGAGCGCCCCGACGGCGGACGAGTCACCGTGGACGACACCAATGTCCTCGCGCTCGGCGAGCTCGAGCTCCAGATTTTTCGCGCGCGGATCGGAATGCTGTTTCAGAACAACGCGCTCTTCGACTTCCTCAGCGTGGCCGAAAACATCGCGTTTCCGCTGCGCCGCCTCGGCTCGCTCGACGACGCCGCCATCACGAGTCGCGTAGCCGAACAGCTCCGGCGCGTGTCCCTGGCGGGCTTCGAGGACCGGCGTTGCGCGGAGCTCTCGGGCGGCCAGAAGAAGCGAGTCGGAGTTGCCCGCGCCACCGTGTCGCGCGCCCGCTACGTGCTCTACGATGAGCCTGCCGCCGGCCTCGATCCGGTCACGTCGCAACGAATCTTCGAGCTCCTTCGCAGCGAACAACGCGCAGTCGGCGCCACCGTGATCATGGTCTCGAGCGATCTCGATCGGCTCTTCAGCGTGAGCGATCGCGTCGGCATGTTGCACCAGGGCGCGCTCATCTTCGACGGCACGCCCGAGGAGGCGCGCGCATCCGCTGTGCCGGTGGTGCGCCAGTTCGTCCACGGCCACGCCGATGGGCCGCTCTGATCGCGCCAGTGTGCCGGTGCCGCCGGACGCGCGGCGCTTAGCACACGCCGTCGGTGCGCGGACAATTCACTTGTCAACAACAGTGCAAACTCACGCGTCACGACCGCGCCGTCTCCGTCGTCACCGCGGCGCTTGACGTGCGCGGCCATGCGGAAAGACGCTGTGCCGCGATGAGCCGCGAAAAGCACCCAGCCGCGCAGGACCTCGTCCGCGTCGAAGACGATCGCACCAGCATGCACCCGTTGGCGCTGCGCCGAGCGTTCCTCGACCACCTCAAATTCTCGCGCGGTCACGCCGCCCTGCGCGCGACGCCCTTCGCCCGCTATGTCGCGCTCGCGCTCGCGGTGCGCGATCGGCTCATCGACCGTTGGGTCGAGACCGAGGCGTCCTACGAGCGCGAGGACTGCAAGCGAGTCTATTACCTGTCCGCCGAGTTTCTGATGGGCCGCGCGCTCTTGTCGAACCTGCAGGCGCTCGATCTCGAAGAGCCGTTCGCGCGGGTGCTCGCGGAGCTCGGTCTCGACCTCGGCGAATTGAGCGAACTCGAGCCCGAGCCGGGCCTCGGCAACGGGGGGCTCGGGCGACTCGCGGCCTGCTTTCTCGAGTCGATGGCGACGCTCGCGCTGCCCGGCGCAGGCTACGGCATCCGCTACGAATTCGGGATCTTCGAGCAGATCATCCGAGCGGGCCAGCAGGTGGAGCGCGCCGACGAGTGGCTTCGCTTCGGAAATCCGTGGGAGATCGAGCGGCCCGAAGACAGCGTCACGATCGGGTTCGGCGGCTCGACGCAAACGGTGCCGACCACCGACGGCGGCTATCGCGTGGTCTGGACCCCGGCGAGCACGGTCATCGGCGTGCCGCACGATCTGCCGATCGCGGGCTATCGCAACGACACCGTGAACACGCTGCGGCTCTGGGCGGCGAAGTCATCGAGTGAGTTCGACTTCGCGCTCTTCAACGAGGGAGACTACGTGCGCGCGGTCGAGGGCAAGAACGCCTCGGAGGTGATCTCCAAGGTCCTCTATCCGAACGACAGCTTCGAGGTAGGTCGCGAGCTGAGGCTGCGGCAAGAGTACTTCTTCGTGGCCTGCTCGATCGCCGACATCCTGCGAAAACACGAGAGAAAGTACGCAACTCTCGGCAATTTATCGGACAAAGTCGCGCTCCAACTGAACGATACGCACCCAGCCATCGCCGTCGCCGAGCTGATGCGCGTGCTGGTCGACGAGCGCCTTCTGGGTTGGGACGAGGCGTGGCGGCAGACCGTCCTCACGATCGGCTTTACCAACCACACGCTCATGCCCGAGGCGCTCGAGCGCTGGCCTGTCGAGCAGCTCGCGCGTCAACTTCCGCGACACGTCGAGATCATTCGCGAGATCGACAGGCGCTTCGTGCGCGAGGTGATGACGGCATATCCGCACGACCGCGCGAAGGTCGAGCGCATGGCGATCATCGACGTGAACGAGCCGCGCGAAGTCCACATGGCGCGCCTCGCCGTCGTCGGGGCACACGCGGTCAACGGTGTCGCCGAACTTCACAGCCGACTGCTTCGGACCCACGTGTTCCGTGATTTTTACGAGCTGTATCCCGAGCGCTTCAGCAACAAGACCAACGGCGTCACGCCGCGTCGGTGGCTCTTGGCCTGCAACCCACAGCTGAGCGGTCTCATCACCCAGCGGCTCGGTCACGACGCGTGGATCGGCGATCTGGACCGGCTCGTCGAGCTCGAGCCACACGCGGACGACCGAGCGTTTCTAGCGGCGCTCGCGGAGGTCAAGCAGCACCACAAGCGGCAGCTCGCTCACCGCATCCGCTCACTCCTCGATCTCGAGATCGATCCGAGCTTCCTCTACGACGTGCAGATCAAGCGCCTGCACGAATACAAGCGCCAGTTGCTCGCGCTTCTCCACATCGTCGCCCTGTACCTCGCGCGAAAAAACGGCGCGCAGATCGTGCCGCGCGTATTCATTTTCGGGGCCAAGGCGGCGCCCGGATACCGCTACGCCAAGCGGGTTATTCGGCTCATCCACGATGTTGCTGCGGTCATCAACAACGATCCGCGGGTGCCAGAGCTCAAGGTCGCGTTCATTCCGAACTACAGCGTGACTCTGGCCGAGCGCATCATCCCTGCCGCCGACCTCTCCGAGCAGATCTCGACCGCAGGCAAAGAGGCGAGCGGCACGGGCAACATGAAGCTGTCGATGAACGGCGCGCTCACCGTGGGCACGCTGGACGGCGCGAACATCGAGATCCGTGAGTGCGTGGGCGCGGAAAATTTCTTCCTCTTCGGCATGACCGTGGACGAGGTCGAGGAGCGGCGCGCCACGATGCCGAGCGGTCGGCCCGCGTACCAGAGCTCTTCGCTCTTGCGCGAGGTCGTCGATCTCATCTCCAGCGGGTTCTTCTCGCCGGACGATCCCGACCGCTACGCTTCGATGATGGTCGCGTTGCTCGAGCACGACGAGTACATGGTGTTCGCCGACTTCGACGCCTACGTCGCGTGCCAGGCGAGAGTCTCCGCCGCCTTCGTCGACGAGCCCGCGTGGCGGCGCATGTCCGCCCTCAACATCGCGCGGATCGGGCGGTTTTCTACGGACCGAACCATCCGGGAATATGCGCGCGACATCTGGGACGTGCGGCCCATTGTCGTGCCCGCGCCAGTCCCATCGAGCCTGGGTGTTGTGCCGTGAACGAGGCACCGCAATGAGCAAAGATCGCCCGAAGCGCGCCGACGGTGAGGGGGACGTCGCGGTCGAGAAGAAGACACGCACGCACGTGCCCCGCCAATACAAGGTCATCTTGCACAACGACCACTACACCTCGATGGAGTTCGTCGTGCTCGTGTTGATGCGATTTTTCCAGAAGAGCGAGACCGAGGCGAACCACGTCATGCTCACCGTGCACCACAAGGGCCACGCCGTGGCGGGCACCTACTCGAGGGACGTCGCCGAGACCAAGGTCGAAGAGGTGCACGCCTTCGCGCAGGACAACGAAATGCCGCTCCGCCTCACGACGGAGCCGGTATGACGAAGGTGTCGCGAGCCTCGTCACGACCATAGAGACACACGGCGACCGACGCGCACGACGAACCACGCGCACGACGATTCAAGCCATGGCAAAGAAGCGCGCCAGCATGCAAATCAGCCCGGAGGTCGAGATCGCCGTCACGCTCGCGACCCGCGAGGCCATCCGCCGCCGCCATGAGTACGTCACGGTGGAGCACCTGCTCTATGCCCTGTTGTTCGATGACGCCGTCGCGCGCGTGGTGCGTCACGCCGGCGGCAACGTGCCGGCCCTCAAGCTCGCTCTCGAGAACCTGCTCGATGAGGAGCCGCCGACCATGCCGGAAGAGCTCGAGATCGCGCCGAGTCTATCGCTCGGATTTCAGCGCGTGATCAGTCGCGCGTTCGCTCACGTGCAGTCCTCGTCCGAGGGCGAGGTCACCGGCGCAAGCGTGCTCGTTGCGCTCTATGGTGAGGACGACTCGCCAGCGCGGGCGCTGCTCGAGAGCGGGGGCGTCCGGCGCATCGACGTGCTGAATTTCTTGAGTCACGGAAAGAGCAACGAAGCTCAGGGCGCCCCGCTCGCACAGACCGAGCGAGAGCGCGCAGGCGACGCGGACGAGGCGGCCGAGGCTCCGACGGCGAACCCGCTTGAAGACTTCGCGCAGAACCTCAACGAGCACGCGAAAGCCGGACACATCGACCCGTTGATCGGTCGCGAGCGTGAGCTCGA
Organism: Myxococcales bacterium; assembly: GCA_009692485.1. Taxonomy (GTDB): domain Bacteria; phylum Myxococcota_A; class Polyangia; order Polyangiales; family Polyangiaceae; genus SYFR01. The sequence continues at coordinate 17,039 of SHZB01000024.1, forward strand.
ACGCGTGATTCAGATCTTGTCGCGCCGACGTAAAAACAACCCCATCTTGGTCGGCGACGCCGGCGTCGGAAAGACCGCGCTCGCCGAGGGGCTCGCCCTCAAGATCCATCGCGGCGAAGTTCCAAACGCCGTGAAGGACGCGGTCATTTACTCGCTCGATCTCGGCAGTCTGGTCGCGGGCACTCGCTTTCGCGGCGATTTCGAGAATCGGCTCAAGGCCGTCGTCAAGGCGCTCGAGAGCAAGCCTCAAAGCATCCTGTTCATCGACGAGCTGCACAACATCATGGGCGCCGGCTCCGCTTCGGGCTCGACCATGGACGCGTCGAATCTCCTCAAGCCCGCGTTGATGAGCGGGCGGCTGCGCGTCATGGGCTCGACCACGCATCAAGAGTTTCGTACGCACATCGAGCGCGATCGGGCGCTGGTGCGACGTTTTCAGAAGGTCGAGGTCGGCGAGCCGTCGAGCGAGGACTGCGTCAAGATCCTCGAAGGGCTCGCGGAGCACTACGAGCAGTTTCACAAGGTGAAATACACCAAGAAGGCATTGAGTGCGGCCGTAGCGCTCAGCGTCCGGTACCTGCAAAACAGCAAGCTCCCCGACAAAGCCATCGATCTCATCGACGAGGCTGGCGCGCGTGCTCGGCTCGTCCACCCCGAGGGCCGGCTGATCGAAGAGTCCGACATGGAAGAGATCGTCGCGCGCATGGCGCAGATCCCGCCAAAGCAGGTGAGCGCCGGCGACAAGGGCGCGCTCCGCGAGCTCGAGAGCCAGCTCAACGCGGTCGTGTTCGCGCAGGAGGATGCGGTCCTCGAGCTCGCGAGCGCCATCAAGCTATCGCGCGCCGGCCTTCGCTCGGCCGACAAACCGATCGGCTCCTTCCTCTTCACGGGACCGACCGGCGTCGGCAAGACCGAGCTTGCACGCCAGCTCGGAAAGGTTCTCGGGATCGAGTTCATGCGCTTCGACATGAGCGAATATCAGGAGGCGCACAGCGTCTCGCGGCTCATCGGCGCGCCCCCCGGCTACGTCGGTTTCGATCGCGGCGGGCTCTTGACCGAGGCCGTCAACAAGACACCGCACGCCGTCCTCTTGCTCGACGAAATCGAGAAGGCGCACCGCGATGTCTACAACATCCTGTTGCAGATCATGGACCACGGCACGTTGACGGACAACAACGGCCGCGCCACGGATTTTCGTCACACGGTGCTCATCATGACCAGCAACGTCGGCGCCCAGAGTCTCGAGCAGTCGCGCGTCGGGTTCGGCGAACGCGGCGGCAATACCGGTGACGAAGACCGCGCCTTCAAGAACGCGTTCAGCCCCGAGTTTCGCAACCGCCTCGACGGGCGGATTCGCTTCAAGGCGCTCATGCCCGCGGCGATGGAGCGCATCCTCGACAAGTTTCTGGTGGAGCTCGCAGGCCAGCTCCGCGAGCGGCACGTCACGATCAACGTCTTGCCCCCTGCGCGCAGCTACCTGGCCGAGAAGGGCTTCGACAAAGTGATGGGCGCCCGCCCCCTCGCGCGTCTGCTCGAACAAGAGCTCAAGCGACGCCTCGGTGACGAGCTGCTCTTCGGAGCGCTCGCAAGTGGCGGCACGGTCACCGTCGGCGTCGAGGACGCGAGCGGCACCGACGGCGCGATCAAACGGCAGCTGGCGTTCGCGTTCGCGGCCGACGAGACCGGGCGCCTCCTCGACGACGGTGGCCACGGTGGGCGCAAGCAACTTCCGGCGGCGAGCGCGGCGGGTCGCGCGCACGATGGCGATGCCCCTCCCGATGCGGAGCTCGGTGCCGACGACGAGCCCGGCGACAGGTGACGCCCCACGAACTGCGGCCACCGCGTGTCCGACTCGCGGTCTTCGTCGCGGCGGCCACGCTCTTCTGCGGCTGCGACGCCGTACCCCCGCGGCACGAAGCGACTCCGAGCGCGACCGCAAAGACAGCGGCAACGAATGCGACCGCAACGACAGCGGCAACGAATGCGACCGCAACGACGGCAACCGCAACGAATGCGACCGCAACGACGGCAACCGCAACGAATGCGACCGCAACGACGGCAACCGCAACGAATGCGACCGCAACGACGGCAGCGAAGGTTACGACGCGCTACCCCGCCCCGCAGCGGCTCGTCGCGATCGGAGATCTTCACGGAGATATCGGGGCAGCGCGCGCGGCGCTTCGACTCGCGGGCGTCCTCGACGACGCGGACGCGTGGAGCGGCGGCAAAACCTTTGTCGTCCAGACTGGGGACGTGCTCGACCGCGGCGACGATGAGCAGGCGATCCTCGATCTACTCGACCGGCTCGTCGGTGAGGCCGAGCGCGCGGGCGGCAAGCTGCTCTTGCTCAACGGCAACCACGAGCTGATGAACGCGGCCGGCGATTTTCGCTACGTAACGCCGCTCGGCTTTCGCGATTTCGAGGACGTGGCCGACGACGGTGCTACATCGTCCACCGCGCTCAAGAGGCTCGCACCCGAGGCGCGCGCGCGGGCACGAGCGTTTTTTCCTGGCGGCAAGTACGCACTCCAGCTCGCCAAGAACCCGGTCGTCGCCGTCGTCGGTGAGACCGTGTTCGCGCACGGTGGCGTAGCGCCGAAGTTCGCTCGCGCGATCGAGGCGATGAACGAAGAGGTCGCCGCGTGGCTAGCGGGCGGCTCACCTCGCGGAGCTCGCGTGCTCGGTCTCGACGACGGCCCGGTGTGGAGCCGCACCTTCGCCGAGGACCCAGGCGCGGGCGATCCGAACGGCGACATGTGCGCGCGACTCGACGAATCGTTGGCACTCGTCGGGGCCAAGCGCATGGTCGTCGGTCACACGGTGCAAAAGACCATCAACTCCGCGTGCGACGGCAAGGTGTGGCGCATCGACGTCGGCATGGCGAAGGCTTACGGCGGCCGCCCCGAGGTGCTCGCGATCGAGGGCGCGTCCGTTCGCGTGTTGCGCTCGCGGTGAGCCTCCGCGCTCCGCCCATCGTGAGCCGCGACGAAGCTACGCCGGTCGCGCACGACTACGAACTTCCGCCTGCCGCGGTTGACACTTCCGAGTCACATCCCAACGTTCGGGCCGTGTCCAGTCTCGATGGCGGCGTGAGCGTTCCGAGGCTCGCAGAGCTTGCCTCGCGCGAGGATGCAAACGGCACGAAAGCGGGGCTCGTCGGCCCGACCGACAGCCGCAAGCGCGCGCGCGAATGGGGGCTCGTGCTCTCCTCGCAGGGGATCGCCCACACGCTCCGCTTCACGATGGATGGCTGGGTGCTCTGCGTCGACGGCAGTCGCCACGACGACGCCACCAACGCCATCGCCGAGTACGAACGCGAGAACGTGGCCTGGCCGCCGGTCCGCGAGCGCACGCGGCCTCGCTATGCGCGGACCTTGTCGGTGCTGTTCGCCTTCCTGTGCGTCGCGGCATTTCACTTTGCGATCACGGGGGACGCGACCTCGATGAGCCGATGGTTCGCACTCGGGCGCGCCGATTCACGCCTGCTGGTCAGCGAGCCTTGGCGTGTCGTCACCGCGCTGACTTTGCATGCGGATGCGCCGCACGTCCTCGGCAACGTCGTGAGCGGCACCATCTTCGGGACGGCGCTCGCCCGCACCATCGGCCCCGGCGCGGCGCTCCTCGCCATCGTCGGCTCCGGCGCGATTGGCAATGCGCTCAATGCCTTCAGCTACGGCGTCATCGCGCGTGACGTGCACCGCTCGATCGGCTCGTCGACGGCGGTGTTCGCCACCATCGGCCTGCTCGCGGGACTCGAGCTCGTGCGGCTCGTTCGCGCAAGGAGCAGCCACGAGGCGCGACCGATGCGTCGCTTCGTCGAGATCCTCGGCCCGGTGGTGGGCGGGCTCGCGTTGCTCGGCTCGCTCGGCGCCAGCGCGGACTCCGATCTTGGTGCGCACGGCTATGGGATCTTGGCGGGTTTCCTCGTCGGCGTTTCCATCGCGGTCGCGCGGAAGCGGCATGCCGAGCCGCCGGGCCGTCCGAACCACGCCCTTCAACGCACGCTCGCGTTCCTCGGCGCCGCGCTCGTCGCTGGATGCTGGGCACTCGCGTTGAGCTGACACGCCGCGCTCTTCGCTGGATGTTGGGCACTCGCGTTGAGCTGACACGCCGCGCTCTTCGCTGGCGCATCGTCGCTTGCCCCGCGTCGCTCGCCACGTGTCGCTCGCCCCGCGCGATTGGCCCCGTAGCGATCGCCGCGCCAAGAAATGAATCACGTTGTGTCACAATGTGATTGCAAACGTATCACAACGAGTTACAGTGCTCGCCATGACGACGCGCAAACACGAGCCGAAGGATGCCGATGGCCGCGGAGCCGCGTCCGCGTCGGACGACGGCGGGGGAGAGGCCGCGCCGAACGAGCGGGTCCTCCACACGCGGGTGCCGGCGGTGCTCGAGAAAGAGCTGAAGCGCTTGGCGAGCGCGTTGCGGGTCCCGGTCTCCAACGTCGTGCGGACGATCCTCGCCGACGCCGTGGACACGATCGATTCGATGGGCGCCGTCGCGGAAGGAGAGCTCCGCGGCGCTCGTGCTCGGCTCCGGCAGCGGCTCTCTCCACGCACGACGCCTGGGGCGCGCACGGACGCGGGTGTCGCGACACCAGCCGAGGCCGCGGCAGTGACGACGGCGCGTGTGAGCCCTCCGCCGCCGCTCGCGGGAATCATCGGTTTTCAGCCGCTGTGGCTCGCCCGCCCAGAGAGCTGCTCCTTGTGCGGTCGCGCGCTGCGGGCCGGCGAGCAGGCGTATTTCGGAGTTCGGGAAATCGCGGGCGGGGTGCGAGTGCTCCTCGATCCGGGCTGCCTCCCGGCCTCGGTAGCAACGGAACTCAACGACACGAAGGAAGAATCATGAACACCCATCGCAATGAAGACACGCTGAAAACCGCAACATTCTCGTCGCCCGCCACGCTCATCGAGCGGCTCATGGAAGACGGCGCCCTGTTCGGCCGCGTGTGGGCCACCTACGGCATCGAGCTCGGGCGGCACGCGCTCACGACCACCGCCAAGAGCTTCGAGATCACCGCGAGCGTGCTCGGTCGCGTCGCCGCCGAGCTAGGCAACGCGGCTCAGCACACGAAGCCCGCCGCCCCAAGCGAGCGCGCATCGGCGGCGCCCGCGAACATCGTCGAGTGACGGTGGCGAGCCTTCGATAGTTCGCGCGAGCCTGCGGCACGAGAATTTCAGTCGCTTCGCGGTGGCGAGCTTTCGATAGTTCGCGCGAGCCTGCGGCACGAGAATTTCAGTCGCTTCGCGGTGGCTGCTAGAGTGTGCGCGGCATGAGGGTGAAGGTCGTGGCGACGGGGCGTCAAACCGCGCGAGATCTCGGGCTCGCGTTCGCCATCGCCGCGGCCCTCAACCTTGGGTCGTGCTCCCTCGGCAACGTGCCGGTAGATCTGTGCGACGCCGATCTCCAGTGCATCGGCTCCTTCGGTCTCGGAAGCGAGTGCCGCGATGGCTACTGCACGGACCCGAAGAAATGTGTCACGGGCCACCAGTGCCGCGCGGCGTTCGGCGGCGGCGCGTGCGTGGAGGGCAGCTGTCGCGACACGCTCCCCGTCGAGCCGAATGGCTACTGCACGCTCTACGAACCCGCGAACCTCGCAGGCCGGCGGCTGACGGGCGAGGGCGCGCCGCTCATCGCCGGCGGGATTTTTCGCCTCGAGGACACGAGCGACGGACCGACCTCGAAGGGCGCGATGCTCGCCGCGCGCGAGATCAACGGCGTCAGCGGGCTCAACGCCGGTCGCGATCTCGCGCTCGTGATGTGCGACGTCGGCGGACCCGGTGGCTCGCTCAGCGGCGACGAGCGAAAAGCCCGCGTCGTCGCGTCCATCGACTACCTGGCGGGGACCCTCGGCGTGCCCTTCATCGTCGGTCCCACGACCTCATCGGACTCGGGCCCGGCGATCGGTCGCTTGCTCGAGCGACGACTGCCGACGGTGCTGATTTCTCCGTCGGCGACGAGCCCCCAGCTCGCGAGCGAGCCCGACCGCCTCGACGCGACGGACACCTTCGGCCTCTTCTGGCGCACCGCTCCCAACGACAACCTGCAAGGCAGCGTGCTCGCGAGCCACGTCGCTGGCAGCTACCCCGCGGACGATCCGTTCTTGTCGGAGGTCGCGGTCATGTACGTCGACAACCAGTACGGAGCCGGGCTCGCCGATGTCTTCAAGACGGCATGGGAGAAGAAGGCCGGCGGCAAGGTGGTGCTCTTGCCCTACTCCGACTCGCCCGATTTCAAGGCCCTCGCCGCGAGCGCGGCCAAAGAGAACCCAGAGGCGCTGATGATCATCTCCGTCGACGCCCTCGATCCCCTCGCCATCGTAAGCGCGAGCCTCGACCACCAGACCCTCGTGGGCAAGCCCGTCTACCTCACCGACGGCTCGAAAGACGCGTCGCGCCTGCTCGATCCAACGCTCGCATCCGGCGTGCAAACAGTGCTCTTCAACCAGCTCTTCGGCACCGCACCGGCTACGCCCACCGGCGCTTCGTATGATTTTTTCGCGGCCGCGCTCAAGAAAGAGTTCGGCCTCGATTCGAAGGGGTTCGCCTTCGTCGCCAACGCCTACGATGCCGTTTACGTCGGCGCGATGGGGACCGTCTACGCGTCGCGCGGCGGCACTGGCTTCGACGGGCGCGACGTCGCAGAAGGCTTGAGCCGACTCGTCCAAGGCGAGAGCGTCTCGGTAGGAAAAAACACGTGGGCGAAGGCGAAGAGCCTGCTCACGACCGGCGCCCTCGAGCTCGATGTCGCCGGGATCAGCGGCGAGCTCGACTTCGACGTCATCGTCGGCGAAGCCGTCGCTCCCATCGAGGTGTGGCGCCCCAGCGACTCTACGAGCGTGTGTGGCGGAAGCCCTCCGTGCCTCGCCTCGATCGACGTCGTCACGCCTCCATGAGCCGCCCTGCCCGATCACCCGGGCGTGAGCTCACCGGCCAATCGTAAGATCCGCACGGGCGTCCCGTGGAAGCGATTCGCGCCGCAGTAAGCCGTGAGACCTCCGAGCACCATGCGATTTTCGCCGTCGCGATGGAGGCTCATGGCGAGCGAGATCGCCTCCGCGCCGCAGGGGCCGTCGGACACGGCAGGCAGCGCGAATTTCGCCGTGTAGAGTGACGCTCCGACCTCGGGAAAGCTCGCCACGCGGCCGTCGGCGACGAGTGGTTTGCGGACCTCGAGCAGGCCGTAGCTCGCGGTCGGCGTGACCGCGACGCGGACAGCGTCACCATCGGGCGCGACCGTGAGGACCACCTCGGCCGAGTCGCGCAGCTCGAGCGTGAGCGTGCCGCTCCATGAGATGGCACCGGGCAATTCGGCGGCCGCGTCACACGCCGCCACCATGCACAACGCCATCGTCGACGCCATCGCAGACGCCATCGCCGACGCCCGCGCAGACGCGCGTGACACAATGTGATTCATCTGCGAAGCGCGTTGCGGCGTCATCGCACGAGCCTCCGCGCCACGTTCACGCTCTTGGCGAGAGCCGCAGCCTCCGCGGCGCTGCCCTCGAGGATGTGAAACACCCACCGCTGCGACTCCGAGCTCGCCGCCGTTTTGTCTTCGACCAAGACGCCGGCCGCCTCGCGCTCGATCTCCGCCGCGAGGTGGCAGCGCGCCATGTCCTTGATGAGAAAGCGACCGCCGCCGAGACCAATCCAGCCCGTCGGCAGCGCAAAGTGAAACCGCTCGAAGGCGTAGGCCGCGCGCTCGACGGTAGCGACGCCGCTGTCATCGAGGGCGAGCCCCACTTCGAATGCGGGCTCGAGCGTGCCGGGGAAGGTCACGCTGATCGTGCTCGCTCCCTCGGCCGCGAACGTGATGCTCACGCGCGTGTGCCCCTCGCCAAGGCGCGCCCAAGTCTCGGTGACGGCGCGCCCACCGGCATCGATCACGAGCTTGATCGGCGGCTCGATGCTCATCCCAGCCGCGCTCAGTTCGTCCGCGTCCGCGGCGCCCCCGCTCGCGTGCGTCACCGTCCCCTGCGCCGGATCGACGACGACCGCGGCGTGACCGAGCTTGCCCTTCGCCTCGTCGATGACCTCGCGCGCGAGCCTCAGCGCCTCGGCCACGTGCGAGACCGCGTACTGGATTTCCCCGCGAAATGGGTTGATGCCGCTGCCGTCCGTGACCTGCCCCAATAACAAGAGCCGCCAGGCGCCGTCGAGCTTCTCGCGCGCGTCGATGCCGCTCACCTTCGCCGCGGTCTCCGCCGCTACCAGCTCGCGATGCGCTACGGCGCCCAGCGAGCGCACGTGGTTGTCGCGCTCTTGCGTGAGCCACAGCCCGGAGCCGCCGAGCCAGCGCTTGATGCCGCCGGTGCTCGCGGGCTGCCAGGTTCCATCCAAGAGCTTCGGCGCCTCGGTCGCGGTGACCTTGCGGCTCACCTCGGTGACGTACTGGTCCACCGACGCGATGCGGTAGCCCTGCGCTTCAAGCGCCTCGAGTCCCGCCTCGTATTTCGCCACGAGCTCCGGCTTCACGAAGAAAAATTCGACCAGATACGGATCGAGATCGCCCGTGGCCAACAGCTCGCCATCTCCGAAGAAGGTCCACGCGACCTCGAGGCTCTCTCCGTTCACGGTCTTCGACACGCCCTTCGCTCCCGCGATCATGAACACGTCGCCAAGCTGATAGAGCGGCTCGGCGTCGAAGTCGCCATGCTGAAAGCTCCAGAGATTCTTCGGCCAAACGAGCGTGCGATATCCGCGCTCTTTCATGCGAGCCGCCATCCCCGGTGCCGCCTGCCCCTCCTGGCAAAACACCGTGCGCGAGAGCGCCACTCCGTGACGATCGAAGCTCGCCCGCGTCAGCTCCTGCGATCGCTCCCAGTCCTCGGTCGGATAGCCGAGGAAGAGCTGGTCGGAGTAATGGAAGCTCACGACGTCCAGCTGCCCCGAGTTGGTGAGCGCGCGCAGTTTGTCGAGCAAAGCCGGGTGGCGCGCGGCGATGACGTCGAGCATGTAGCCCTGCATCTCGATGTCTACGCCCCAGCTCGGGTGCTTCTCGTAGAGCTCGACCACGGGCGCGAGGCTCTCTTCGATGATGCGATCTTCGAGCGCGTCGTTGTCGAGATCGAGCGTCGGATCGGGGTTCACCAAGAACCCGGTCGTGCCGCCGCACACGTACTGCACGTTGAAGTGAAACATCCCAAGCGCGAACTTCTGCGCGGCTTCGGCGGCTGGCCCCGCGGCGAGCGATACGCCCACACAGACGAGCGAACTCCAGCGGACCGGGCTCATCCACCACCGCCCCGGTCGCGCGCCAATCCCCATGGGAGCGGCATCGTACACGCGCCGCCGCGAACGCGTATACTCGCGGCCCTTCCGTGCGCATTGCCACTGCCCCCCTCCGTCTCGTCGCGCTCGTGTCCCTCGCCGTCGCGATGGCCGCGGGCTCGTGCGCGAACACGGAGCCGGTGCCGATGCTCGCGGAGCCAAGCGCTCCCGCCGTCACTCCGGCCGTCGCCACCATCAAGCGCCTCACGCGCTCGCAATATCGCAACGCCGTGCGCGATCTCCTCGGCGACGTGGCCGTACCGATCGCGCTCGAGCCCGACGCGGAGGTCGACGGTTTCCTCCTCCTCGGCGGCGGCACGACCTCGGTCTCGGCGCTCGGCGTGGAGCGTTACGAGAGCGCGGCGTTTGATCTAGCGTCGCAAGCGTTGAAGGACACGGCCATCGCCAAGGCGCTGGTGCCGTGCGCGCCCGCGGACGACACCAAGGCCGACGCGAGCTGCGTTGATGCGTTCGTGCGCTCGTTCGGACGCCGCGCCTTTCGCCGTCCGCTCACGGACGAAGAGGCCGCGCGCTACACGAGCCTCGCCACCCTCGCCGGGGACAAGCTCGGGAGCTTCCGGGCTGGCGTCGAGTTTGCGCTCGCGGGCCTCTTGGAATCGCCGCATTTCTTGTTTCGCGTGGAGCTCGGCGAGCCCGTCCCTGGCGCAAAAAACCCAGAAATACGGCGTTATTCAAGCTTCGAAATGGCGAGCAGGCTCTCGTTTTTCTTGTGGGGCACGACCCCCGACGACGCCCTGCTCGATGCCGCCGCGCGCGGGGATTTGCTCGCCGACGACGGACTCGCACATGAGGTCGATCGCATGCTCATGTCCAGCCGCGCGCGGGCGGGACTTCGCACTTTCTTTGAAGAACGCTTTGCCCTCTACCGGCTCGATGACCTCGTGAAGGACACGACTTTGTTTTCGTCGATGAGTGCCGATCTCGGCCCCGACGCGCGAGAAGAGACGCTCTCCTCGATCGAAGAGATGGTGTTCGATCGCGACGAGCCGTACCCGAACTTGCTCACGCGCCGGCGCACGATCGTCAACCGCCGGCTCGCCTCGCTCTACGGCGTACCGGCGAGTTCCCTCGACGGCTTCGCGCCCGTGACGCTGCCCGAGAACGGCGCGCGCGCGGGGCTGCTCGGAAACGCAAGCATCCTCGCTCTCTACTCGCACTCGACCGCGACCTCGTCGACGCTGCGCGGAAAATTCACACGCACTGCCCTCCTCTGCGCGACGATCCCGCCGCCTCCCGCCGACGTCGACACCTCGCTCCCCGAGCCCAGCGAAGTGCTGCCGACCCTGCGCGATCGCATGTCCGAGCACGTGACCAACCCCGTGTGCGCGTCGTGCCATACCTTCCTCGATCCGATCGGCCTCGGGCTCGAGAACTTCGACGCCATCGGCCGCTTCCGCCAGACCGAGCAGGACGTGCTGATCGACGCGAGCGGCGAGCTCGACGGCACGAGCTTCGGGGACGCGCGCGGGCTCGGCGCGGCGATCGCCCAGCACCCGGATTTTCCGGCTTGTCTCGCGCGGCACCTCTATCGCTTCGCGCTCGGCGTGACAGAGACGGACACCGACGAGCCGCTCATCGCCTGGTTGACCGAGCGCTTCATCGCGGATGGGCAGCGCGTTCGACCGCTGTTGCGACGCGTCGTCATGAGCGACGGATTTCGCCGCGTGAAGGAGGCCCCATGACCAGGCGATCGACCGAGCTCACCCGTGGCCGTGGTCTGCACCGGCGAACGCTGCTGCGCGGCCTCCTCGGCGGCGCGGCCGTCGGCGTGGGGCTGCCTCTGCTCGAGCTGTTCTTGAACGGCAATGGCAACGCTCTCGCCGACAACACAGGCTTCCCGAAGCGCTTCGGCTGGTGGTTCTTCGGCAACGGCGTCCACGCGTCGAAGTGGTTTCCGACCGGGGACGGACCCGACTGGGAGCCGTCGCCGCAGCTCATGCCGCTCGCCGCGTTGAAGAGCGAGATCACCGTGCTCAGCGGGCTCAAGGTGTACCTCCCGAACAGCGTTCCGCACGGCAGCGGCCCGGCCGGCATCCTCACCGGCGGACCGCTCGGCAAGGTCGGCGACAGCTTCCACAACAGCGCCCTCGGCAGCGCGACGCTCGACCAGCTCATCGCCGCGAACATCGGCAACGACACGCGCTTTCGCTCGCTCGAGATCGCCGTCGAACGCAGCGAGGATTCGCTCTCGTACTCCGGTCCCGGACAAACAAATCCCCCAGAATACCGGCCCCACGCGCTCTTCAAACGCCTCTTCGGCCCTGGCTTCGTCGCGCCCGGCGACACCCCGATCCTCGATCCGCGGCTCTCTCTGCGGCGCAGCGTGCTCGACGCCATCAGCGCCGACGCCGCATCCTTGAAGGGGCGCCTCGGTGCGGCCGACCGCGTCCGCATGGAGCAGCACTACGACAACATTCGCGCGCTCGAGAAGCAGCTTGGCAAGCTCGAAGAAAATCCTCCGAACCTCGCCGCGTGCAGCCTCCCCGCCAAGCCCGAGGCGGACTACCCCGACCTCGACGGCCGCCCCCAGATGTCCGCGATCAGCCGCGTCATGAGCGATCTGGTGGCGATGGCGCTCGCCTGCGACCAGAGCCGCGTCGTCAGCGTCCAGTTCAGCCGCCCCC
>SHZB01000025.1 GCA_009692485.1 Myxococcales bacterium
GCCGACCTCGATACACGTCGCCGTTCCGTCGCGCACGCTGACGAGGCCCTCGGCGCGCACACGCAAGATCATCGCATCGAGCCCGCGATCGGCGGCGAGCACGTTCGAGCCGCCACCCAGCACGATCACCGCGAGACCGCGCGCGTCCGCAATTTCGAGCGCGGCGCGTACTTCGTCCGGGGTGCGTGCCTCGCGATAATCGCGCACCGGACCTCCCACACCAAAGGTCGTGAGGCTCGCGAGTGTGACCGCACGTGTCATCGATGATCCGACATGCACGAGCCTAGCCTCCCAATAGGAGGGCCATCGCGTCTGCCACTCCGAAGTGTCATCGATGATCCGCCATGCACGAGCCTAACCGGCGTGCTTCGCGCGAGCCGTTTCGGCGTCGCCAACATGATCATGCGGTGGCGTGGCGCTCCCGCTGAGCAGCGCGTCGGTGCCGCTGAACACGACGGCGTCGAGGAGCCGCTCGTCTGCCACGAGCTGAAGCTGTGGCGCAGCGCGCGCGATCCGCAGCGTGCCGCCGGCGTCGTCGAAGCCGCAGGCCTCCGCGCCGTTGTGCGAGCCCGCACGCCATAGCGCCTCGGCCAGCGAGGACTCGTTCGAGCGAAGCACGAGTCGCTTGCCGGTGCGAAGTCGTTCGCCGAGCTCGATGCCGCGCAGCTCTTCGAGCGGTGAGCACAAGACGTGGCTGTCGATGCCGACGCACAACCGCACGCCCGCGCTGAGCAACGCGCCCACGTCGGGGAGGCCATCGCCGAGATCGCGCTCGGTGGTTGGGCACAGGCACACGCGCGCACCTCCGGCGCCAAGCAGCGAGGCCTCGCCGGGCCCGAGGTGGGTCGCGTGCACGGCGACGAAGCGTGGTCCGAGCATGCCGCGCTCAGCGAGGAGCTCGACCGGGCGCATGCCGGTCTCGGCGAGGCAAAGGGCGACTTCCGCGGGCTGCTCGGCGACGTGCATGTGGCACCAAAGCGCGTCTTTTGCTGCAAATTCTGCGATTTCAGTGAGCCACTCGGGTGGCACGGCGCGCACGCTGTGGGGCGCGATGCCGATCCGCACGCGCGGGTGCTCGCGCCACCGGGCACGCAAGCGCTCCACGTCGGCGAGCGCGACGGCGAGCGACGGATCCGCGAAGCGACGCTGCGCTCCTTCGGGCGGACGTCCAGCGCCGGCGCGCGCATACACGACGCGCAAGAGGGCGACGCGCATGCCCTCAGCGAGCGCCGCCTCGATGACGGCGTCCGACATGGCCGTGCGGTCCGCGTAAGGCGTGCCGTCCCGCTGGTGGTGCACGTAGTGAAACTCGCCCACGGTGAGGACGCCCGCGTGGCGCAGCTCGCGATAAGCCACGCGCGCGATGGCGTGGAGCGACTCGGGCGTGAGGGAGTCCGCGAGCCGGTACATCGCCTCTCGCCAGCTCCAGAAATCATCGTCCCGAGCACCGCCCTCGCCGGGTCGTTGGGCCAGGCCGCGCATGCCGCGTTGAAATGCGTGCGAGTGCGCGGTCGCCAAAGCCGGTAGCTCGAGGAAGCCGTCGGTGAGCCGAAGCGTCATGGCGTGGTCGCGCTGCTGTCGTCGGAGGGCGTCATGGTGTGGTCGCGGCGATGCCGTCGGTGAGCCGAGGCCTCATGGCGCTGCCGGTGCCGCTGATGCCGCGGGCGCTGGACCGAAGAGAAGGTCTTTGCCTTTGGGCCACGCCGCCGCCGGCATCTTGCCGAAGAGGCCACGCGCGAGCGCCGGCAAAGGAGCGCAGGCTGCCTCCCCGAGATCGAGCGCCTCCTCGGGATCGGCGAGCACATCGAAGCAATGAAACGCGTTGTCCCACTCGCGCGCCTCGATCTTCATTTGCCCCTGCATCATGCCCCAGTTGCGGAAATCGCATTCCCATAACCACGAGCAATTCGTCAGGCTCACCGGGGCTGTCGTGCGCTGTCTGCGGGTGAGTGGATGGCCAATCATGCGCTGTCGAAATGGCCCTAGGCGAGGCTCGTCCCAGAGGCCCATGAGATCGAGGATCGTGGCATGGAGGTCGAAGTGCCAAGTGAACTGGTCGTGCGCCTCGGTGAGGGAGAGCTTCTCTTCATCGGTGAGGGTGCCGGCGGGCGCATCGAGCCAGGCGGGCACGTGGATCTCTTCGTCATAGAGCGAGCTGGTGTGCCCGAGCTGCCAGTGCTCCCGAAACGACTCGCCGTGGTCGGACGTGTACACGATGACCGTCCGTGCTCCGCTCTTGGAGGCGCGGACTCCGTCGATGAGGCGACCAACCGCCATGTCCGACAGATAAACGACGTTCTTGTAGTAGTTGAAAAACTGGTCGTTGTTGGCCGCAGTCTTGGTGAAGCTCTGTGGCTGAAAAGGCGCATGATTCGGGTCGTTCACGTAAGGAAAGTGGACATTGGAATAATGCGCGACGGCGATGAATGGCTCTTCCAGTGTTGGCCAGTCCGAGAGCACCCTGTCCGTCAGCAGCCGGTCATGCGCGCCGGCGTCGAAGTTTGCCTGTTTGTCGAGGTGGGTGGCGACCGCGAACTTGTCGAGCGGCAGGTCTTGCACGTAGAGGCGCATGCTCCCGAACATGACGTGCTGGCTCGTCCAGTAGGCGCCGTGGTAGCCAGCCGCGTGTCCGTACTCCCATAACAAGGGGACCGTGTGCATCACCTCGTAGCTCTCGGTCGCGGGCACGCCGCTCCAGAGATTGGAGATGCTGATGGCCGTCGTCGACGCCGTCGCGCGAAGCTGATCGAATGCGAATCGCCCGGGCGCTGCGCGATTCGTGAAGGGCGTCGCGCAGGGTGGGGTGTCTCCCGTGTCTGGCACGTAGTCGTTGCAGCTCACGTCATAGCGAAGGCTCTCTTGGACAATCAAGAGCACGTTGCGCGGCATGGGTGGACTCGCCACGAGCGACGGCAGCGGCGCGGGCGTGCGGCGCTGGACTCGCAATTTGGGAGCATCGTCCTTGTGGCGGAGGCGCTCGTGCCAGTGGGAGACGAGCCCATGAAAGTAGATGAGATCGGGAGTCGTCGATTGCCACATACGAAAGCTCGCCGGCACCTGGGTCGCTCCGTACAACACCGCCGGTATGAGCAAGGGCGCGAGCAGGCGTGGAATACACCGGGGGCGAACCCAACGGCGGGCGAGCGCGATCATCGCGGCGGCAAGCGTGATGGCGACGATGATCTCCACGAAAACGCGCGCGCGCCCGATTGGCAAATAGCCAAACAACATGCCTGGCAGCGAACGCGCGAAAATCGTCGCGTCATGCGAATAGTAGACGTCGTAGACCGCGAAGAAGGCGGCCTGAACACCGACCGCGAGCGAGAACAAAGTCGCGAAGAGCCCGGCCGAAATGCGTCCGACGATGCCGCGCCGGCTGGCGGAGTTGTAAAGCAGCGCGGCCCAAAATACCGAGCTTGCGGCGGCGGTCGCGAGATAGGCGAGGACGTGCGCGCGGTCGAAACCGAACAAATGTACGGGCCGCGTCGCGACATCCCGCGCGAGCACCCACAGCGCCGGAGATAGGAGCACGAGCGCGCCGGTGAGCCGCCGTCGAAATCGCAATCGCCGTCGCCGCGACCGAGTCGGAGTCTCTTTCGTGCGAGCCACGCGCGTCATCACCGCCTCTGCCGGCCAGGGAGCCCGCCGAAGAGGCGATTGGCCTCGAGCACGAGGGGCGCGCACTCGGGGTCATCTTGCGCGAGCGGGCTGGTCTCGCGTGGATCGCGGAGGACATCGTGGCAGAGCCAGCGCGTGTCCCATTCGCGCGCGTGGACCTTGCGCCAACCGCGCATGACGCCCCAGTTTTCGAAGGCGCAGCCCCACACTCCGGCGCAGTTGGTGAGGGCGAGGATGGGCGGCAGGGCGAGGGGGCGAAGCAGGCTGCGGCCCGGCATGCGCGCGCGGAACGGGGCAAGCTCGGGGGCTTCGGCGAGACCTAAGAGATCGAGCACGGTGACTGCCAGGTCGGTGTGAAAGGTGGGCTCGTTGGCGTGGCTCACGAGCGCCGCCTGCTCGTCGGGCGTGAGGGTTTTTTCGGGGGCGTCGAGCCATGCTGGCACGTGCAGCTCGACGTCGAAGACCGAGCAGGTGTGGCCGAGCTGATCGTGCTCACGGAATTGCTCGCCGTGATCGGAGGTGAACACGATGACGGTGCGTGCGCCGAAGGGCTGCGCGCGGACGAAGGCGATGAGCTTGGCGATGGCCTTGTCCTGCCGGTAGACCGCGTTCTTGTAGTAGTTGCGGTGCGCTTCGTTGTCTTCGGGCGCGCGGCTCGCGAGGGAAGGCTGAAAGGGCGAGTCGTCGGGATCGACGAGGTAGGGCGTGTGCGTGTTGCCGAACTGCGCGAGCGCGAAAAATGGCTCGGTGAGCGCGGGCAATTGCTGCTCGATCTGGGCCGCGAGCTTGCCATCGTCGGCACCGACGTCGACGTCCGCGTGCGCGTCGAGTGTGGTGGCGCTCGCGAAGA
This sequence comes from Myxococcales bacterium, assembly GCA_009692485.1. GTDB lineage: Bacteria > Myxococcota_A > Polyangia > Polyangiales > Polyangiaceae > SYFR01. The sequence continues at coordinate 4,469 of SHZB01000025.1, forward strand.
ATCGCAGGGGTAAATCTTGGACCCACAAGAGCGAGTTCGCGAACAGCATGTGGTGGCTCGTCCAATAAGCCGTGTCCCATCCGGCCGCGTGCGCGAAGTCGAACCAAACGGGAGCCGAGTGCAGGGCCTCGCGTCCGGCGTTGGGCTCGAGACCGGACCAAAGCACGGCGAGCTCGATGGCGGTCGTCGTGGCGTTGGCGCGCATCTGGGTGAGCGGGAGGCGATGAGGCACAATGCCGTTGACGCGCGGCATCGTGGGGCAGCTCGCGCTGTGCTCGGAACAGCCGACGTCGGCGCGCAGGCTCTCGCTCAAGATGAAGAGCACGTTGCGCGGCGCGGCAGGGCGAGCGCGGAGCTTTGGGAGCGTGGGTGGCGTGCGTCGCATGGGCCGCATGTGCGGATCGGGCACGAGTCCGAGCGCGGTCTTTGCGAGCCCGCCCATCGCGTGAAGGTAGAGGACGTCGGGCGTCGAGCCTTGGAGGGCGCGGTACGAGCACGGCAGCGTGAGCACGAGCGCGAGCGCGAACGGGGTGAGGCCGATGAGCCTCCTCGTCGTGATGCGACGGGCGCGGACGGTGCGACGGGCGAGCCACACGAGCGCGAGCGCGACGACGCATGGCGGGGCCACGCTGAACGCGAAGTTCTGATGATCGGCGGCGAGCTGCGCGAGGACACTCTCGCCCATCGAGGCCCCGAAGACGGTGGCGTCGAGGTTCAGATAGGTCGCGTACTGCCGGTAAAAGTAGAGCTGTGAGCCGACGACGACGGTGGCGAGCGCGACGAAGAACGCAGCGGCGAGCTGACGCAAGTGGCCGCGGCGAGCGGATGCGCAGGCGAGCAAGAGCGCCCATAGCAGGCAAGACTCGAGCACCGCGGCGAGATAGCTGCCGACGTATTTTGCCGGAAAATGCAGGATGCGAGCGCCACGCAGCGACACGTCGGTCAGGACGACGGCGAGGGCCGGAAGCGCAAGGACCAGCGCGGTGCGGACTCGCTGAGCGCGGACGCGGGCGCGGCGGAGTATGGTGGCCCGGTGAGGCTGCTCTTGGTCCATACCGGTGGAACCTTGATGATGCGCGGCAGCGAGGACGGTCCGCTCGCGCCGTCGTCGTACGCGGACGATCTCCTCGGCGAGGTCCCTGTACTCGGGAAGATCGCCGCCGTCGACACGCGCATTTTATTTCAGCTCGACTCGAGCGACATGCAGCCCGAGGACTGGATCGAGCTCGCGCGGACGATCCACGCGGAGCTGCCGCGCTACGACGGCGTGGTCATCATTCACGGCACCGACACGATGGCCTACACGGCGAGCGCGTTGGCGTTTCTGCTGCCGGATCTCGATCGGCCCGTGATCTTGACCGGCTCGCAGCACCCGCTCGCGCGCATCCGAAGTGACGCGCGGCAAAACTTGGTCGATGCCTTTCAGCTCGCGACGATGGCGATCCCGGAGGTGGGGCTCGCGTTCGCGTCGAAGCTCTTTCGCGGTTGTCGCGCCACCAAGCTCGATGCCTGGGGGCTCGAGGCATTCGGGTCGCCGAACTGTCCACCGCTCGCGACCTTGGGGCTGAGCATCGCGCTCGGCAACGCTCAGCTCGAGCCGCGCGCGCGCGCTGTCTTCGACGACCGACTCGAAGCGCGGGTGCTCGCGATCCGCCTATTTCCAGGCCTCGATCCGCGGTTGTTGCTCGACGCGCTCGCGGGCGGCGTCCGCGGGCTGGTGCTCAAGGCCTTCGGTTCAGGCAACGTCCCGACCCTCGGGCGCTCGCTCATTCCGGTCATCGAACGTGCCACGGCGCTCGACGTGCCGGTCGTGATCGTGAGCCAGTGCCTGCGCGCTCACGTGGACTTGCCGCGCTATCAAGGTGGCGCCGCGGCCATGCAAGCGGGAGCGGTCGGCGGCGGCGACATGACCAACGAGGCGGCGCTCACCAAGCTGATGGTCGAGCTCGGCCGCGCTCGCGACGGAGAGCGGGTCGCCACGATTCGGCGCGCATTCGAGACCGCGCCCGTCGGCGAAATGAGCGTTCACTAGGCTGGTATTTAGGGCCGCGCGGCGAACGGCGGGGCCGGAATGCCGGGCCGGGTCACGGCGTCGCGCAGTGGCGAAGGACGAGCGGCCGCAGCAGCGGAACGAGATCGGCGAGCTGCGGCTGCGTGAAATCTTCCTCGGTGAGCGTGCCCACCGCCGCGAGGAAACGTCTCATGTCGCCACCGCAGGCAGCGAACAGCGTCGCGAACGCTGCGCCGCCCGCGTGGTAGGTCTGCGACTGGGCGAGCGCGGCGTTGTTGAGCTTGCCCGCGAGTCCAAGCTCACGCTCGAGCGCGTCGAAAATGCGCCGTTTTTCTGCGAGTTTCGCGAGTTCGCGGAGCGGCGAGCGGTACAGCACCTCGAGTGACGCGCGGGTCTCGAGCATGCGCTGAGCGCGAGCGCGGTCGCGGGCAAGCTCGGCGGTGTACGCGGCGCTCCCGGCTCCGCCGACGTGGCCACGCGCATCGAGGTAGCGAGCGGTGAGTTCCTCGGCGACGAAGCTCGCGAGGCTCTCGTTATAGAGCGACTGGCTCTTGACGTACGCGGTTCCATGCAGCGATTCGTGGAGGACCACCTCGACGAGCGCGGCAAGCTCGCTGTCGCCGCGGTGCTCGCGCGGTCCGAGCATCGTCGAGAGCACGGGATCTTCGAACCACCCCAGCGTCGAGTAGGCGCGCGCCGGCCGGAGGTACACGTCGAGCTGCTCGTCGCGCAAGCCCGCTGCGAATCGTTCGGCGTCGCGGCGCTCGAACCAGCCGAGGTAGGGCACGTCGCCCACGATCGGAAACGTCCACGTCCGCGCGACGAGGCTCAGCGCGGGCGCCGCGGTGACGACCCACACCACGGCCGAGCGCTCGAGATCCGCATAGCTCGAGTAGCTGCTCGTCGCGATGAGGCCGTTCGCAGCGGCGAATTCTTTCACGTCGCCGACAGCCGAGAGCATCCTGCGCGTGTTCGCATCCTCGTGCGGATCGGCGAGCACTTCGGCGATCGGTCGCGCGCGATAGGCGATCTCGTCCTGCCCGGCCGCTGCCTGCACCAGATACTCGAGCTGCAGGCACCCGACCGCGACGAGGCTGCACAGAACACTCGCCGCTCGTGGCAAGAACGACCGTCGGCCAATCATCAACGCGAGGATAGTCCGCGCGCGTTCGATGCGCCGCGTGCGTTCGATGCGCCGCGATTTGAGGCGTCGATTCAGCGGAATGGTTCGACTACGCTCGTCCGATGATCCCCTCGTCCTCGCCTTCGCCGCTGCGATGCGCCGTCGCCGACACGCGCCTCGGTGCCCTCGCCGTCGCGTGGAATTCGCGCGGTGTCGCCGGTGTGAGCTTCGCCGAGCCGAGCTCGGAGGCCGCGCTTCGGACGCTGTCTGGCGCGCATGGCGAGCTCGAAGTGACGACGCCTTCACGCCGTGAACGGGTGCTGCTTGACGGCCTCGCCCGAATGCTCGCGGGAGAGCGCGTCGAGTTCGAGGACGAGCCCCTCGACGACTCCACGTGCTCCAAGTTCCAGCGCGCGGTCTATCGCGAACTTCGCAGAGTCCCGTGGGGCGAGACTGTCGACTACGGCACGCTGGCCGCGCGGGTCGATCGGCCGCATGGGGCGCGCGCGGTCGGGCAGGCCTTGCGGAAAAATCCGTTTCCGCTCGTCGTGCCTTGCCATCGTGTGCTCGCGAGCACCGGACATTTGGGCGGATTTTCTGCGGGCCAGGGCGCGCTGACAAAGGCGCGGCTGCTCACGCTCGAGGGTGCGGCCTTTTGTGCGCCGAGGGCGAACCCATGAGCCCACGTGCCACCAACGCCGGGGCTTGCGCGCTCGGATTCGCGGTGTTTTCGGGCCTCGCCACGCTCGCGGTGCCGGCCAACGCGAAGAATCTCATCCGGGACCCGATGGCGCATCCCGTCTACGCCGTCGAGCTCGAGCCGCAGCTGGTCTCGGCGCTTTGGCATCGGCGCTTCTCGCATTGGCGGACGAGCAAGGCTTTCGAAGACCCGGAGCTGGGCGTCGGTTTTCGCGCGACCATCGAGATGGAGGACCCGGCTTTCGTGCCCACGATCAACAACAACGTCGGCCTCACCTTGGGGCTCGTCTTCACCTCGTGCGATTGCCGCGAGTTCGGCTTCCAAACCAACGTGTTGGTCGGGGCGCAATGGAGCTTCTGGTTCACCGAGCGGCTGAGCGCCTTCGCCGAGGCAGGGCCAGTGCTGCGCCTGTACGACGCGCTGCTCGAGCCGGATCTCGACTTGTTCAGTCACATCGGCGGGCGCGTGTTGGTCGGCAAGGACATCGCGCTGACGCTCCGCCTTGGATACCCGCATTCCCTCGCGCTCGGTGCGTCGTTCTTCGTCGGAGATTGAGTCGCGCGGCACGATCGGCCGGTAGCTTGAAGCGCTTGAAGCGGTAGACTCTCGGCCGATGGCTCAGGTCTTCTATTACCTCATCGCGATCCTGGGGCTCGCCATCCTCATGATCGTCCACGAGGCGGGGCATTTCTTCGCCGCGCGCGCCTTCGGAATGCGCGTGAACACGTTTTCGATCGGCTTCGGTCCGACCTTCTTCAAGATCGAGCCCGCCGACGGCTACTTCTGGTTCACGACCCTGGGCGGCAAGGTGCGACTGCGCCTTGGCAAGCACGACGAAGAGCGGCACGGACCGACGGTCTATCAAGCGGCGATGCTTCCGTTCTTGGCCTACGTGCAGATCGCCGGGATGAACCCGCTCGAGGAGCAGGATCCGGAGGACAAGGGCAGCTACGCCAACGCGTCGCTCGTCGGGCGCATCGTGACGATCGCCGGAGGGCCGCTCGCCAACTACTTGTTCGCATCGGTGTTCTTCTTCTTCAGTTTTTTGTATGGCGGGGTAGAGGCGTCACCGCTCCCTACGGACGCAGGGACGACTACCGTGTTCGTGATGCCCGGTGAGCCGGCCGAGCAGGCGGGCATCCACGATGGCGACGTGGTCGTCGCGGTGAAAGGAACGCCCGTCGCGACCTGGGAGCAGATGGCGAAGATCATCTCCACGCATCCGGAAGTGCCGCTGCCGGTCGTGGTCGAGCGCGCGGGCGTGCAGCAGACGCTCACGGTCACGCCGAAGCGCAAGGACGACAAGGGCCTCATCGGCGTGCGGCTGCAAGGAAAGCGGGTCGCGGTTACCGCGCGCGAGGCCGCGAAGCTCGCGGTGACGACGCCGGTCTTCGTCGTGAAGACGCTGGTCACGACGCTGGCGGATCTTGTGCAGCGCAAGGTCGACGCGGAGCTCGGCGGACCCGTGCGGATCGTGCAAGACAGCGCGCGCATGGTGCGGCGCGGCGTGCCGGACTGGCTCCATTTGTTGGGAGTCCTCTCGGCCTATCTTGGGGCCTTCAACCTCATTCCGTTTCCGGCGCTCGACGGCGGGCGGCTCGTGTTTCTCGGCTATGAGCTGGCGACGCGACGGCGACCCGACGCACGCTTCGAGGCGAAGATCCACATCGTGGGGCTGATGATGCTGCTCGGGCTCATGCTCTACGTGACGATCTTCAACGACCTCAACGTCGGCGGCACGAAATAGCCCAAAATTACGGCGATTCAGCGCCAACGCGCGCTTGGAGTTTCGCGGCGCAGCGGGCGCTCAGCCGTCCTCTTCGCGGGCGGCGACGACGGCTTGGAGGCTCTCGGCGATGACGCGCGCGTCGCAGCTCACCTCGCTCGTGCGAATCAGCTTTGCCAGGACGCGGGACATCTGCTGAGCGCTCTCGAAGCGGTCGCTCGGATCGGTGGCGAGCGCGCGCTCGACGATCGACAGGAACTCTGCCGGCACGTCGGGGCGCGTCTCGGAGAGCGGCGGCACCTCGGCCCGGCTCACGGCGACGAAGGTCTCGATGTCATCCTTGCCGTGAAACAGCCGGCGACCGGCGAGCGCCTGCCAGAGGACGATGCCGAGCGAGAACAGATCCGTCCGCGCCGACGCCGGCATCCCGCGCGTGAGCTCGGGCGCGAGGTATGCGAGCTTGCCCTTGACCGTGTACGGGTCGGTCATACGCGCGCGGTCCGTGGCGCGGGCGAGCCCGAAATCCGCGAGCTTCACCTTGCCGCCGCGGCCGATGAGCATGTTCTGCGGCGTGACGTCGCGGTGAAACACCGGCGCTGCAACTCCCGCCTCGTCGACGCGTTCGTGTGCTGCGGCGAGCGCCCCAAGCACCTCGAGCGCGATCCCCGCTGTCAGCGGCCACGGCGGCAAGACACCGCGGTCGTGCATCGTGTGCAGGTAGTCCGCGAGCGTGAGGCCCTCGACCCACTCCATCACCAAAAAGTAGCGGCCATCGTCGCTCCCGAAATCGTAAATCTGCACGATGTTCGGGTGCGACAGCTGTGAAGCGACGCGCGCCTCTTCGACGAACATGCGCAAGTATTCTTGCGAGCTCGCCGTGTCCTCGCGCATGAGCTTGAGGCCGACGGTGCGCTCGAAGCCCGCGGGCCCACGCTGCAGCGCGCGCCAGACCGTGGCCATCCCTCCGGTGCCGGCGATGCTCACGAGCTCGTACTTGCCGCCGAGTAGCGTGCCGGGGCGGATCATCGACGGCACATTAACCGTTTTGCCTCGGGCCGTATCACGCTAAGAGGCGCCGCGATGGACCTGTTCGGCATGCTCGAGCGGTACGATTTCGGCGCGATCCACGTGGGTCATGACGCGGCCAGCGGCATGCATTGCATCGTGGCCCTCCACGACACGCGGCTCGGTCCCGCGATCGGCGGATGCCGGTTCTTGCCGTACGCCGATGAGCGCTCGGCGTTGGTCGATGCGCTGCGGCTCGCACGCGGGATGACCTACAAAGCGGCGCTCGCCGGATTGCCGCACGGGGGCGCCAAGACCGTGATGCTGCGGCCCGACAAACTCCACGACCGCGCAGCCGTGTTCCGTGCGTTCGGGCGCTTCATCGATGGGCTCGGCGGCCGGTACTTCACGGCAGAGGACTCGGGCACCGGCATCGAGGACATGGAGGTCGTGCGGCAAGTGACCAAGCAAGTGGTCGGCACGGGCGGCAGCGGTGGCTCCGGAGATCCTTCGCCGTTCACGGCGCTCGGCGTTCGACGCGGCATCGAGGCGTGCGTGATGCTGACGCTCGGCCGCAGCTCGCTCGACGGCATCCACGTCGCGGTGCAGGGCGTCGGCCACGTGGGCTATCAGCTGTGCCGCGAGCTTCACGAACAGGGCGCGTCCCTCTCGGTGGCGGACGTCGATCCGCTGAAGAGCGAGCGTGCCGAGCGGGAGTTTGGCGCGCGCGTGGTGCCGCTCGATGGGATCTTCGAGGTCGACTGCGACGTGCTCGCTCCGTGTGCGCTCGGCTCCGCGCTCAACGACGCGACCATCCCGCGGATCCGCGCGAAGATCGTCGCCGGTGCAGCCAACAATCAGCTCGCCGAGCCCAGAAATGGCGACGATTTGCACTCGCGCGGCATCGTTTACGCGCCCGATTACGCGATCAATGCCGGCGGCCTCATCAACGTCGCGCTCGAGCTTGAAGGCTACGACGCCGCCCGGTCGCGCGAGCGAACGATGCGCGTCTACGACACGATCTACGCGATCGCCGAGCGCAGCCAGCACTCGCACACGCCGACGTACCGCGTCGCGGATCTCTTGGTCGAAGAGACGCTGGCGCGCGCTGGGACCTGAGCTTCCACGAACGGCATGAGGTGAGACGCCCCGTGATTTTCGCGTGGCGCGCGAGGGAAAACCGAACATGAGCAAACCACGCAACCACGGACGCGCGGACGGGGACCTCCGGCCGGTCGAAGTGCTCCCCGGATTCCATAAAACGAGCGAGGGCTCGGTGCTCTATCGCGCGGGCGGCACGCTGGTGTTGTGCACGGCTTCGCTCGAAGACTCGGTCCCCAAGTGGATGAGCGACTCGCCCGGCGGCTGGCTCACCGCGGAGTATCAGATGCACCCGCGCTCGAGCCCCATGCGACGTGAAGAACGCGAAGGCCGCGGCAAGCCGCCGAAAGGCCGGACGCAAGAGATCCAAAGGCTCGTGGGGCGAAGCTTGCGCGCGGCGGTCTCGCTCGAGACGCTCGGTAAGCGCACGCTCACGATCGATTGCGACGTGCTCGAGGCCGACGGAGGCACGCGCACGGCGAGCGTGACGGCGGGGTTTTTGGCGACGGCGCTCGCGCTCTATTCGCGCGGGCTCGCACGGGTCCTGCTCGATCAAGTGGCGGCGGTGAGCGTCGGTTACGTAGACGGCAGGGTGCTCGTGGATCTCGATTACTCGGAGGACAGCCGCGCGCGCGTCGACATGAACGTAGCGGCCACCGTGGATGGTCGGCTCATCGAGGTGCAGTCCACGGCCGAAGGCGAGGCGATCACGCGGGTGCAGTTTGACGCGATGCTCGAAGCAGCGCTCGCTGCGATAGCAAAGCTCGGCGAGCTTCAGCGTACGGTCCTCGCGTCCGCGGCGGTCGAGCTCGACGTGTTGATGCGGCCGACGGGCACGCGATGACGCTCGCGGGGAGCGCGATGATCGAGGCGGCCAGCGGGCACGCGATGACGCTCGCGGGGTTCGCGAAATGATCGACGCGCGGGCGGGCGCTCCGGTGCTCAGTGTCGTCGTCGCTACGACGAATCGGGGCAAGCTCGCGGAGCTTCGCGCCATGCTCGCGACCTGGCCCGTGGAACTCTTGTCGCTGTCGGATGCGCTCGGCGTGTTCGTGATCGAGGAGGACGCGCTCACCTTCGCGGGCAATGCGAAGAAGAAGGCCGAGCTCGTGGCGGCCGAGTGCCACGCCGTCGTGATCGCCGATGATTCCGGGCTCGAAGTGGATGCCCTCGGTGGTGGTCCGGGAGTTCGCTCGGCACGTTTCGCGCGCGCGGGAGCGACCGACGCGGAGAACAACGCCGAGCTTTTGAGGCGACTCGTTGGCGTCGAGACCTCGGAGCGTACGGCTCGATTTCGATGCGCGCTCGCGCTCGTCGATCCGTGGGCAGCCCCCGGCGCGCGCCTCTTCGAGTGCGACGGATGCTGCGAAGGACGCATCGCCGAGAAGCCGAGCGGCAAGGGCGGCTTCGGCTACGACCCGCTCTTCATCGTGGCGGGCGGCAACAGCACCTTTGCCGAGCTCGACCAGACCGAGAAGAACCGCATCAGCCACCGCGCCGTCGCGTTCGCGCGCGTTATGCCGCAGCTCGAGCGCATCGTCGTGTCGCGCACCAGGCAGGCGCTCACGGCGCTCGCCGGGCCCGGGTCTGCTCGCGTTTGACCCGCTCGCCGCGCGAGAGTAAGCGCGCCCCATCCTCGTGGGCTTCGACCAACGGCAGCTTTCAAGTGTCCGCTACTCGGTGGTCGGGCTCGAGCTGGCGATCTCGATCGTGCTCGGTTTGTTCGGCGGCCAATGGCTCGACGAGAAGCTCGGCAGCGGCCCGTGGCTCACGTTGATCGGAATGTTGTTCGGAGTGGCGACGGGTTTTCGTTTCGTCTACCGCGCGGCCAAGAGCATGAATCGCGAGGCCGCAGCGGACGAATTCCGGGACGCAGACGTGGGACGCGACGCGCGCTTCGTGGGGCGCCGGCCCGAGCGCGCCCCGGGACCGCGCACGGCCTCGGTGGACCCCGCGGCCGCCGCGCCGGCGGTGCAAGCGCACACGACGAAAGAGCTGCAAGCGCACACGACGAAAGCAGAAGCTCGCGATGACGACGCCTGAGCAGCCCTTGTTTCCCAGCACGCGCGCGGCCATTCCGCTCGACGCCGCGATGCTCGTGTCGATCGCTTGCGTCGCCGCGTTTTCCGCTGTTTTCGCGCTCATTGCAGCGATCGGTTTCGACTGGGCCGCGGGCCTCGGCGTCGCGCTCGGCGGCATGCTCGCGACGGCCAACCTGTGGTTCTTCGCGCTGGTCGTGCGCGGCGTGCTTGGCGGGGGCACGCGCGGAAGGCTCTGGGCCATCGGCGGCGCGCTGAAGTTTCTGGGCCTCTTCGGCGGCGCATGGCTGCTGATGAAGAGCGGTTACGTCTCGGCGCTCGCCTTGGCCGTCGGCTACACCGCAATGCCGGCAGGGATCACCGTCGGCACGTTCCTTCGTCCCAAAGAGTCCGAGCCGACCGACGCCGAAGCGAGCAGCAGCGGCGACGACCGCGAGCGCAGCGACGGACCCTGAATCAGCCGAGCGAACGGCGGAGCAATCGGCGCAGCATCGGCGGAGCAATCGGCTGGCGTCCGTTTCGAGATGCTGTTAGACGGCGCGCCGACTTCGCGCGACCCACGCTGCGCCGCGAGATCCGCCGACCATGCCCGAGCACGTCTCGCTCCTCCACTACTTGCTGTACTTCCTGGGCGCGAACGCTCACGTCGTCGGGACGTCGATCGAGGGGCATCACGTCGGATACCGCGAGCTCGAGCCGCTCGTGATGGCCGGCGTGTTGATGCTGGTGCTGCTGTACCTCGGCTCCGAAGTGCGTGGCGTGTACCGCCGTCTCAAGAGCGCCACGATCCCCGAAGAGGAGCTCACGCTGAGGACCTTCTTCGAGGTTTTCTTCGAGTTTTTCTACAACATGGCGCGCGACGTCATGGGGCCGAAGAACGCCAAGCGCTATTTCCCGCTGATCGGCTCGTGCGCGATCTTCATCTTTGTATCGAACGCGATCGGGCTCATTCCCGGCTTCGCGCCGCCGACGTCGAATTTGAACGTCACGGCTGGCTGCGCGCTCCTCGTCTTTTTGTCCTTCAATTATTACGGACTCAAAGAAAACGGGCTCGACTACGTGAAGCACCTGGCGGGCTGGGGAGTGTTTCATAGCTTCCTGCCGAACCTCTTGCTCGCGGTCTTGATGTTTCCGATCGAGGTGATCTCGATGTGCGTTCGGCCGGTGACGCTGGCGATTCGGCTCATGCTGAACATCGCGGTCGATCACCTGCTGGTGAGCATCTTCATGGGCCTGTTTGCGATCTTGTTGCCGCTGCCGCTGATGGTGCTCGGCGTGATCGTGATCTGCGTGCAGGCGCTGGTTTTCACCCTGCTCTCGTCGATTTACATCGGTCTCGCCACGGCGCATGCCGAGCACCATTGAACGAATCGAAAAACCGGATTAAGGGGTGCCCCAGCTTTTCGCGGGCCACCTGAAGAGCAAGCGAAGCGCCCCACTTTCGGGGCATACGAAGGAACCCAAGGCATGACTTTCAAGAAGAAGCTGTCCGTGTTCACGGCAGTCACCGTAGCTGTCGTTTTCGCACCGGCGATGGCCTTGGCGCAGCAAGCCGCCCAGGCGGCCGCCACCAACAAGTTCGACACGAACGGCTGGCTCGCCGCCGCGGCAGCCTTCGCAATCGGCATCGCTGCGCTCGGTGGTACGACCGCTCAGGGCCGCGCGACCTCCGCCGCGCTCGAGGGGATCGCTCGGCAGCCGAGCGCCGCGCCGCGCATTCAAACGCCGATGATTCTCGGCCTCGCGCTCATCGAGTCGCTGGTGCTGTTCGCCTTCGTCGTGGCCTTCTTGCTGCAAGGCAAGATCCAGCTCGGCTGAGCGGCGACGTCAGCGCAGCCAGCTCGGCTCGGCGGCGCAGTCAGCACCGTCAGCGCAGCCAGCTCGGCTCAGCGGCGCAGTCAGCACCGTCAGCGCAGCCAGCTCGGCTCGGCGGCGCAGTCAGCGCGCTATTGCTTCTTCGCGCCCTCGTTGTAGCTGCGCGGGCGGTGTTTCGGATCGACACCGCCGTGCTCGGCGTGATGGTCGAGCGTGTCGATCGCGAGGTAGGCGATCCAGCTGCCCGGGTGCTCTTCCGCGAGGGCGCGCAGCTCCTGGTCGTGGCCGAGGAGCTCGCCTTCGTCGTGAAGGCACTGCAGGGCGAGGGCGATGAGCGCGCGGTCGTTCGGCCCGAGCGCGAAGCCCTCCGCGTAGTGCGGCCACGCCTCTTTGGCGCGGCGTAAACGGCAGAGCGTGTCGCCCGTGTAGATGTGCGCCATCGGCCATTTTGGGGCGAGCGCGCGGGCGATGTGGCTCTCGGCGAGGCGCGTCGGAAGATCGCCGCGGGCGCCCACCATGATCGAATAGTTGAGGTGGGCCTTGGCGCTGTTCGGCGCGTTGATTTTGGTCGCGTGCCAGAAGCTGAGGTCGTCGCGGTAGTCCATCGAGTGCCGGTAAGCTTGCACGCACTGAAGCGCGAAGAAGGCGATGACGAGCCAGCTGCGAATGGCGATACTGGCCACGACTCGCTTCGGTCCGCGTTCGAGAAAGGCCGCGAGCGCGACGCCGAGGATGAGCGCGCTGCCGATGGCCGGGAAGTACCAAAGCCGCTCGGCGCGCACCGTGGGCAGCAGCACGGGAATGTTCGAGTGCGGAAAATAGCTCACCACCACCCACGCGAATCCGAGCGCGCACAAGGTCGTCGCCGCGAAGCGCCAGGGCCACACACCTTGCGGACGAAACACGCGCCGCGGCTCGGCGGGAGTGCTCTGTTCTTCGAGGAGGCGCCGGCGCTCGCGTCGTTCGCTGCGGACGGCCGAGATCCAGAGGGCAAGCGAACCAAGGAGCGGTGCGGCGGTCATCGTGGCGCCCGCGATGGTCTCCCACGCGGTCAAGGTCGCGGGCACTGGCTCTTGCGGAAACGAGTAGTCGCCGCTCAGCCGGATGGGCAGGACGAGCTGGGTGAGGCCGCGCCAGTACACGCGCATCGCCCCGGCGACACGATGCGGAAAATCCGCGGAAATAAGCGGATTATTGATCGCATCGCGCGGGAGCGGCGCCTGATGAAACCACACCAACAGAGCGCGATAGAGCTGTTCTGCGCGGCTGGCATCTGGGGCGAGCGGAGCCTCGAGCAAGGCGGGCAAGGGTGATGGAAACCAGTATTTGCGAAGCTTGACGTAGAGAAAAAAGGCGAGGGCCGCGCCGGCGAACGCGAGCAGCATGCGAACGACGCGCGCCGGTCGCTCGGGCTTGAGCAGCGGCGCGCACACGAGCGCAGCGAGCGGCACGAGCGGTACGCACACGAGGGCGCTCTCTTTCGCGAACATGCCAAAGAGCACCGCGGCGAAGACGGCGAAAGGCATTGCCAACGCGGGCAGCCGAAGCGCATGGAGCGCGAGGATGGCGCCGAGACCACCGAGCACATCGGCGAGCCCGACGATTCCGCACACGGCCTCGGTGAGCAGGGCGCTCGCGACGAAGGCGAGGGCCGTCAACCAGCCGAGCGCGCGTCGCTTGGACACGGCGAACGCGAACGAGCCGAGGAGCGCGCCGTTGAGCGCGTGGAGCACGATGTTGAAGAGATGGTGAAAGAAGGGGTGCTTGGGGAGGTGCGCCGCCTTCTCGGGAAGAAAATGGTGCAGGCTCCAGACCGCGCGCCACAAAAGATTCGGTAGCGGGCGGTACGAGCCGATGCTCGCTTCAGGCGGCAAACCCCAGAAATCCCGGTGGATCACGTCCCAGTAACGGAGTCCCGAGAGGCCGTTGACGTAGGGATTCGCGAGCAACGCCTCTTGCTCATCGAAGATGTAGTTCGTGGCCGGATGCCGCGTGAAGAGCACGAACGCGAGGATGAGGAGCGGCACCAACGCGGTGAGCGTGCGCGGATCGGAGTAGCGAAAATAAGCGATGACCCAGCGCGCGGCGGCAGGGACGAGGCCCCACGCGCGCGCTGCTCGTGAGCGGCGGGGCGGCGACGCCGAGAGCTGCGCTACGTGCGGCACAGGAGCGATTTCCCGCGGGTCGGGGTCGGGGCCGGGGGCGCTGGGATCGGTGCCGCGGGGCGCGAGCGGTTCGTCGTCGGCTGGGCTCATGTCTCAGGCTGCATGAGCGCTTCCGGCTCTTCGATCAACCACATGTCGCCCCAGAGGGCCTGGCCCCCGTCGACGCGAACCACGCTGCCGGTGATGAAGTCGTTCTGGCGGCTGGCGAGAAACACGATGACGCGCGCGACCTCGTCGACGGTGCCGAGGCGCTTGAGCGGAGTGGCGCGGCGGGTCGCCTCGAGGAGCCCCTCGCCGTACTGCGCGGTGCCGCTCGAGCGGATGTTATTTCCGGGCGCGACGCAGTTGACGCGGAGTCCGTGCGTGGCCCACTCGACGGCGAGCGAGGCGGTGAGGTTCTCGACGCCGGCGCGCGCGGCCCCGGTGTGCGCCATGCCCGGAAAACCACGTACCACCGTCGCGGTGACCATCACGATCCGCCCGCTTTTCTGGGGGATCATGGCGCGCGTCGCGGTCTCACGCGTCATGAAGAAAGTGCCGCTCAGGTTGTTGCGGACGACTGCCTCGAACCCGCGCGGAGACATCTGCGCGGCGGGCGAGGGGAATTGGCCGCCGGCATTGTTGACCAACACGTCGATCGCGCCGAAGCGCTCGAGGACGTGGCCGACGAAGGCCGCGACTTGATCGGGCTCGCGGATGTCGCAGACGCACGAGAAAACAGCAGCGTCATCGAGGCCGTGCGCGAGGAGCTCGGCGTGTGCGGCGGCGAGCTTGTCGGGGTTGCGGCCGCAGATGGCCACGTTCGCGCCGAGGCCGCCAAGCTCTTTCGCGGTCGCGAGGCCGATGCCGCTGCCGCCGCCGGTGACGATGCAGGTCTGGCCGCTGAAAAGGCGCGGCGCGAACATGGATGCGGGCGTGATCACGCGCCTCGAATACCTCATCATGCGGCGTGCGTCGCCCGGCTCGACGGTGCTCGGCGAGACGGACGAAGGTGCGAGACGAGCGAAGGCCCAGTCGCGCGCGGCGATGCGGTATAGCGCCCGGATGAGCGCCACCCATGATGCGATTCGCGCGGCTCTCGTCCTCGCCATCGAAGGTGCGGAGGTTGAGGTCCGGGGCGACGGACGGCACTTTCAATTGGTGGTGATCTCGGCGCACTTCGAGGGCAAGGGCACGCTCGAACGCCACCGCATGGTGCTCGGCGCGATCGCGCACCTGATGCGCGGCGACGACGCTGCGGTGCACGCGATCGACTCGATCAGCGCACGGACGACCTGATGGCCTGGGTACGCGCATCGCTTCGCGGCAAGAGCGTGTATGCGCGCGCCAACGACTCCGGTGCGCTGGCCGCAGCGGCGGGGCGGGTCGAGGTGCGGTACCAGCGGGGCGATGGCCGTCGCTATCAAGCCGCGGTCGCGAACCTGACGGTGACGGACGCGACACCCTTGCCCGATGAGACCTGCGCCGCGGCCGAGGACGTCGCGAATGCACCGCCGAAACGCGCGGTACGAGCGGGGGCGTCGGTGACCGCGGGCGATCGCGCGGCACGAGCGGGGGCGTCGAACACCGCAAGCGGCAGTCCGAAGCACGAGGGCGTGGTCGCGTACACGGATGGCGCGTGCTCGGGAAATCCGGGGCCGGCGGGGCTCGGCGTGGTGCTCATGCGCGGCGCGGTCACGATCGAGCTGAGCGAGTATCTCGGGCTCGCAACGAACAACGTGGCCGAGCTTACGGCCGTGTTGCGCGCGCTCGAGGAGCTCGATGCTGACACGCCGGCATCGATCTTCACCGACAGCCAATATGCGATCGGCGTCGTGCAGAAAGGCTGGAAGGCGAAGGCGAACACGGAGCTCGTCGCCGAATTGAAACAGCTCTACGCACGCCGTCGCGCGACGCTCTTCTACGTTCGCGGTCACGCTGGCGATCCGCTCAACGAGCGCGCCGATGAGCTGGCTCGCGACGCGGTCACACGGCGAACGATCGAGCGCCACGAGCGGGAGCGTGAACGGTGACCAACGATCGAGCGCCGCGAGCGGGAGCGCAAACGGTGACCCTCGCGAGCGCGCCTCGTCGACCGGTCGTATTGTGCGTGCTCGACGGCGTGGGCGAGCGCGACGAGCTTGACGGCAACGCCGTGCGGATGGCGCGCATGCCGATGTGTGACGCGCTCCGTCGCGATGGCGGCACCGCCCTGCTGCGCGCGAGCGGCACTGCGGTGGGCCTGCGCGAGGGCGAGCCCGGCAATAGCGAAGCGGGCTACCGCACATTGGGCGCGGGCAGACCGCTTGAAGCCGTGGCGCGCCGGGTCGATGCCGCGATCGCGGACGGCAGCTTCGGGCGACTCGAGGGGATCGATCGGCTCATGCGCATCGCGATGTATGACCGCAGCGCGTTGCATCTCGTCGCGCTTTTGTCCGACTCGCGAGCGGACGCTAGCTTTCAGCATCTCGTCGCGGCGCTCGAGCTCGCGAGCTTTCACGAGATCGCGATCGTCGTTCATGCCGTGCTCGACGGACGCGACTCCGCGCCGCGAAGTGGTGGCGCACACCTCGACCGGCTCATGCTCGCGATGGAAGGCAAGGGCGCCGTGATCGGAACGCTCGGCGGACGCCGCTACGCGATGGACACCGACGGTCGCTGGGATCGCGTGTATCGCGCCTACCACGCGATCGTGCGCGACAACGTGCTTGGCCCGGCCGCGCCGCGAGTCGAGACGGCCTATGAAGCGCTCGAGCACGGCTACGCTCTTGGGTTCTCCGATGATGAACTCGAGCCGGTGCGCATCGGCGACTACGAGGGCGTGCGCGGCAGCTTCATGTGCGATTTCAGCGCACCGGAGGCCGCGTGGATGTGGAACGGCGAGGCCTGTGGGCTCGCGCTGAATACGCGCGCCGCCGGTCTCTTGCAGCTCACGCAGCTGCTCACTGCCGAGGGCGTTCCCGATGACGTCGCGGCCGATCTGTTGATGGATCGAGGCCGGTCGGTGCGCGCCTTTCGGGAACACTGTTTTGCGACCTTGACCAGCTACGATTCCGGCTTCGAGAAGGTGCCGGCGGTCTTCGCAGAGAGGATCGAAAAGAGCACGCTCGCCAAGCTTGTCGCGCGCGCCGGACTCCGCCAAGTGCGCATCGGCGAATCGGAAGCGAAGGCCGAATTTGGGCGCTATTTCTCATGCGGAAAGGACGAGCTCTGGCCCGAAGAACGCCGCATCGTCATCCCCTCGTCGCGCCTGGTCGATAGCCACGCAGAGCGCCCCGAAATGCGGGCCGCGGCGATCGCAAAGGCCGCCTGCGAGTCCCTTGGCAACCGCGATGCCGAGTTTCTGTTGGTGAGCTTCGCGAACGCAAACGTGCTCGCCGCCACCGGCTCGATCGACGCCACGGTCGCGGGGCTTGAAGCCGTCGATACGGCCCTCGGTGAAGTCGTGCGGGCCGCTCGCGAAGCCGGCGCCACGTTGCTGGTGACTTCCGCGCACGGCAACGCCGAGCAGCTCCGTGACGAAGCCGGCCGACCGAGCGGCGCGCCGACCCACAACTCGGTGCCGTTTTTTTTCATCGATACGCAGAGCGGTCCCGTCTCGCTGCGGCCCGAGGGCTCTCTCGCCGACGTCGCTCCGACCGTCCTCGAGTTGTTCGGCATCGAAGCGCCGCCAGCGATGACCGGAACTTCGCTCCGCGTCGGTCGCGAATAAGCGTGAATGGCAAAGGTGTTGCTTGGATCGTATGAGTTGCTCGCGACGGTCGCGACGGACGCGTACACGATCACGTATCGAGCGCGCACGCCCGCTCGCGGTCCGCTGGTGCTCGTCAAGACCGCCAAGTCCGGCATCGCAAACCGAGCCGTAGCGAGCTTGCTCGAGGCTGAGGCCGAACGGCTCCAGCGCCTCGGTCATCCAGCCCTCGGAGTCGTGATCGAACAGTGCGAGGTGGATGGCGCGCCTCTGCTGGTGCTCGTCGACCGCGGGGGCGTACGGCTCAGCGCCGTGCTCGAGCGGCGCGCGCAGCTCGACGCGGATTCTGCGATCGCCATCGGCATCGAGTTGGCAGCTGCGGTCGGCGCGCTGCACCGGGATGGCGCGGTCCACGGCGCCCTACACCCTTCGCTCATCGAGCTCACCGAGCAGGGAGGCGTGTACCTTCACGGCGCGGGCGAGCTCGGGCCGATCGCCGGCCTTCGTCGTGCGCTCGAGTCGCCTGAACACCTCGCTCCCGAGCAAGTCGTCGGCGAGCTCGGAGAGCCCCGCAGCGATGTGTTTCTCTTTGGCGTGCTGTTCTACAGGATGCTCGCGGGGCGTGGCGCGTTCGACGGCACGCCCGAGGGGATCACGCAGCGGATCCGGCACGCGCCCGCCGCGCCGCTCATGCTCGGACAGAGCGCCCGCGATCGAGCGCTGTCGCCGATCGTCGACCGCTGCCTCGCCAAGCGCCCGCTCGATCGCTTCGGCGACATGGCGTCGGTAGCAGGAAGGCTCACGCAAGCCCTGCGAATGAGCACTTCGCTCCCGGCCGATGAGCTCGTTGCACGTGCGTTGGCGGACGCGGGACTGTGCGAGGCGCGCGCGGCGCCGCTCGATCGAGGAGCAGATCGAGGGACCGCGATCCTGGGGTTTGCACCCCGCCGCCTGCTCGTGGCCGGCGGTGTCGCCGTCGGCGCTGCAGTGCTCGCGCTCACGGCCTGGGTTGGGCTCGACCGTGGCGCGCTCGGACCGAGTGGCAGCCCGCGCGGGATCCTCGAACAACCGGCGGGTCTACGCGTCCTTGCGCGCCCCTGGGCCGAGGTGCACGTCGACGGAAAACACCTTGAAACGACGCCTTTTGCGCGCCCGATCGCGATCACGCCCGGTCGTCATCGCGTGACCTTTCGCCACCCGAACGCGCCCGACGAGCTTCGCACGATTGAAGCTGTCGGCGGCCAGACGCTGGTGCTCGATGTCGAGATGAGCGTGGTGCAGCCTCGTGGTGCAGCCAGCGCCGCCGCGAGCGCACAGCCCGACGACCCGTGAGCCGGGCCTCACGGTTGCCGCCTTCGCTCCGTGCTTGGTGGGTCGGCGGTGGGCGTGGGCGGATCGTTGACGACAAGCGGTGCGAGACGGGTGAGCGTCTTGTTGCCGAGGCCGCGCACTCGGAGAAGATCGCGCAAGGAACGAAATCGCCCCTGCCGCTCGCGAAGCGCCACGATGGCATCCGCACGTTTCTGCCCAATTCCTGGCAATTTCATGAGATCCGTCGCGTTCGCGAGGTTCAACACGATGCGACCATCGGCCAAGGTCGCGGAGACCGAACCGCTAGCCGCCAGGGCGCTCGCAACGGCGCTTGCACATGGCGGCGGCGCGCGGGACTCGCCCGTTGGCTGCGGTGCGCCACCGGTGCTGGCGACCTCGGCGAGGCGAGGTGGCGGCGACCGCGCGGGTTCGGCGAAGGCGACGAGGCTTGCGCTGCCGACGTGCGCGAGCCCCATGAAGAGCAGCGCCCACGCGAAGGCTTTGCCCAGCAGAGAGGCCCAAGCCCATCCGGTCAGCCGCGAGGAGAAGCGCGAGATTCGGTTCATCCGAGCGACGCATTGCGAACGCCGTGCCGACCGCGATCGACGCGTGATCTCCCACGAATTGCGCTGTTTCGCGAGATCGACGTCCACGCGTGGGGTGGCGCCCGCCGGCGGATGACCGGCGCCCCGCCAGTCGGGCACCCGGACCTCGCGAACCGCGGAGATCGATCGTGAACCGCGGCACTCGGACCTCGTGAACCGCGGCACTCGGACCTCGTGAACCGCGGAGATCGATCGTGAACCGCGGCACTCGGACCTCGTGGACCGCGGCACTCGGACCTCGTGGACCGCGGGGATGGATCGCTCCGTTCGCGGGCGTTCGCCTTGCTGCGCTCGTGGCACGCACTACGATGCGGGAGATCGGAGCCGCCATGCCTCGTTGTTCGCTCACGCGCCGTCACTTGCTCGCTAGTGGTGCTGCCGTCGTCGGAGCGGCCGTTGGAGATCCCGGCTCCGCGCTCGGCGGCGACGCCCGGGTCGGTGCGGCGCGTCCGCCTGCCGGGTTCTTGCGACTCTCGCTGCCCGGCAAGGTGACGTGTGCGCGGCGACCCGGAAGTCTCACCGCGAACGGGGCGTATCCCAAGGCGGACGCCGCGCGCGCGATGCTCGAAGCAGCCCTCACCGAGCTCACGGGTACGCGCACCTTGGTCGCCGCGCTCGGCACGCTCGTGTCTCCGAGCGAGCGCATCGCCATCAAGCCCAACGGCATCGCGGGCCGCCAGAGCATGAAGATGGCGGCCAACGTCGAGGTCGTCGCCGCGCTCGCGCACGGGCTGGTCGAGCTGGGCGTGCCTCCGCAAAACATCACGATCTTCGAGCAATTTCGGGATTTTTTGTTCGCGACACGGTGCATCACGGACAAGGCATCGCTCGCGCCCGCACCCGAGCTTCCGGCCGGCGTGCGCCTCGCGGTGCACCTCAACAAGGACGCGACCATGGAAGCTGTGCTCGTCGGCGGCGTGCCCACGAAGTACGTCACGCCGTTCACGGATGCGACCGCAGTCATCAACGTCACGCAAATCAAGGACCACTCTATTTGCGGCTACACCGGCGCGCTGAAGAACATCACGCACGGCTGCAACACCAACCCTCACGACTTCCACGCGCACACCGCCAGCCCTCAGATCGCGCATCTCTACGCGCAAGATGTCGTCAAGAGCCGGGTCGTGCTGCACATCGCCGACGCCTACCAGGTCATCTACGACGAAGGCCCCATCGACGTGAACCCGAAGCGGCGCGTCCCCCACGAGGCGCTGTATGCCTCGACGGATCCGGTGGCGCTCGACGTCGTTGGGTGGGAGATCGTCGAGAGACTCCGCAAGGAGAACGGCCTCCCGACGCTCAGCGCCGCGCGCCGCGAGCCCGCCTACTTGCGTATCGCCGGCGAGCTTGGACTCGGCATCTTCGAGCGCTCCGGCATCGCCCTCCGCGAGCTGCGCGTGTAGCGAACGGCCTCGTGCGGCCGCCGCGCGCGGGGTGGCGTGGTTGGAATTGATCGCCCCATTCGGCAATAGCTCGTAGAGGCAGCGCGCTCCGGGTGGCGCGGCTCGCACGTCCTTGCAACTCTCGGACCCTGGTTTGACGATGGGTGATAGGGTTGTTCGGTCGAGGCCGCACGCGCGCTCGAAAACCCTAACCCCGGAGCCAAAACGCGATGCCCATCGGCATGGAGATGAAGCTGCAAACGAGGCTGTCCCAACAGCTGGTGATGACGCCTCAGCTCGTGCAGGCGATCCGGCTCTTGCAGCTTTCGCGCCTCGAGCTCGTCGATGAGCTTCGCAAAGAGCTCGACGGCAACCCGCTGCTCTCCGACGACGTGATCGAACCGAAGGAAGCACCCGCCAAGCGTGAGCGCAGCGAAGCCGAGGCGGAGGGCACCGTCCATGAAGCGCCCGAGCAGCTGACACCGCGAGGTGACGGCGAAGGCGGCGGCGAGACCGCGAAGCAAGAACGAGACCAGAACCAGGAAATCGACTGGGCCAGCTACCTCGAAAGTCAACAGCTTCGGCAGCCGCTTGGCGCGACGCGTTCGGGCTTCGACGAGCTTCCGCCGATCGAGCAGAACCTCACCAAGCCAAGCAGTCTCAAGGACCACTTGCTCTGGCAGCTGCAGATGAGTGACTTCGTCGACACCGAACGCCACTTCGCGCTTTTGGTGATCGGCAACCTCGACGACAAAGGCTTTCTCGATCTGGCCGGCGGCATCGGGCCCGACGAGACGGTGCTCGCGGACCTGACGATCGAGGACCTCGCCAATGAGGCCGGGCTCGAGCTCGACGACGCGGAGGAGGTGCTCCGGTTGATCCAGCGTTTCGATCCGGTCGGTGTCGCCGCGCGCAGCCTCGTCGAGTGCCTGCTCATTCAAGCCGACGTGCTCGGCTACGACGAGACCGAGAAGCGCATCATCCAAAATCACTTGCGCGACGTCGAGCGCCGCAACCTCGGCGCCATCGTCAAGGCGCTAGCGATCCCGATGGAAGAAGTGATCGACGCGGTTCAGGAGATTCAAAAACTCGAGGGCGTGCCCGCGCGCAACTTCAGCGAGATCGACGAGCGCACCATTGCCATCACGCCCGACGTGTTCGTCGTAAAAGACGCCGATCGCTTCGTCGTGAGCGACAACGATCGCGGCATGCAGCGGCTCTACGTCAACGACTCGCTCGTGAAACGGATGCTGAAAGATCCGAAGGCGAAGGAGTTCATCAGCGAAAAGCTTCGCAGCGCGCAGTGGCTCATTCGCGCCATCGAGCAGCGCCGCCGCACGATCATCAAGGTGACCGAGTGCGTGATCGAGAAGCAGCGCGAGTTCTTCGAAAAAGGCGTCGGTTTCCTCAAGCCCATGATCCTGCGCGACGTCGCGGAGGCAGTCGGCATGCACGAGTCGACGATCTCGCGCGTGACCTCGAACAAGTACGTGCACACGCCGCTGGGGATCTTCGAACTCAAGTACTTCTTCAACTCGTCGATCTCGCGCGTCGGCGACGATGACATCGCGTCCGAGAGCGTGAAGCAGGCCATTCGGCAAATGATCGCCGTCGAGGACAAGGCGCACCCGCTCAGCGATCAGGCGCTCGTGAAGTTGCTGAAGGACCAGCAGTCGATTCGCATCGCGCGCCGCACGGTCGCGAAATATCGCGAGATGCTCAACATCCTTTCCTCGGCGAAGCGCAAGAAGCTCTTCTAGCTCTCCTCGGCGAAGCGCAAGAAGCTCTTCTAACTCTCCTCGGCGAAGCGCAAGAGGCTCTTCTAGGCGGCCGACGCCCCAGCGCCCTCGCGCTCGTCCGTCGTGGGTGATAGATCCCCGGCGCGATGTGGACCGCGGAGCGCCTGTTCGAACGGTATTTCCTGCCGCTCTATGCGCCCGAGGCCCGCAGCGACTTGGCGCGGGCGCGCACTACGGACGTGAATTCTGCGCAAAATCCGCGCATTTTCATGCAGCTTGACGCCATCGCCGCCGCCTTCGCCGAGCTTGCGCCGGTGCGCCTCGGGCTGCCCGAGCTGAGCTTGGATTTCACCGACGCTTCGGTCCATCGGCTCGGAGCCGCGCTGACACGTACCCGGCGCGACGCGCTCATCCGCCCTGTTGTAGAGCCGGGCGCGGTGCCGCCCATCGTCGAAGTCGTGACCCATGGCGCGCTCTACGTCGGGGCCTGCATCGTGAAGAATCACGGCGCGCGGTGGCAGGTTCGCAGCCCGCTTTGGGAGTCGCTCGTCGTGCTCGAATCGCGCGCGGGGACGGGGTCGCTCGCGCTCTTTCAATGGTGGCTCAAGGCGCTCTCCGACGAGGAGATCGACGAGGCACGACTCGGCGTTCGCTACCGGCTGCACGTCGAGCTTCCGACCGCGCGCCCGGAAGAGCTTCGTGTGATCGCGGAGCCGACGCGCCGCATCCCGCGCCTGCAGACCGTGCGCTACGACACCCTTCACCGCCATCTGCGGGCGCACATTCCCGAGCTGCGCGACGTGGGGGACCATTTTCCGTCGCCGGAGCGCTTCGCAGAGTTTGCCTTCCTCTCGCTCGATTTCGCGCTGCTCGGCGAGGGCCGCATGCTGCTCATGCACGGCCCCAGCACCGACGGCGTGCATTTCTTCTGGCTGGATGCGGCGGGCTTCTCGGGCTCGGCGTACTTTCCGGCGGACGCATCGCCCGAGCACGAGGTGTCGGTCACGGGCGATACGCTCTCGCTCACGACGCACCTTCTCGGCCGCAAGGTCCGGCACGAGCTCTTGTGGTGGGGCCCCGGCTCTGTTGCATCTTCGGCTCTGCCTCTGTCGACTGCTCTGCCTCTGTCGACTGCTCTGCCTCTGTCGACGGCTCTGCCTCTGTCGACGGCTCTGCCTCTGTCGACGGCTCTGCCTTCGGATGGGGTCACCTCGTGATCGCGCCCGATGTGCGCTTCGAGGGATTCACGGGTCGCGATTGGCAGCGCGTGGTGCAGCTCTTCACGCCCGAGCGCACGGCTCGAAGACCGCGCGATCCGGAGCGTGCCGAGGGCGGTGTCATCGCCGTTCATGCCGAGGGCCGCCCACGCAAGCTCGTGCACTCGAGCGCAGGCCGGCTCCGGCTCGACGACGTGGCGCGCGACTGGCCGCTCTCGGCAGCAGAGCTCGGGCGACGGCACGAAGCGAGCTGGGCGCTGAAGCTCGAAAGCGGAGCCTTGGAATCGATCTTCGAGCAGCTCGGCGCGCGGCTTCGGCAAGACGACGATTTTCTCGCGCAGACCTTGATCTTGCTCGCGCTCGTGCGGGACGAGATCACGCGCGGCACGATCGAGAGTTGGCCGCGCCGTCTGCAAGGGATCCCGCTCCCGACGGCCGCGATGGTCGAGCACTCGCTCGATGTCGTGTGCCCGGCCGGCAGGACGATGCTGCTCGGGTTGTTCGACGGCGACGAAGTGTGGACCAGCGTGGCCTTACGGCGAGGCCCGCGCGGCATCGATCTGGTGCTCGGACCGGACGCGCTTCGAGGCGAGTTGGGCCTGTTGTCTGGGGACTTTCGTCGCGATCATCGTCACCTCGCGCGCGCTGTCACCGACCGCGCCAGCCCGCTGTCGTTCGGCTGCTATGCAGAGTGGCAAACGTTTCGAGCGCTCGAGGTCGATCCTTCGCCGGGAGCCTGGGCGCTGGCCGTCGCGGTGCGCGATTTGGTGTTGCACCCGGTGCCCGCAGCGCTCGCGATTCCGCTCGGGCTC
>SHZB01000271.1 GCA_009692485.1 Myxococcales bacterium
ATCGAGCGAGTGCTCACGCTCGCGCCGACGATGGTTGTGGGCGAGCCAAGTCCAGGCGGTGGGTGGATTGCCGAGCAGCTCCAAGCGCATGGAGTGGATGCGTGGTTTCCGCCGACGACCACGACGGCCGAGGTCGGGACACTGCTCATTTCACTCGGGGAACGACTCGGACGCCCGAGCGAAGGAAGGCTCGCCAGAGATTCCATGGAGCGGGGGCTCGCAAGGGTGGCGGATTGGACGAGGTCCCGAGAACGCATTTCAGTGGTCATGATTTTGGACGCGCGCCCCTTGTTCGTGGTCGGGCCAGGCAACTTCCTCGACGAAATGATCAAGCTCGCGGGCGGCTTCAACTTGGTCACGGCCGGCGGGGCATTTCCAACGATCGATATGGAGCGACTGCTCACCTTGAACCCAGAGGTCATCATCGACGCGAGCGCGATGGCAACCCAAGCCGACTCCACGCTCGGAGATGCACCAGCTTGGTCTGGCCTCAGGGCGGTGCGGGCCGGGCGCGTACACAGGCTCGCAACTGCCGCGGCCTTGCGTCCAGGGCCGAGGCTGGCAGATGGGCTATCGGATTTGGCGCGCGCGATCCACGGCGCCGGACCCATCGGTGCAGAGTCCGCGACGCCGGAAATGGGGCATTCCGCGACGACACCGGAAGGCTCGGTGAGTGGATCGAAGCCGCGATGAGCGATTCGCGAGCGAACAAGATGAACCAGCGGGAAAGAGTCGATGCACTTCTCGTCCTGCGCGGACTGGCCGAGACGCGAACGAAAGCGCAGGCGCTGATTCTGGCCGGGCAAGTGACGAGCGACACGCGGCGGCTCGATAAGCCGGGCATGGTCATCGCCGTCGATGCACCACTCATCGTCGCGACGCCTCCGCGTTTCGTCTCTCGGGGCGGCGACAAACTCGTCCATGCGCTCGAGGTGTTTCTATCGTGCGGGCTTTGCGTAAGCGGAAAAGTCTGCGTCGACATCGGAGCTTCCACCGGCGGATTTTCCGACTGCCTTCTCCAGCACGGAGTTCGAAAGATTTACGCGGTCGATGTCGGTTGGGGCCAGCTGCATGAAAGGCTTCGCTGCGACGAACGCATCGTCGTGCGCGAGCGAACGAACGCGCGCCACCTCGAGCGAGGCGACTTCGATGATGGCGTCGACGTGATCGTCGTGGATGCGTCGTTCATTGGGATTGGCAAGCTCCTCGGGGCCGTCGCGCGGATCTTGTCGGGAGGAGGCGAGCTCGTGTGTCTCGTGAAACCTCAATTCGAGGTTGGGCGTAGCGAGGCGTCGCGGACGAGGGGCGTCGTGCGCGATCCCGCCATTCGTGCGCGGGCCATCGATCAGGTGAAGTCGGAGATTGCAGCCGCGGGCTTCAACATCATCGCCGGCACGGACAGCCCGGTCGCCGGTCCGAAGGGAAACGTCGAACACTTCGTGTACGCGCGCCGCCAAGCCTAGCGGAGGCACGCGGACCCGGTGGTCCAAGTTCGAGGGCACGCGGAACTTTCCAGCGTTGGCGAGCGTGGCGGATCGACGCGGATCCATTCCGGTTATCCAGGCGACAAGGTGGGCAACGAGTATTTCTAGGCTCTTGCGCGACGCGTCGCGACGGCATTCGCTTTGCTGTGGAGTTCGGGCGATGACCACTCGGCTTCTCCATGGAAACGGCCGTCGATTCGGTGGAGCGACTCTCGCTGCGCTCTTGGTCTGCGGCTGCAATGCCATCACCGGTGCTGACGGGCTGCTCATCGACGACAGCACCGTGCCGAGCGCGCCCCCTGCAAATGACACGGTAAACGCCGACCCCCAGGGTGACCCGCCTGACGCGAACGAGACGCCAACGACGCTGCTGGTCGGCGCGCCCGGGGTCACGCTCACGAGGGTAACGTTGAGCCAAGGCGTGAACCGCACGCTGATGGAAGCCGGAGTTTCATCAGTTTCGCAGGTCCCCGTGCTCGCGGGCCGCGCGGCGCTGATTCGCGTCTTCGTGGAGCGCGAGGCGTCGTACGACGCTGCGCCCGTCCTCGTGCGCGTGAGTCTGGCCGAAGGAGTCGTCCTCGAACAGAGCCTCGTGCTCGACGTAGATTCGAGCGAGGCCAGCCTTGGCAGCACGATCAATTTCGTCGTAGACGCGGCCGCGCTCGGACTCGCCGCAACGCTCCGCGTCGATGCGCTTCAGCTGCGAGGCGATCCGTCCGCGGGCAACCCTTTCGCGCACTATCCCGCACCGGACGCCCCCCCCGCCGCGCTCGCGCCGAAGACCGCACCGCGGCTCAAGCTCACGCTCGTGCCGGTGCGTTACGACGCCGACGGCTCGGGGAGATTGCCCGATACTTCCCAGGCGCAGCTCGACGGTTATGCGAGTCGGTTCTATTCGATGTATCCGGTCGCGAACGTCGAACTCTCCGTGCGCGCAAAGGCGCTCAACTGGAACGTCAACACCAGCCCGAATGGCTCCGGATGGGAGCAGCTCCTCGAGACGATCGCGGACTTGCGTAGCTCGGATGGCGCCGCCGATGACGAGTACTACTACGGGATCTTCGCTCCGTCGGGCTCCGTGGAGAGCTACTGCGGAGGCGGCTGCATAGCGGGTCTCGGCTACCTTGGCGCACCGAACTCACCCTATGCGCGCGCCGCGATCGGGCTCGGTTTCTCAGGCGGCATGGCCCATGAGACGGCGCTCCACGAGCTTGGTCACAACCACGGGCGCGAGCACGCACCTTGCGGCGGCGTCGCCAGTGCGGACTCGCAGTTTCCGTATGCGAACGGTGGGATTGGTTCGTATGGCTATGACCTCTTGAACGGCAAGCTCTACGCCCCAAACCAGTACGCGGACATCATGGGATATTGCCAGCCAACCTGGATTTCCGACTACACGTTCACGAGCCTCTACCAGCACGCGACAGCGGTCGCCGGCGCAAACATCGTGGTCCCGCCGGAGCTCATGCATCGCGAATACCAGCGTCTGCGCGTCGGCGCTGACGGCATGTTGACGTGGCTCTCGCCGGTGACCCTCGACAAACCGCCGATGGGAGAGCCCGTCGAACTTTCCGCGACCACCGCCTTTGGAACAGAGCAGCTCACGGGCAGCCTGTTTCGCTTCGATCACCTCGCGGGTGGCACCCTGCTTGTTCCACCGTCGAAGGCAGCGCTCGCTTCCAACAAGACCATCAAGGCACTCATCGACGGCAAGCAGCTCGTCTCGAGCCCATGATCGCGTATCGGCCGCGCAGTCCCCGCCTGCCGCGGATACGCTAGCTGGCACAGCTCTGGTCGCGGCCAGCTCAGGTCGCGCGCAGCTCAGGTCGCGCACATTCGTGTAAGGTACCCCGTGTGAGCGGTGAGGGACTCGACGTCAGGGCGCTCGTGCCTGGCACGGTGTTGCTCGACAAGTACCGCGTCGTCGGTCCGATCGGCGCCGGCGGAATGGGAGTGGTCATCGCGTGCGATCACCTCGCGATGGGCACGAGCGTCGCGATCAAATTCCTTCTGCCCGAGTTCGTAGCGAATCGCAGCATCGTGCAGCGCTTCCTGAACGAAGCGCGGGCGGCGACCCGCATCGAAAGCGAGCACGTAGCGCGCGTGCTCGACGTCGGCTCGATGCAAGGCCCCGGTCTGCCCGAGCGCGGCGTCCCGTACATGGTGATGGAGCACCTGCGCGGCCATGATCTGGCGCACTGGATAAAAAGCGGAGTCCGCTTCTCGATCGCGGATGCGATCTCCTTCGTGACACAAGCGTCCGAGGCGCTCGCCGAAGCCCACAAGGTTGGCATCATTCACCGCGACGTGAAGCCCGCGAACCTGTTCCTGGCCGAGTACGAGACACGGCAACTCGTGAAGGTCCTCGATTTCGGAATCTCGAAACTCCTCGAGAACGAACCGCAGGAGATGGGCCTCACGAAGACGACGACCATTCTCGGCTCTGGCCTCTACATGTCGCCGGAACAAATGCGAAGCGCGAAGAACGTAGACCCGCGGACGGACATCTATTCGCTCGGCGTCTGCCTCTTCGAGTTGCTCACGGGCACACAGCCGTTCACGGCGGAGAGCTTCAGCGAGCTCTGCGTCAAGGTGAACATCGATCCCCCGACGCCACTCCGCTCGCTGCGGCATGACGTCTCAGAAGAGCTCGCCGCCATCATCGCCAGGTCGTACGCGCGCACCGCAGACGAGCGCTTTGCGTCGATGCAAGAGTTCGCGGCGGCCCTCGAGCCATTCTCGGCCCCGCTCTCCGCCGCGACGCTGAAGAAACTGAAGCGTCACTCGATCGCAGAGTTTCACCCTTCAGCTCTGGCGCTCCCGATGCCAACTGGGATAGCGCCAGCCGCTTCCGCCATCGAGACTAGCGACGTCGGACACGTCGCCACAGAGCGCGACCCGACGAAGCACACCGGCATGGTAGGACTCTCGGCGACGAACTCGGCCGTGGCGGTCGGCGGCTCCGGAGACCGCCCGCGCAAGAGCCGCTCGCTCGGGTTCATGCTGCTCACGATAGCGCTCGCCTTCGTCGGCGCCGGGATCACCGGTTCGCTTATCAGGCACGGAGTATCCGATGCCAATTCCTCGCCATCGTCCGCCGCAACCGAGCCCGCGCTGTCACCCTCCGCCCTGGCCTCGTCGCGACCGGCCATCGCTCTCGAAGAACCTCCCACTCGCCCATCCGCGGAGCTCGGAATTGCGGGCCTCGAGCCTCGAAGCGACTCGGACGCCGCGCCGGCAAGCTCTGCCATCGCCCTGACCACGCCGCCCGACTCGAGCGCTGCGCCGCAAAGCTCGGCAACCGCGAAGCCGGTAGCGGCCAGCTCGGCGAAGACCGCGACTGCGCCCGCTCGCGACCCGCGCCCACCGAATCGCACTTGCATCAAGAAGGACCCCATCTCGGGTCTGATGATGCCCTGCGACCTCGTCCCCTGAGGTCTCTGGCCATTTCGTAACTGCCAGTTACGGCAGCGC
Organism: Myxococcales bacterium; assembly: GCA_009692485.1. Lineage (GTDB taxonomy): Bacteria > Myxococcota_A > Polyangia > Polyangiales > Polyangiaceae > SYFR01. The sequence continues at coordinate 4,959 of SHZB01000271.1, forward strand.
CAATTGCCTATTCGCGAGTTGTGGCGTTGCCAAGTAACCGTCCGGCCAGCGACGTCCTGTCAACGCACGTAGACTCCGGCACGCTCACGCCGTGGCGGGACATCCAAAGGAATTCTGGGCGAGACTCTGCGGTGAGGTCGAGCGCGGGACCGCGATCGGCACCGTGGCGCA
>SHZB01000272.1 GCA_009692485.1 Myxococcales bacterium
GTCCCTGACCGTGAAAGCGACCAGCTTGCCGTTCGGCGAGACATCGGGCTCGCTGATGCGCTGCATCGCAAGCATGTCATCGACCGTGAGGCCCTTGGGGGCAGGCGGAGACGCAAGGGCGGCGAGCGCAGTGACGACGAAAAGGACGTTCATGCCGGCGGTATCGTCTGAAAACGGCCGCGGCGTCAAACCCCGATCGCTCGCCGTCAGCAGCAGGCCCTTGCCCCCTCCAACAACGGCATTCTACAGTGATGGTCCGCCGAGGAGGCGGGCCCATATGACTTCCTTTCGCCTACGTGGAACGCTGATCGTAGTCGCCACCTCCTGGATGTTTCTTTCAGGATGCAGCGAAAAGATCGTCGAGGCGCAAACACGTCTGGGCGGCTCTTGTCTCGGCTGCCATGAGGGGATCACGGACGTCCACCCCGCGTTCGCGCTGGCGTGCGTCGACTGCCACGGCGGCAACGATGCCGTAGTGCTGCCGGCCACCGTCAATGTCCGCGACCAAAAGATCTTGACGAAGTCCCACGTCTTGCCGCTCGACTCCGAGATGTGGTGGGCCAACGGCATGGACGACAACGGCGACGGGCGCGTGGACGAGCAAGGCGAGTTCTTCGACGGCCGCACCGTCGACCAAGATGGCAACGGCGGACTCGCGGAAGGCCGCTTGGCCAAGCGCGGCCAGCTCGACAGCGAGATGAACCGCGACGTCAACTACCTGAGGTTCTTGAACCCAGGTGATCTGCGCGCGGCACAGGTCGGTTGCGGCAACAAGAACCGCAATGCCAACGCCGCCATGGTCTGTCACGCCGAGGTCGTCTACGATCTGCGGCGCTCCATCATGACGACGCAGGCTGGCGTCGTCGCGGGCGCCAACTACGGCAACTCGCAGCTGCCCAAGGCGATCGACTTCAGAGACATCGCCGGCAGCGACGTCGGTGCTCGCTTCGATGCCCGCAATCCGCGCATCGGACGCTTGGGCTACACGTTGAACTACGACGTGGTCGATGAAGCGTTCAGCTCGGTCTTCGCAGACCCCGCGCGCAACATCGTCACGGGCGGCGGCTTTGACCGCGATCTGCTTCTCGACAGCGCGCGCGCAAACCAAGACCCAAACGACGACCTCTTCGAGGTCACGGCTGCACCCCTGTTCGATGACGGCACCGATCCTCTCGACCCCGGTCCCGGCATCACACGCACGGGCCAGCGCGTGGCCTTCTTCGACGCGAACGTCACGAACGACAATCGATCCGTCGAAGTGCTGCAAAACATCGGCAACGCCGCGTTCCGCTCGTTTCCGCCCGATGGCAGCGCCGTCGAGCTGCGCTTGCAAAAGATGGTGGGCCTGAACCGCGATCAGCGCGTCCTCAACGCCTTTGATGACCAGCCGATCACGAACCCCGTGGACGCCGCGCTGCGCGTCTTTCGCGCCTATCACATAATGAACACGGTCTCCCCCGCCGATAACTTCGGCTTCGTCGACTTCACGACCTCGCCCAACGCCGACGATCCGCCGCCCAACGATCCAAACGACGTCGAGCTGCGCAACAAGAACAATCCGATCGGCCGCTTCCGCTCCTCGGGCTGCTCGTCTTGCCACGTGACCTACGCGCCCGACGGCCACAACCAAGAGCCCATCGACCGCACCGTGGCCGACAATGGCCGCCAACCAGAGACCGCGCTGCCGTTTGGCATCCGCACCGACCTCGGCCAGCGTCCGTATGCGCAGCTGCACTTGATCAAGCGCACCGTCGACAACAACAACTGCAAGAACTGCCACGGCTTCGTGACGCGCGTCGATTTTGCAGTGAACGCGAACTACGAGCACGAGACCGACTTCACCAACCTCGAAGGCATCGCGACCATCGGCCCGTTCGAGTTCCAAACACCGGCGCTCGCGAACCAGGCATCTTCGTGCGTCAACATCTTTGACAACCTCGCTCACTACAAGAACGGCTCGATCCTGAACGAAGGCGAAGGCCTCGGCGAGGACAAGAACAACAACGGCCTCCTGGACGAAGGGGAGGACGCGAACAACAACGCGTGTCTCGACATCCCGGATCGCGAGCCGCGCAGCCGCTCCTTCGACGGGCGCCAACCGCGCATCGTCTACGGCGGCGGCAACGGCGCCGTCCGCCTCAACGACGTGCACATCGAGGTCGGCATGAACTGCGTCGACTGCCATTACTTCTCGCGGCACGGCGACGGCAACATCTACACGCGCAATTACGACGCTGAGCCCCTCGAGTGCGACGATTGCCACGGCACGCCCTATGCGCGCGCCAACCTGAAGACCAGCGGACCAAACGGCGGCGACCTCATGTCCGATGCCGTCTTCCGCACGGCCTTTGGCAAGCCGTGGTTCGAAGAGCGCGACGGCAAGATCATTCAGCGCAGCCGCGTCATCGCCGACCTCGAATGGGAGGTGCCGCAGCTGGTCGACGAGACCGCCACCGATCCCCGCACGGCCGCCGGCCTGTACGCGCACACGCAGCCGCTCGAGACCGGTCCCGACATCGCGGATGAGGCACGACCCTTCGCGCACATCCAAGAGACAGGAAAGAAGGGCGGCCTGGAGTGCTACAGCTGCCACTCGTCGTGGCAGCCCAACTGCCTCACCTGCCACATGAAGATGGACATCGCCAAGCCTACGCAGGAGATCTGGTTTGGCGACGACGACGTCGAGGACGTGTTCTTCCAGCTCTTCAGCTACACGCGTTCGCCGTTTTATCTCGGGCGCGGCGGCGACGTCGAGGGCAACAAGATCACCACGCACCGCTCGCTCATGCAGCTTCACTTCAGCGTGGCCAAAGGTGGGCTCACCGTGCTCGACAACCTGATGTTCTCTACCGTGAACAACTTGTCGTCGATGGTGTCGAACCCGTACTTCCCGCACACGGTGCGCACGACCGAGACCAAGAGCTGCGCGCGCTGCCACACCCTCGAGCTCGACTTGACCATCGGCGGCCAGACCGTCGCCGCCATCGCCAGCGACCACTTCATCACCGAAGCGACCGCGCAAGGCACCGGCCGCTACATGAACGTCGCCGACTGGGCGCTCGTCGCCACCAGCGAGGGCTTCGACCAGCTCGACATCAAGAAGGAGGCCGTAGGCAACAATGTGTTCCCAGGCTTCGATCTGCAAGACGTCGGCATCGTTCGCAAAGTGCCGTTTGCCATCGGCTCCGCCAGCGACGTGCTCATCGTGCGCGGCGTGTCGTTTGCGAACGGCTCCGGCGACATGACGGACGTGGCGGTGGTCGCGCACGCGGGCGGTCTCTCGTTCGTCGACGTCCTCGGTCGCGACTTCCCCACTTATCCGCCGACCGAGCTTGCCCGCGTCGAATCGCTCGGACCCGTGCTGTCGATCGACCACCTGGATCCTGGCGCCGCGCAATCGACGCGCGTCGTCGCTGTCACCAACGAAGAGCTGTGCACCGTCGACTTCCGGCCTGCCTTGTCGTTCGCAAACATCGAGGCGATCCTCGATCCTGAAGATCCCCTCAATCCGCCGGGCCCAACCGTCATCGTGGGTGACGCCTGTCTGCCGCACGGCCTCGATCGCCCCACGCGCGTTCGCCTGCACGGACGCTTCGCGCTGGTCACGCACGCCCGCGGCCTCGCGGTGTTCGTGCTCGACGACAGCGACAGTGGTGTCGAGGCAGACCCGGGAACGGCTCTCGGCAACGTCGCTGACTTCCCCACGGCAAGCCCCGCCCTCGATGTCACTTCCTCTGGACGCTTCGCCTACGTCGCGACCGGAGAAGGTGGCGTCGACATCTTCGACATCGGTCCGGTCGTCTACCCGTTGTTCTTGGAGGGCGGCGATCCGCAACAACTGAGCACCGCGCCGGTCGGTAGCGCGCTCGTCGGTCTGGCGGGAGGCGCCGACAGCCGTGGCGTCGCCTTGTACGGCACGCGACTCCTCGTCGCTGACGGCCGCAACGGCTTGCGCATCATCGATGTCGCCGTGCCCGCAGATCCGCGGCTCGAAGAGACGGTGTTGTTGGGCGGCGGTGCGCCCATCAACGAGGCGGCGTCCGTCGTGGTGGCCACCGTGCCGACGCGCTCCTACGCGCTGGTCGCCGACGGCAGCCATGGTCTGCGAGCCATCAACATCACGTCCCCGCGCGACTTCCGCGAGCAGCTCGCCGCGGCGGCCGACGATCCCGACGCGCTGCGCGGCTTCCGCCTCAGCTTCGAGCGTTGGGATCCAATGACTCCCAAAGATCCAAAGAACGTCAACCGCCAGATCCTCACCTTCCCGACCAGCGGCGACGCCCGCGTGGTTGCGCGCGGGCTGTCTTTGGATGCGCTCGCCGACAAGTCGGGACGGCGCATGCGCGACGGCTGGCAGATCGGCGCGAACACGCTCGATGAGCGCATCGTCGCACGCATGAGGTCGGTCATTACCAAGGAAGTGCCGGACACCGCGGACATCCGCGGCGACGGTCTCGGCTGCGTCGTGCGTGTGGGCGATGAACAACAGGTCGCCACAGACCCGGCGGACCCGAATCGTTGCATGCCGGTCCAGTCGCGGGCCCCATGAGTTCGAGGGGGGCACGTCGAGAGGGGACGCGCGCGCCCGCTTGTCAAAACAACTTGAGCTGACTCCTGGCCTCGGTGAGCACGTCAGCGCCCGCCTCGATGCTCGGCGCAGGGCCCGCCTCGCGCGCCGCCAGCAGGGCCAGGAAGGCGGCCTCGTCGAGGATGTGAATGTTTGCGCCCTCGGCCTTCAGCTTCTCGGCCGCCTTGTGCTTGCTCGAGACAGGGACCAGCAAGCTTCCGCCCACGACCAGGTGCGTGAGCGCCTTGGTGACGCTCGAGGGCACAGCGGCGCCAAGCTCCTTCACGCGCGCCTCCGCCTTCTTGCGATCGAAGCTTAGCGAGCCGGTGAAGACGAAGGACGTGCCCGACAGCGCCCCGCTTGCAGTCGCGGCACTGCTGCCCGCGCGGATATCGACAAGGGCCGTAAGCTCGTCGAGCAGACCGGCGTTGTCCCTGAGTCCAAGGACGATCGACTGCGCGATGACATCGCCAAAGCCCTTGAGCTGCGAGAGCTCGTCGGGCGAGAGCGCGCGCACCTTCTCGAGGCTGGAGAAGCGCTC
>SHZB01000273.1 GCA_009692485.1 Myxococcales bacterium
TAGAGCTCGGTGCCGGCGGTGATGTTGCCCCATTGATCGGAGCCGCCCGCTTGCAAGCGGCAGCCGTGCTCGCGCGCCAACACCACGAAGTCGTAAGCCTGAAGCAGCATGTACGAAAACTCGGTGTAGCTCAGGCCCTCAGCGCGATCTGCGAGGCGCGAGCGCACGGACTCTTTCGCGCTCATGTAGTTGACCGTGATGTGCTTGCCGACGTCGCGCAGGAACGCGATGTACCCGACGGAGCCGAACCAGTCGTAGTTGTTCACGAGCACCGCCCCCGCCGGCCCCGCGGTGAAATCGAGGAAGCGTCCGAGCTGCGCGCGAATCGCAGTCACGTTGCGTTCGAGCGTCGCCGTGTCGAGCAGCTGCCGCTCTTCACTCTTGCCGGAGGGATCGCCGATCATGCCCGTGGCGCCGCCGACGAGCGCGAGCGGTTTGTGGCCGGCCCGCTGTAGCCGCGCCATCAAAAAAATGGGCACGAGGCTCCCCGCGTGCAGGCTCGTCCCGGTCGGATCGAAGCCGACGTAGAAGGTCACCGGCGGCGCGGCGAGCAAAGCGCGGAGCTCGTCTTTGTGCGTCGCATCCTCGACGAGGTGGCGCGCTTCAAGCTCATCGAGCAGGGCGAGGAGCGGCGCGGTCATGGGCGCCGGAGTCTACTCGACGGGTTCGTTCAAGCAGCGACCGAAAAGGAAAGCGGCCGAGCGCGAGCAGCGCGATTACTCACGGAAGGCCGAGCGCGAGCAACGCGAGTGCTCAAGGAAGGCCGAGCGCGAGCAGCAGCGCGAGCGCTCAAGGAAGGCCGAGCGCGAGCAGCAGCGCGAGCGCTCAAGGAAGGCGACCGAGCGCGAGCAGTAACACGTGGGGGAGCTCGGTCTGCACGACGGACAGGCCGCGGTCGTAGAGCTCGAGGTAGCCATCGAGCTTGCCAGAGCCGAGGGCCTCGATATCCGCGTTGAGGAAGGACGACGCGTAGGGCTTGGCCCCGGCGGCGGCGATGGCAGCGAGCACCTCGCTCGTGAGGAAAGAGTCGTACGCATCGATGTGTACGAGGATCGGCGCGGGCTCGTACGCGAGCGCCCCTGCCACCTCGCTCGCGGTTTGGGGGCGCGTCATGATCGGAGCATCGGGAACGGCGGCTCGCACGGCCTCGCACTCGGCTGGATCGCACAACAAAAACGCGCGGTCGTAGGCGTTGTGCGCGCGCAGATACTCAGCCGCGAGGACGCCCGCCGCGGTGTTCTTCACCTCGAGCTCGACGACGACAGCGCCCTCGGCGAGCAGCATCGCTTGGTGCAGCGTGGGGAGCCGGTCGCATGAGAAATCTCCCGGTTTTTCTGCGCTTTTCATCGTCATCGCGCCGAGCTCCGCGAGCGTGAAGTTCTCTACTTTGCCGCTGCCGTCGAGGGTCCTGTCGACCTCTGCGTCGTGAAGCAACACGACCTCGCCGTCCTTGGTGAGGCGCACGTCCGTCTCCACGATGTCGACCCCGAGAAGGATCGCCGCGCGCAGGGCCGAGAGGCTGTTTTCGGGGGCGAACGGCGTCGCCATGCGATGGGCTGCCACGAGGGGCGAGGTGCAAGCCGCGTCGGCAAAACAATCGAGCGCGTGCGGCCGCGGCGGCGGAAGGAAGGGGCCCGTCGCGCTGCAGTCGTAGGCGGATGGCGCGAGGAACGACGCCGGAGTGGGCAAGCCCTCGGGCTCACCGCCGCCGGTGCCGTTCGAGGGTGCGGAGGGCGCACTCGAGCTGCAACCCAACGCGAGCGTGAGGAGCGTGAGCAGCGTGGTCACAGTCGTCATCGGCGCGAGCGCGGGGCGATTCGTCATCGGTGCGAGCGCGGCGCGAGACGTCATCGGTGCGAGCATGCACATAACACGCGCTGAACGTTTGTTGGCCCTCGCTCGGGGTTTGTGATTTGGGGACGCCGGTTCATCCTGTAGGGTGCGCGCGCCATGCTCCCCGTCCCGGCGTTTTGGATGCTGCTCGCGTGTGTGAGCGCGGGCTCGCCGTCGGGAGTGTCGGTGCCGCTGTCGGAGCCGCGATCGCTGACGGAGCCGCGCTCGACCCTTGAAATGGCGCACTCGCTCACGACGGATCCGGCCTCGCTTGGGGCGCTCTCGCTCGGTCGACCGAACCACGGCGCGCTCGTCAACGCGGCGCAGATGGCGTCATCCGACGACTGGGAGGTCGTGTCGCCAAGCACCGCGTGGGCCACCGCCGAGACGATCCGCTACCTCGAGCGCGCGATCACCCACACCGCGAAGCTCCATCCCGGCGCGCATCGTCTTCACATCGGCGACATGTCGCGTGAGCACGGCGGCCCCATCCGTCCGCACCGCAGTCACCAGTCCGGGCGCGACGTCGATCTCGGTTACTACTACCTGCCGGGCAGCGAAGGTTGGTACCAGCTCGCCAGCGAGCGGACCCTCGATCGAAGCCGAAGCTGGGCGCTCGTGCGAGCCTTCGTGACCGAGACGGACGTCGAGCTCATCCTCATCGATCAGCGCGTGCAGCGCATGCTCTACGACGAGGCGCTCGCGAGCGGCGAGGACATGGCCTGGCTCGACTCGATCTTCGGTTTTCGAAAGAAACACCCCGAGCCGCTGATTCGCCACGCCTATGGGCACCGCACGCACCTGCACGTTCGATTTTACAACCCACGCGCGCAGTCGCTCGGGTCGCAGGCCAGCGAGGCGCTTGCGATCCGCGGGCTCGTTCCGGCGACGAAGGCCGTCGGGTCGCTCGCTCGAAAGAATGGCACCCGCAACAAGCCCGCGCCCGGTTCGCGCGAGGACCTGCTCGCGAGGTTGCGCGCGGCGATGCCCAAGAACGTGGTGACGCGCGTGTCGGCCGCGGTGGTTCCGCCGCGACGACTGCCGCCGGCCTATCCGGGCGCGATCGCCGCGGCGAGGGCCACGCTGCAACAAGCGCCGGCGCGGTAGCGAGCGCTCGCGCGGTGAGGCTTCATCGCGGGGTCGCGGCGGTGCGGCGCGCGGGGTCTCGTCGGTGCGGCGCGTGGTAGCGTCGCTGCCCCATGGTCATCGCACGTGAATTGCTTGCGGCGTCACTCGCGACCCTTTTGATGGCGTGTCATGCAGCTGCGCCTGTGCCCCCCGCGCCTGCGCCGGCGGTGACAGTGCCACTGCCGACGACCCCCGCACGGAAGACGCGCGCGTCACGCTGGCTCGATCGGCGTGGCGCGACCATGGCCGGTCCCAAGCTCGCTCAGGTTTGGAGTGTGTTGCTCGGCGGAACGCTCGGCATCGTCCGCGCGGATGGCACCCTTCAGCTGTCGTCCACGCAACCTGTACCGCTGAAAAAAATCGCTCTCGGTTTGCGAAACTCTGGAGAGGCGACGCTAGTCGGGCAGGGCATCGACGGCGCGATATATCTTTTCGACGAGCCGCTGATGGTCCCTCTGCGCATCCACACGGGCGCGTTCGAAAGCGGGCGACCTTTAGAGCTCCAGGGCAGCGTTCCAGGGGGCTGCTCTTGGGTGATGGGTACTCAATTCCTCGGCTCATCGAGCTCGACACCGGCAACTCCGTCGCCTTCCCGCCGGCTTCGTGGGCGCCGATGCCACGACCGCGACAAACGGCGTTTGGCAATGCCAACGATGGCGTGGCGGCGATGCCCGGAGATTCGCTGTGGACGACCAAGGATGGCGGCAAGACTTGGAGCATTCTAGACATCGGAAAGGATGTCGTCGGAGTGCGTGCGCTCGGCAACGATGCGTCGTTCGAGCTTGTCACGCGGAACGAGAGGGGCATCGACGCGACCCGCGGGCTTCAATGGGACACCGGCAAGCCCATCGTGGAGCCTCGCGACGCCACCGGCGAGCCGCCGACGGTACGCTGGGCGCGCCGCGGGATCGATCCGCTCGCCGCGGCGATCCTCGAAGGCGTGCCGCTCGCTGACGGCACGGTGCTCGTGGCGCGGAATGGCCTCCTCGGCCGCGTCGATTTGGATTCGGGCGCCGTCGTCGAAGACATCTCGCTTGGCGAGCGAGACGGTCATTACTGGGTCGGGCGCGCCGGAACAGAGCTGTGGGCGTCGTGGACTGACCCGTGGACGTCGTCCACGAGGCAGCCTGAGAGCGTCTGGCGCGTCAAGACCAGCCCGGCGCTGGCGGTCGAGCCACCGTCAACGCATGAATCGATTGACGTCCCTCTTCAACACCTCGCCGGCGGCACCGCAGACGGATGGTTGCGACTCGACGCGGGCATGATGTTCCGCACCTCGGATGCGAGCTGGCATGCGCATCCGGTACCGGACGATCTCGCTGAGCTGACGGTCACGCTCGACGACGGGCGCCTGATGTATTTCCGCCGGAAGCCGACGCTGGCGCTCGCGCTGGTCGGTCGCGATGGCCGTATCGACACCATCGCCACCCCGTTCGACAGCAAGCTCGCTCCAAAGCCCGCGCGTCCGCGTCGACCGCAACGCGACGCGGGCGATGACGACGACGATGACGGCGATGACGCTGTCGAGACCGTTCCGAGTGGCGAGGACGATGACGATGACGGGACCGTTCCGGGTGGCGGTGAGACAAAGATTCTGGCGCTCGACGGCGCGGCACAAACCGCGCGCGCGGTCTTGCTTCCGGCGGGTGCAGCCATGCCAGAGCTGTGGACCTTTGATCTCAGGACCAGCAAAGCGGAGCGAGGGACCATGACGGGCCTTGTTCCATGCGACGCTCGGCGCTCGTGTGCGTGGCAAGTTTGGTTGGCGGGTGCCCGGGGAATTGCCGCGCGGGCTCAAGGGGACGACATGGGGGAAGTGGCGTTGTGGCTGTCCGACGATGGCGGCAGCAACTGGCATCACCTCCCAGCAAGCGACGGAATGGTCCGCGAGATCAACGCGCGTGCAGAAGGCCGTGCGACCAGAATGGGCGGATTGTTCGGCGGGGTGTTGCTGGACGGTTGGAGCGATAAACCGGAAGGACGCATCGCTGTCGTCCATGAGGCCGCCGTCGACATCGACGACGAGGACGACGACGACGAGCTACGCGCGGCGAAGCGTCAACTTCGGGTGTCCTGCTCCAAACCGAAATGGCGGGTGACGAGAGCCCAGGCAGCCCGCGACCGCGCCAGCCTCAAGGGC
>SHZB01000274.1 GCA_009692485.1 Myxococcales bacterium
GTTGGGCCGCGGGGTCGGTCCGCGGACGGCGTACGGCGCACGACCTGCGGCACCTTGCTTTACGGAGTAGTCGCATCGTGGTAGGTCGCCGCTCGCTCGCTCACCGGGCGCTCCTCTCCGCAGCTCGAAAACACGAAAATCCATGGCTATTACCGGCACCATCACGCAAGTCATCGGACCCGTCGTCGATGTGCAGTTTCCGCCCGGCGGGCTGCCCAGCATCCTCGACGCGCTCACGGTCACCAACCCCTCGATCGACGCCACCGATGACAACCTCGTGCTCGAGGTGGCGCAGCACCTCGGTGAGTCGAGCGTGCGCGCGATCGCGATGGACTCGACCGACGGGCTCGTGCGCGGCATGACGGCGCGCGGCACGGGCAAGCCCATCCAGATGCCGATCGGCAAAGAGGTGCTCGGCCGCATCTTGAACGTCGTCGGCCGCCCCGTGGACGAGGCCGGCCCGGTGAACGCGACCAAGTTTGCGTCGATCCACAAGGCGCCGCCAAAGTTCGTAGATCAGTCGACCAAGGTCGAGATTTTCGAGACCGGCATCAAGGTCATCGATCTGCTCGCCCCCTATCGAAAGGGCGGAAAAATCGGCCTTTTCGGCGGCGCTGGCGTCGGCAAGACGGTGCTCATCATGGAGCTCATCAACAACGTGGCGAAGGCGCACGGCGGCGTGTCGTGCTTCGCGGGCGTCGGCGAGCGAACCCGCGAGGGCAACGATCTCTACCTCGAGATGATGGAGTCCAAGCTCGAGACGGGCGAGTCCGTGCTCTCGAAGACCGCGCTCGTCTACGGGCAGATGAACGAGCCGCCGGGTGCCCGCGCCCGCGTCGCACTCTCGGCGCTTACCTGCGCGGAGTACTTTCGCGACGAAGAAGGCCAGGACGTCCTGTTGTTCGTGGACAACATTTTCCGCTTCACGCAGGCCGGCTCCGAGGTCTCGGCGCTGCTCGGTCGCATCCCGAGCGCGGTCGGCTATCAGCCCACGCTCGCCACCGAGATGGGGGAGCTGCAAGAGCGCATCACCTCGACCACCAAGGGCTCGATCACGAGCGTGCAGGCGATCTACGTGCCCGCCGACGACTTGACCGATCCGGCCCCCGCGAGCGCCTTCGCCCATCTCGACGCGACCACGGTGCTCTCGCGCCAGATCGCCGAGCTTGGCATCTACCCGGCGGTCGATCCGCTCGACTCCACCTCCACGATGCTCGATCCGACCATCGTCGGTGAGCACCACTACAAGATCGCGCGCGCCGTCCAGCAGACGCTGCAGAAGTACAAAGACCTTCAGGACATCATCGCGATCCTCGGGATGGACGAGCTGAGCGAAGATGACAAGCTCGTCGTCTCGCGCGCCCGCAAAATCCAGCGTTTCCTGTCGCAGCCCTTCTTCGTCGCCCAACAGTTCACGGGCCGCGAGGGGCGCTACGTTCCGCTCAAGGACACCGTCTCGGGCTTCGCCGAGATCCTCGACGGCAAGCTCGACCACGTGGCCGAGCAGGACTTCTATCTCAAGGGCGGCATCGACGAAGTCAAGGAGGCCGCCGAGCGCGGCTGAGCAGCATGACGGAACGAGCAGCCCTCAGCCTCGAGATCGTGACGCCGAAGGGTGTCGTTCTGCGCGCGGACATCGACGAGGTGGTCGCGCCTGGCGTGCGCGGTGAGTTCGGATTGATGCCCGGCCACGTGCCGATGCTTGCCGCGCTTCACGTCGGCGTCGTCCACTACCGGACCAAGAACGCGGCCGAGATGATCGACGTCGCGGTCGGCGGCGGCTTCGTCGAGATGGCCGACGACACGGCGCTCATCTTGACGGACCGCTTCATCACGAAGGACGCGATCGAGGTCCTGGTGGTGCGTGAGCGCCTACGTGCCGTGGATGACGAGCTCGACAAATGGCTCGGCGAGCTCGACAGTCCGAAGCGGCTCGAGCTCATCGAAGAAGAGCAGTGGCTCGCAGCTCAGCTCGAGGTGTACGGAGATCCGCCGGTCGCGCACGTGCTCGAGCAGCGCCGCCCGCACGATTTTGCGGCCGTGCTCCCGTCGATCGACGCCGAGCCCGCGCACCACGAAGGCGCGGATGACTCGCATGGGCGCGGCGACGCGGCCGGGCTTGGTGACTCTGCCGCGCCGGGCGATGAGCCCGCGGACGAATCCAAGCAAGGCGCCGCGTAGTACGCGTGATCGGGCGGAACGCGTGGTCGCATGAAGGGCGTGATCGGGCCGAACGCGTGATGGAGTCGAACGCGTGATGGAGTCGAACGCGTGATGGAGTCGAACTCGTGATGGAGTCGAACGCGTGATCGGCGAGGCGACCATTGCGGCGGTTCGTGACCGCATCGACATCGTCGCCCTGGTCGGAGAATCCGTCGCGCTCGCACGCAAGGGCCGAAGGTTCGTTGGCCTCTGCCCATTTCACAAAGAGAAGTCGCCAAGCTTCGGCGTGAATCCCGAGCGCGGGTACTTTCACTGCTTCGGCTGCGGCGTGCACGGCAGCGCGATCGATTTCGTGATGCAGCTCGATGGCCTCACGTTTCCGGAGGCGGTGCGTCAGCTCGCCGAGCGCGCCGGCATCGCGATCGAAGAAGAAGGCCGCAGCGAAGACCGCGCCCACGATGAGCGTAAGAAGCGCGAGCGCGACGCGACCTACGACGTGATGCGCTTGGCGGCGGCGTACTTCGTGACGCAGCTAACCAAGCATCCGCTGTCGGCGATCGCGCGGAACGAGCTGGCGCGGCGTGGCCTCCCGATCGACAGCGCGGAGTCGAGCGTAGAGGCGGCGCTGGTGGCGTTTCATCTCGGCTACGCGCCCTACGGATGGGAGGGGCTCGCGAGCTACCTCAAGAAAAACAGCGCGTCGATCGAGCTCGCAGAGAAGGTCGGACTCGTTCGGCTGCGCGAGGGTCGAAGTGGTCAATATGACCAGTTTCGGCATCGACTCATGTTCGCGGTGTGTGACCGTCTCGGTCGCATCGTGGCGTTCAGCGGTCGGGCGCTGGCGGAGCCATCGGCAAGCGAGCTGCGGGCGGCGGCGATCGAGCCGATGAGCCGCGCGACGGATGCAGAGAAGAGCGCGCCACCGAAATACGTGAACAGCCCCGAGTCGCCGATCTACGTGAAGGGGGACAACGTCTTCGGCTTGTATCAAGGGCGGCAGGCGATTCGTGAGAGCGGCCGGGCCATCGTCGTCGAGGGGAATTTCGATGTCGTGTCGCTGCACGCGCGCGGGCTCGCGAACGTCGTGGCTCCGCTTGGCACCGCGTTTACGGCGAATCAGGCGAAGCTCATCCGCAAATACGCGGCGGGCGTCGTCTTGATGTTCGACGGCGACGCGGCGGGTCGCAAGGCAACGGTGGCGGCGCGCGCGGCGGTGAAAGAGGCCGATTTATTCGTGAAGGTCGCGTCTCTCCCGGATGGAAGCGATCCGGACGAGTTCGCGCGTGTCCAAGGGATCGATGCGACGCGCCGGCTCATCGACGCGAGCCAAGGGATGCTCGAATACCTGCTCGATCGCACCTTCGAACAAGTACGCACCGGCTCGGCCGAGGAACTTGGAGCTTGCCTGAAGCAAGCGCGGCGCTATCTGTCCGAAGAGAGCGACGCCGACGTTCGTGCGATGGCGAAGACCTATGCGGATCAGCTAGCGGGCCGAGTGATGCTTCGAGGTCAAGCGATCGGGGACATGCGCGGGCTCGAGCTCGGCGTGCAAGCGGCCCTCGCCGGCAAGGCCCGGGCACCGCGGGCCGGTCGGGGCGTGGCGACCCAGCACGAGGGTGAATACGCGGGCGGTCACGAGGGCGAATACGCGGGCGAATACGCAGGTGAATATGCGGGCGAAGGTGCTGGCGAATACGTGGGCGAAGGTGCCGGCGAATACGAGGGGGTGATCGCGGGCAGGCGCCGTGAAGCACCCGCGACGCCGAATTCACGCTCACGTCCAATGCACCGCGCGATCGAAGAGGCGGTCTTGGGGGCGGTCCTCGACTTCCCCGAGCTGCTCGGAGAAGACGACGTTCGCGGGGCGCTTGGCTCCATTGATGGACCGGTCGCGCTCGCACTGGACGCGGTCCGAAGGATATGGGATGGGGGCGCGCGGTCGCTGGCGGGCGCACAATTACTTGATTTGATGCCGCGTTCGGTTCATGGATTCGCGGCAGGACGGCTGGTATCGCCCACCTTCAGCGAGCTGGGCGCCGCTCGCGCGGAATTATTGGACAACGCTAAGAAGCTTTACGACCGATCCTTAAAGGCTGAGCGAGCGGCAAAAATGGATCAGCTCGGCCGCGTCATGCGGCAGGGCGATCATGCCGCCGAGCATGAGCTCCTAGCGGAGCTTTCCCGACGAACGAAAGAGACTCTGGGACTGAAGTGAACTTTTCACCGGGCCGCACTGCGGTATCCGGATTGATCCGCAAGCGATCGGGGACGCCCCTTCGCACGCGCATACGGGAGTGAAACGATGGCGACGAAGCCCAAGGGTTCGGCAAAGACGAAGTCTGCAACGTTGGTGCAGAGTGAACGATCCGCACGCGGCAAGCTCGAGCCTACGGGCAAGAGCGCGCGCTCGAACCGGGGTGAAGCCAAGAGCGTTGCGCCCAAGCCTGCGCCCCGCGGAGCCGCCGCGAAAGCCGCCAAGCCTTCAACGGCCGGCAGGTCTTCAACGGACGGCAGGGTCGTGACGGTCCGCGCAACTGTGGCCACCAAGCCGAACGAGGCTCGCTCCACGAAGGGCCAATCCGCGAAGGCCGTCCGCGCGGGCGCTGCTTCCTCGAACGGATCCGCTCGCGGCAAGTCCGCCGGCGCGCGCAATTCGAGTGACGATCGTCGCTCGGATGCCGGCCGCAGCTCGCGTGGCGGACCTCCGGCGCCGCGCTCGAGTTCCGAGGCGACCGACAGCATTCGGGGGCGACTAGCCGACGGTGATGGTGATGGGGATTGGGCCGACAGCGAGCCGCCGCCCCCGCCGCGCAACAGCCACGCAGAGTCGAAGCTGCAGAGCCTCTTCGATACCGGCAAGCAGAAGGGCTTCTTGACCTTCGACGAGGTGAACGAGGCGATCCCGCAGGACATGGGGCCAGAGCAGATC
>SHZB01000275.1 GCA_009692485.1 Myxococcales bacterium
TGGCTTGAGCGCCACACAGAAGCCGCTCGACGAGGTCGGCCGCTTCCTGGTGGGCGCGGGCCGCGAGTGCGCGCTGGTCGACGCCGGCCACCTCCGCACGCTGGACCTCGCCATCGAGACGCCCGCTTCCCCTCTCGAGGCCGTGTGCTCGCACGAGCAGTGGGACACGATCTACGCGCGCATCGCGGAGCTCGTGAACGAGCACCGAACCACGATCGTCTTCGTGAACACGCGCAAGATGGCCGAGCGCCTGTCGGCGCGGATGGCGGAGCGGCTTGGCGAGGACAACGTCACGTGCCACCACGGGAGCCTCGCGCGGGCGCGCCGGCTCGACGCGGAGGAACGGCTCAAGACAGGCCGCCTGCGCGCGCTCATCGCCACGGCCTCGCTCGAGCTGGGCATCGACATCGGCGACGTCGATCTCGCCATCCAGATCGGCAGCACGCGAGCCATCTCGACCTTTCTGCAGCGCATGGGCAGGGCGGGCCACGGGCCGAACCGCGTGCCGAAGGGCCGCGTCTTCCCGCTCACGATCGACGAACTGGCCGAGGCTGAAGCACTGATGGTCGCCG
Organism: Myxococcales bacterium; assembly: GCA_009692485.1. Lineage (GTDB taxonomy): Bacteria > Myxococcota_A > Polyangia > Polyangiales > Polyangiaceae > SYFR01. Next base: position 573 of record SHZB01000275.1, read on the forward strand.
TCGAACGAGGCGTGCTCGACAAGACGCCGATTCCGCGGGCACCGCTTGACATCCTGGCGCAGCACATCGTGGCAGCGTGCGTGCCGGAGCCGTGGGACGAAACCGCGCTCTTCGACGTGCTTCGGCGCGCATGGCCGTACCGAGACCTGGCACGCGACGACTTCGACGCCGTCGTCGCGCTCCACACCGACGGACGCCGTGCGCTTCTCCACCGCGACGGGGTGAACCTGCGCCTGCTCGCCACCAAGCGAGCGCGCATCCCCGTGCTCACCTCCGGCGGCGCCATTCCAGACACGGGCGACTATCAGGTGCTGCTCGAACCCGACGGCACACACGTGGGCGCGCTCAACGAAGACTTTGCCATCGAGTCGCAGCGGGGCGACATCGTTCAGCTCGGCTCGCATTCGTGGCGCATCCTGCGCGTCGAGCCCGGGGTGGTCCGCGTGGCCGACGCCGAGGGCGCGCCACCCACAATTCCCTTCTGGCTCGGTGAGGCGCCGTCGCGCACGCCAGAACTTTCCTCGCTGGTCTGCGAAGTGCGCGAAGGCGGCGGCACCCACCAGGACCTGCGCGAGCACATCGCGTCGGGGGCACGCTCGCTCGGCGCCATCCCGACGACACGCCGCATCGTCATCGAGCGATTCTTCGACGAGAGCGGCGGCATGCAACTGGTCGTGCATGCGCCTTTTGGCGGGCGGATAAACCGCGCGTACGGGCTGGCCCTGCGCAAACGCTTCTGCGTCGGATTCGGCTTCGAGCTGCAGGCGGCGGCCAACGAAGAGGCGATCGTGCTGTCGCTCGGGCCGCAGCACTCGTTTTCACTCGAGGAGGTCTTCCGGTATCTCAACTCCACAACCGCACGCGACGTTTTGATTCAGGCGCTTCTCGCGCAGCCGATGTTCGAGACGCGCTGGCGCTGGAATGTCACCAGGGCTTTGCTCGTGGAGCGCTCGCGCGGCGGCCACACCGTACCGATTCGCTTTCAGCGGATGCGCGCGCAAGATCTGCTGGCCGCTTCGTTTCCCGAAGCCGTCGCTTGCGGGGAAACACTGCCGCCTGGGCCCTTGCCCGTGCCGATGGACCACCCCCTCGTACGCCAGACCGTCGAGGACTGCCTGCACGAGGCCATGGACGTGGATGGGTTTCTGGACCTCATCCGGGGCCTCGAGGGCGGCACAATCGAGGCCGTCGCGGTGGACACGCCCGAACCCTCGGCCTTCGCGCGCGGGATCCTCTCGTCGCAGCCCTACACGTTTCTTGACGATGCGCCCCTGGAGGAACGACGGACCCAGGCCGTGCTCCGCCGACGCAGCGGGCTGGACGCGAAGACGCTTGACACGATCGGCGCGCTCGACGCCGACGCCGTGGCCCGCGTGCGCGAGGAAGCGTGGCCGCACCCCGAGAGCGCCGAGGAGGTGCATGAGGTGCTCTCGTGGATGGGTTACGTCACCGTGAGCGAAAGCGCGGCCTGGCGGCCGTGGCTCGACGCGCTCCGCGCGGCGGGTCGTGTGGTCCTCGAAGACGCGCGGTGGTCGACCGTAGACGGATTGAAAGACCAGAAAGCGATCCTCCGCGGTCGGCTCGAAGCGCTCGGGCCCGTGGTCTCGAACGATCCACGGCTCATTCCTCGCCTGCATCCTCTGCTCCTCGAGATTGAGAACGACGGCGCGGTTCTGCGCGTGCGCCTGGAGGGCGAGGTCGCCTGGTGCGAGCGGCGTCTCCTCGCTCGCATTCATCGCTACACGCTCGACCGCTTGCGCAAGGAAATCGAGCCCGTGTCGGCGGCCGACTTCGTGCGGTTCCTCGCCTGCTGGCAGCACGCCGACGAGGCGCACCAGCTCGAAGGACCTGCCGGCGTCGTCGAAGTGCTCGGCCAGCTTGCCGGCTTCGAAGCGCCGACTGTCGTGTGGGAGGCATCAATTCTGCCGCGACGCGTGCGCGGCTACAGAAGGGAATGGCTCGATCAGGCGATGCTTTCTGGCGAGTTCGCGTGGGGCAGGCTCTGGGGTTCCGGCGCCTGCGCCGTTCGCGTGACGCCGCTCGGCTTCTACCCTCGCACGGACCTGGCCGTCTGGCTCGGCCTGGCAGAGGACGTTCCGGCGCCTATGGACGGCTATGCCGGGCAGGTCTACTCGGTTCTGCAGGCGATGGGCGCGGCGTTTCCGCAGGAACTCGCCGCCACGGCGAGGCTTCTCCCCACGCAGGTCGAGATGGGCCTGGCCGAGCTCATTGCCCGCGGGTTCGTTACCTGCGACTCGTTTGCCGCCCTGCGAGGCTTCATTGTGCCCCCCTCGCGACGCCTGCGCGCGGTTCCCGTTGTCGGCCGATGGTCGAGGCTTCGTCGCGATCTGCCAACGGACAGTTCCCTCGGTGTCGTCGCGCGCCAACTGCTTCGCCGGACGGGTGTCGTCTTCCGCAAGACGATCGAGCGGGAGCGCATTCCGGTGCCGTGGTGGCGACTCGTGCGCGAGCTGCGCACGCTCGAAGCGCGCGGTGAGGTACGCGGCGGTCGCTTCGTTGCCGGCTTCGACGGCGAGCAGTACGCCGTTCCGGAAGCCGTAACGCTGCTCCGCGCTGTACGCAAGCGAGGCGGAGCCTCTGGGATGTCGGACCGGGCGATCCGCTCGACGTGTGCGCCAGCCTGACACCCGAGCGTCAGGCGCAGACGGCGTAGTGTCGCTGCCGGCCCTCTTTTGTCCGCGCCCGACTATGGCTTGATTCGGGCGTGGCCGTCCCAGAGAAACGTCCGCACGTGGTGCCGACAGCACTTAGGCACCTCGTCGCGCAGCAGGGCCAGGACGTGCGAGGCCTTGATCAGGAAGTCTTCCGTCGCGTCGACGAAGAAACGGCGCGGATGGCCCTCCCACCGTTCCTTGATCCGCGCGTCGATCGCCGAGGCTTCCTCGATCGATTCGTGGCGCAATGGGTTCTGGTGGTTATAGGCCGCCGGCGATGTGGGCGTCCGCAGGTGAATGACCGTGTCGTACCGCGCCAACTCAATCTCGAGCGTCGTGTTGACGGCCGAAAGCAGATCGCCCCCGCCTGCCCAGTAAGCGGCGCCATCGACGGTGCCCCGGTCGCACAGGAGGACCGCCGAGTTGTCTCCCTCGGCCGCCAACTCGAGCGCCCGCTGAACGCTATAGATCGCGCGCTGCGCCGCTTGCAGCGCCTCCGTCCGACCGCCACGAGGAAAGCCGCCGCCAAAAACGATGCCTGCCGCCTCCGGGAGAGTCCTGACGTGCGTGCAGAAGAAAAGCCGGATGAGCTCGAGCACCGCCGTCTTGCCCGCTCCCGGCCCCCCGGTGAGAACGACGCGACGTGGCGTGTGCGTCAGTGCGCAATCGCACGGCTTCATCTCGGCGGCTCGATGGTCTCGCGGCCATCCATGTACGGACGAAGAGCCGCGGGAATGGTCACCGAGCCGTCCTTCTGCTGGCCGTTCTCGAGAATCGCGATGAGCGTGCGCCCGACGGCCAGACCCGACCCGTTGAGCGTGTGGACGAACTCGGCCTTGCCGGTCCCCCCGCTGCGATGCTTGATGTTGGCGCGACGCGCCTGGAAGGCCTCGGTGTTGCTGCACGACGAAATCTCGCGATAGGTCTTCTGGCTGGGCAGCCAGACCTCGATGTCGTAGGTTTTCGCCGACGCAAATCCCATATCGCCCGTGCAGAGCAGCACGGTGCGATACGGCAGATCCAGGCGGGCAAGAACCTCCTCGGCATTGGCGACCAGGCTCTGGAGCTCGTCGTGCGAACGATCGGCCGTCGTGAACTTCACGAGCTCGACCTTGTCGAACTGATGTTGCCGAAACAGGCCTCGCACGTCCTGGCCGTACGATCCGGCTTCGCTGCGAAAGCAGGGCGTGTAGGCGGTGTACAGGATCGGCAGGTCGCGGCCGTCGAGAATCTCGCCCCGATGGAGATTGGTGAGCGGCACTTCGGCCGTCGGCACGAGGTAGAGATCCCAGTCGCCGGCGATCTTGAAGAGGTCCGCCTCGAACTTTGGGAGGTTTCCCGTGCCGGTCAGCGCGGCGGCGTTCGCCAGAAACGGCGGTTCGATCTCGCGGTAGCCGTGTTCGCGCGTGTGCAGGTCGAGCATGAAGTTGATGAGGGCGCGCGACAGCCTGGCCCCGGCGCCGCTCAGCACGGCGAAGCGCGCGCCTGCGATCTTGGTGCCGCGTTCGAAGTCGATGATGCCGAGCGCGGGGCCAAGGTCCCAGTGAGCCTTGAGCTCGAAGTCGAACGTCGGGGGATTCCCCACGCGCCGAATTTCCACATTGTCCGCCGCGGACTTCCCCACCGGCACCGACACGTGCGGCACGTTGGGCAGCTGAAGGAGCGCCTCGGTCAGTTGATGTTCGATGGAGTCGACCTGGATCTGAACCTGCTTGATCTGTTGCGCTCGCGCGCGTCCCGCGTCCTGGAGGGCCGCCGTGTCGTGGCCCTGGCGTTTCGCAAGAGCGATCTCGTCGCCCGACGTGTTCTGCGCGCGCTTCAGACCCTCGAGCTCA
>SHZB01000276.1 GCA_009692485.1 Myxococcales bacterium
GGTAGCGGGCGTACAAGAGGCCGAAGACGAATACCAGGCCGAGGACAATGAGGCTCATCACCCGCCCACGCACGTGCCCGTAGGTGTCCGCGAGAAGCGTCGTTTCGTCCACGATGAGTGCGTGCGGAACACGCCTGCGGAGCTCCGTGAGCGAGTGGACCTCCGTGAGCGGCATGACGAACGCTTGCTGCGAGCCGACGTGCGGCGCAAGAGGACGCACGAGCTTCCCCATCGGAGAGCGCAGCACATCTTCCAAGGTGACCACGGTCTTCTCCGGATGCTCCAGCGCCGATTCGTACGGGGCGAAGAGCTCCGTGTGGAAGCCCTGCTTCGCGAGGGCTGCGCGGAGATCGGGGAGCCTGGACTTGGCGAGCGCGAGGCTGTCACCTTGCGCGCGGGCCGAGCGAAGAATGGCGCCGAGCGGAATGAAGTGCCCGACGATGCCTTCCTTCTCGGCGCCGACGAGCTCGTCGTGGGCCAGGGAAAGGTCCGCGAGCGCGCGCTCTTCGTCTGCGGCGATGACCACGGCGAACCGGCCCGGATCCGCGTGCGTGAGTCGATCGCGCACACGCACGTCCTCGGCAATGATCGCCGGGTCCATGTCGAGCAGCGCGTTCATGTCGTCCGAGAACCGGAGCCTCAGCAGGCCGAAGCCCGTGAGCAACGTGAGCGCGACGGGCAACCATGGCCAGCGCCGGTACCGCGAAAGGACAGCGAGGAGGCGCTCCGCCGTGCACTCCAGTTTCGCGGGCAACGGCGGGCGCGTGTAGGATACAGGCATCCAGGGAGGCATCAGAAGGCGTGTGCCCACGAGGGCGCCAAGCACGGCGAGCGCCGAGAACACCGCCATCTGCAGCGCCCCGGGGAAGTCTGCCCATGCGAGACCGATGAGCCCCGCCACGGTGGTGAGCGCACCCATGTAGAGCCCCGGCCATACACGCTTCATCATGGGAAGCGCGCCGACCTCGGGCTCGAGGGCGAAGTGCGCGTAGTAGTGCTCGGCGTAGTCGATCCCGACGCCCAAGAGCGAAGTGCCGAACGCGATGGTGAGCCCGTGAACTCGCCCGAAGATGAGGTAGCACCCAAGCGTCGCGACCATGCTCCCGAAGAAGATGGGCACCAGGCCAAGCAGCAGCATGCGCGGCGAGCGGAACATCACGCCGAACAGGACGAGGATCCCGAGCGTCGAGACGGTACCGATGCGGCTGATGTCGCCGCGGATATGTTCCTCTGAGTGAATCGTGTAGCGGCTCACGCCCGATAGCTCGAAGTGCAGATCCTTCGTGGCCTTCACTTCTTCGAACACGCGCGTCACCTCGGCGAGGCTCCGTCGCTGGACGTCGGCGTCGAAGGCGTTTCCCCGTGGCGTGACGAAGACAAAGGCGTGGGCACCGTCCTCCGTGAGGAGGACACCGTTGCGGGAAATCGTGGCGCCGCCTTGCTCGCGACGCAGTGTCTGGAGGACACCGAGCGACGCGCCGAGCGGATCGCGGGGAGCCGTGAGCCTCACGACAGGCCCCATCGGACCGCCGAGCTCCGTCTTGAGCGCCAGCACGCGCTCGGCGAGCGCTGGCCCGTCGAACGCGGCCGTTGGAAGAAACGCGCTCGGCGGATACTGCGCGAAGAAGTCGAAGAGAGCGCGCTCCTCGGACTCGGCAAAGCCGGAGCGCGCTTCCTTGGTGTCGCCGAGGGTGCCGAGCTTCTCCATCAGGGCCCGCGCCGTGGCGACGCGACCGTCTTCGTCGCCGCCTTCGATGTCCACGACGGTGGTGCTTGCCATGTCGCTCTCTGCGAGCGCGCGCAGAATCCCCGCGAGGCGCGGATCCTGAGTTTCCGGGAGAAAGTGGGCGATCGACATGTCCACGCGCATGCGCGGCAAAGCAACCGCCCAGGCCACGGTGACGACGGCGAAGAGGAGCAGGGTGCGGAGCCTCCCCTTGGTGAGGAATCGCGGGGGTCTGGCCACGTTTCGCGCGCGGGCTCCGCTCAGGGTCGAGCGCCGGTGGGCACTTTGAAGATCGCCGCGGCCTGTTCCTGCGAGTAGCGCCTGTTCGGGTCCACGTCGGTGAATGTCGTCGTGCTGACGTCCCCGCTGGCTTCCCGCACGCGCAGCATCTTGGGCGTCGCGCCCTGTCCCGCGACCTCGATCCCAACGACCATGCGCCTGAGGTCGGGAGCGAGCGGAGCAAGCGTGAGGGTCCACTCGCCGAGCGCTCTGGGCTGGAGGCTTAGCGTGAAGTTGCGCTCGAGCCCAGCCCGGTCCGCCGCGAGCATCAGGCTGAAGGCCTCCGCGAGCGCGCGAAGCGTGGCGGACCTACGGAGCGCGATGGTCTCGGTCTTCTGACCATCCCAGAGCGTCAGCGCACCCCTCGAGAGGAGCACGCTTTCCCTGCGCGGCGCCGTCGTGTGGCGCGCGAGCCCATGGGTCTTGTCGAAGTGAATCGTGCCGTCGTTGGTGATGGGCGAGACCAGCAGCGCGATCTGCTTCTCCTCGTGGAAGCGCGCGTAGAGGCCGGGGGAGCGAATGAACTCGGCGAACAGCGTGTCCAGGGAGTCGATCTTGGGAGCCTGTGGCGTGGCCTTGGTCTCCGCGCGTGCAATACCGCTACCCATGGAGGAGATAGACAAGACTCCGCCGAGAACGAGGAGGCCGAAGCGGGCGAAGCCGCTCATCGCGCGCGTTCGGGCTCCTTCTCTGGCGGTTGCGGCATCTCAGGCGCTTCGGGGATCTTGTCCAGCATGCCCTGAATCACGGTGAGCACGTCATCGACCGTGCGAAGGCTGCGCAGCGTCTCCTCGGATAGGTGCTCGTGCGTCAGCTGCTCGAGCCGCGCGACCAGATCGAGTGCGTCGATCGAGTCGAGCCCCAAGTCGTCGATGAGCTTTGCGTCCAGCTGAACCTTGGCCGGTTCCACGTCGAAGAGTTCGTGCATGATCTGACGCACGCGTTCCAGAAGCTCGTCCCGTGTAAATCTTTGGCTCAAGGAAGGGGGCCCTGGGCGCCCTTGGGCACATCGACGCGTTGTTTTGCGACGAACGCCGCGAGCCCGGCGACCGAGCGAAACGCGTCGCGCATCTCCGGATCGGTCTCGGAGAACGTGACCATGAAGTTCCTCTCGAGCGCGCTTGCCAGCTCCAGCGCGTCGATTGAGTCGAGACCGAGGCCGGCTCCGAACAACGGCGCGTCCGTGGGGATGGTCTCCGGCTGGACATCAACGAGCTGGAGAGCGTCGACGATGATCTCCTTGATGCGGTACTCGAGCTCCGTTGAGGTCATCACTTGATGCACGCTTCACCACGCCGGTGTGTCGGAAAGTCCCAAGGCTTCCTTATATGCCTTCTCCGCGTGGGTTTGCAAGGCAAGACTGTCGCCGCCGAAATCCCGGGGATCCAGCACCTTCCATGGCGCGATGGTGAGGATGGCGACCCTGTCGGGTTGGTCCCAAAAGGCGCGATCTCTCGTGAGAGCGCTCGGCTCGCAGGTGCTTCGCAGAAGGACGATGGGCACGTCGGCGCGGCAGGCTATTTCGAAGGCGCCCCGCTGAAACGGACGCAGCCCGCCCCGTGGGGAGCGCGTGCCCTCGGGAAAAATGAGCACGTCGAAGCCCTGGCCGAGGCGCTCGCTCATCCGGAGTGCGCACAGTCCGCGGGCGATGGCGTCCTGTCCGCTCGACATGTGTCCGCAGTACGAGAGGACCCTCCGCGTGAAGAAGCCCTCCGCGATGCCGGGCTTGGCGATCGTGGTTAGGTTGGGGAAGCGCGCAGCGATCGCCGTGACGTCAACGAGCGTCGTGTGATTGGCGATGATGACGACTGGGCCGCCGTTCGCCCGTCGCGGTATCTCGCCGGTCACGCGCGCGTCGAGCAGCGCCATCATCCGCATGTAGCCGTGGAAGACGCGGAACGCGCGGGCGAGCATGCGCTGGCAGGCGCGTGTGCGCCCGTTGTGGTCGCGGCCGCCGCCGTAGAGCCACACCAGGGGAAGGACGAGCCAAACGAGCAGCGTGCCGCCCGCGAAGCCCGCGAACGCGCTGATGACCAAGGCAACGCGTCCGGCGCGTCGCACGCGTCTCATGAGTCTCCTCGCGAGCGATTCCGCGGGGCGTCCCGTGGCGCTCATGGTGCCGTCGCTCCGCAGGCAACGCGCTCCTCGGCCGGCGGCGGTGCAAGCAGGGTGTCGAGCGTCACGCACGCAAGGTCGCGCGCCTTCGCCATCGTCAGTAGCTCCGCGAGCGCGTTGAGCGTAGGCGTGCGGTCGTTGGTGCCACCAAGGCCTCGGCCGTCGTGCAGCGTGATGATAGCGCCGCGTTCGAGGCCTTTGGCTACGCGGGCGACGATGGCCTCCGCCGAGCGGGACGTCGCGTCCATCCCGCGAACGCTCCACGTGACGCACGACACGCTCGCACCGGCGCGAGCCAGCGCGTCGCGTAGCGTGGGAACGCGAAGTCCTTGAGGCGGGCGGAACCACCGCGGGGCACGGCCGGTGATGCGGACCACGCTGTCGATCCCGCGTCGAACGTCGCTGGCCATCCGGTGCGCACGCCAGAAATGGAACGTGTGGGCATGGCTATAGGTATGCGAGCCGACCGTGTGGCCTTCGCGGATCGCGCGGAGCACGAGGTCCGGATGCGCATCGGCGCGCTTCCCCACGACGAAGAACGTCGCCTTCGCGTCGTGCTCGCGCAGGAGATCGAGCACCTTTGGGGTGAACACAGGATCGGGCCCGTCATCGAAGGTAAAGGCGAGTGTGCGCTCGTTTCCGCTCCCCCGAAAGATCGTCGGAACGAGGAACTGCGTTCGCGTCGACGTCACGAGGTACGCGATGCCCGCGGAGGCCAAGGCGAGCGTGACGAGCAGCGTGGGAGCCCAGGCGCTGCGCGGGACGACGAGGAGCTCCACCAAGAGGGTACCTGCCACGGCGAGCTGGAGCAAGATGCCGCGCCGCATGGCCCTAGTGCCGCCGAAGGACCAGGCTCGTGTTGATCCCTCCGAAGGCGAACTTGTTGCTCATGACGACGTCCAGCTTGGCCTCACGCAGCGTTCGCACGTAGTCGA
>SHZB01000026.1 GCA_009692485.1 Myxococcales bacterium
CTTGGCAATTGGCGCGCTGTTGGCAATTGGCGCGCTGTTGGCAATTGGCGCGCTGTTGGCAATTGGCGCGCTGTTGGCAATTGGCGCGCTGTTGGCAATTGGCGCGCTATTGGCAATTGCCGGGCGATTGGCAGTTCGTGCGCTATTGGCATTTGCTGCAAGGTTGGTAGCACCGCTGGCATCGGCGGTGGCGCGCGGGGACGGCGACCAGAGCGCGTCCGTTGCGAGCGTGACCATCAGCCCGCCAAAGACTTCGTCCTGCTCAGGGCCTCGACGAAGAGCGAACTCGAGGGCGACGTCGGCCAGCCGTGGGCGCGCCCGACGGCTCATCGCGGGCCCGCTCTCCGGGCCTTCTGAGGTGTCCGCGAAGACTTGGCCGAACGCCGCTGCGCTCGCCGCGGAGCTCACGATCGACACGAAGATGGCCGCACCAACAGCGCGCTCGGCACCGGTCATGCGGCGGGTCATGCGGCGGCTCATGCGGCGGGTCATGCGGCCGATCATGCGGAGGTATCGCCGCCGGCGCGTGACGGTTTCGCGCTGCCGCTTTGGCTCGCCCGGCTAGTGCCTCGATTCATTAGAATCGAGGGGTCAATGAACAGCAGTGCCCGGATCAACAGCGTCGCAAATCGAGGGGTAACTCCATGTCCTCGCCAGATCGGGGACGTCGAGTTACCCCTCGATTCGATGGATTCGGTGCACTATGCGCGGGAGCTCTCGCTGGCAGAGCCGCAAACACCGAGGCGCACAGAGGCAGCGTACGCATCGCCCGCCGCGCGGTAGGCCTCACTGGCACCGTGAACGCACTCGATCAGCGCCGCCCTGGCGCTTCCAAGTTGCTCGTCGTGTCGTCGGGCCCGTGGCGGCTCGAGACCGGGCGCGAGCTCTACCCAATGCACGGGTAGGGGGTTTTGCACGTGCGAGAGATAGCCTTCCAATCGGTGCTTGGCACCCGCCGGGCGATCCGCCGCCCTCGCCTCGCTCGCACCCGATGGGGCCATGGCAAGAGTCCGCCAATCGACCCGCTCGCCCGCTTCACTCGCCGCAAAGTAATAGGGTGGCAAGTCGAGCTCGGCGCCGGCCGCGAGCACGGTGAAGTCGGCCTCCGTTCGCCATCCGATCGAGGTGCGAAGAGCGCTTGCGGGAGTGAGCCCACCCACGAAAACATCGCCCGTGACGCCCTCGATCTCGACGTCGTTCGCCACGCGCACCGGCCCCTCCGGGTGAACGCTGAAGGTCACGACTCGCAGCACGAGCCGCCCGCTCGGACGCTCGTGAAGGATGCGCGCATAGCGCAGCGGCCGCAGCTCCCAGTACACGTAGATCGTGCGCGGATCCGTAGCGAGCACGACCACCTCGTCCAACCACGGCTGGCTCGCCACTGTTGTATCTTCGCTCGCGGGCACGCTCGTGGTCGCCGTCATCGCCGCCACGTCGAGGGCTTCGCTCGCGGGCACGCTCGTGGTCGCCGTCATCGCCGCCACTGTTGCATCTTCGCTCGCGGGCACGCTCGTGGTCGCCGCCACCGCCGCAACTTCGAGCTCTTCGGACTCTTCTTCATAGACGGGCTCTTCGGGCACCGGCGGGACGACGATGACACCGCCGAGCTGTGCCGCGAGCCGCTCACGAAGCTGTGCCGCCAGCTCGTGGCGCGGCTCACGCACCAGCACCTGATCGAGGATCGTCACGGCCTTCGCAACATGGCCCTGCGCGGCGTAGATCTCCGCCAGCGTGACCGTGGGCAACGGCGGTGGCGGCGGTGCGAGTCGCGTCTCGAGCGGCAGCGCCCGCAGCACGCGCGCGGCACTCGGCAAATGGAGGCCCTTCGACACGACCTGCGTCACGAGATCGCGCGCCTTTCCTAGCCATCCGCGCACGAGCGCACGCCCGCTCAACGGGGTGGTGCGCGTCACGATTTCATCGAGGAGCTCCGCCTGGGTGAGGACGCCTGCGCGTTCGACGCCGAGGCTCGTGGCGCGGTCGATCAGCTGTGGTCGCGTGAGACTTCTGAGTTCGTGTACACCCATGGCGAGCCGACCGTACTCCGTTCGAGGACGCCGCTCACTCGGATCGACAGAGCGCGGATTGACAGAGCGCGCATTGACAGAGCGCGCATTGACAGAGCGCGCCGCTCGCGGGTACGTGAGCCGGATGTACGCGCGCCGTGCCATCGCTGTCGCCCTCTCACTGCTCGCGCCTGCGGTCACGGGATGCGGCTACAGGGGACTCGCCGATAAGGTCATTCCGCATGGCGGGCACGACCCGACGCCGCTCGCACGTTGCACGGTCGCGCAAAGCCACGAGCAACCGCTCGTCACCGAATGGCCGGCCCCTTACAAAGCGCGGCTCGAGGCGATGCTCCAAGATGGGGCCGTGGCCGTGGATTATTCCGGCTGTGAACTTCGCATCATCGACGGCTGCAAAGTGCCCGGCTCTTACAAGTGGAACAAGACCACGCTGTCTCGCGACACGACGGACATCCGCAACGAGGACGAGCTCTTCGCCAAATTGCCAGTCGGCGCATTGGCACTTTCAGGCGAGCTGAAAGCCGCCGGCTCTTTGCAGGTTCAAACCACGGTCACAGGCCAGCTCAGGCTCGTCGGCGGCGCCACCCGCGACGCCACGCTCGGCGCGGAATGCCCCGGCGCAACCCATCTCGTGACGGCGCTCAGCATCGGCGCCTTCAAGCTCATGGCGGGTGGCTCGGTCTCCGGGGAGGCCGGCGTCGCGCTGCCCGGTGCAGGCCTCAAGGGTGCCACCCGCGAGAGCACTTCGATTCTGCGCGAGGCCGGCGATCCGGCTAGCTGCGCGCGCGCCACGAAAGAGCATCCGAGCCCGGATTGCCGCTCGCCCATTCAGATTTTTCTATTGCCCATTCAACGCTCGATTCCCTTAAACGTACTCTCGCCCATCCCTGACGAGCCGGGCTGAGACACGCCGATGGCAACGCCCGCCAAAATGCTGTGGCTCGGATTCTTGCTCGTGCTGGCAACTGCCCTTTTGGGAGGATGCGGCGTCGCGTTTCCGACTCCGTTAACTGCCAAAGAGATGGCGCGACATTCTACCGGCGAGGCGCTGGTCTTCTATCTTCGTCAGCCAGGCGCTACGGCGGCAGTGTGCGACCGACGCAGCGACGGACCCACGTTTCGCGGGTCGAGCGCGGATGATTTCGAGGCGCTAACTGCCAGTCTCGTCGACGGCGACCTGCGTCCCGAGCTCTGGCAGCGCTGCGTGATGATGATGCTCGAGAGCATGCCGCCGCGCGAGGCCCCGGGGTTGCTTGACGCCATGGTGGAAGGCTACCCCGCGGTCCTCAGCGCTCCCGGGCTCGAGCGTGAACCGGTGGCGCGCGCGCGGCTCGAGGCCTTGCATCAGAGTTGGCAGTTTCGACCCCGCGGGCTCGCTCCCACCGCGAGCGTCCAAGATGCCTCGCTGCTACGGCTTCGCGAGGCGCTCGACGACGGCAGCCTCTCGGTGACCGCCGCCATTTTTGCACGCGAAGTGCTCATGGCCGTCGAGCTCGAGCACGGCCAGTGGAAGGGCGCGCCGCTCGACGACGAGGCCCTCGATGCCCTCGTGGCGCAAAAGAATGAGCCCCTCTTGCGGCTCATTTCCGCGCGTGTGCGCCACCCAGCACATGTACGCGCTGCCCGCGTTCGCATCGTGCGGATGCACATCGAGGCGTCGGATTCGCCGGACGTGCGCGCGCACCGTAAACAGGCAGAAGCGGCCGTGATGGACACGGGTCGCAATGCCGTCAATCTCAAGCTCTCCACGCCCACCGCGGCATGGCTCGACCAGAAGCGCGCCCCCGTTCCGGAGCTGCTGGTGAGGCAGGACGTGTGGAAGCAGACGGTCACCTTGCTCGCACAACCAAGTGGCGCGACAAAAGCGTTGCTGATCCCGTCGCTCAACTTTCGCGGGGCGCTGTTCGTGCGCGTCGACGGCCTCACCGAGCCGATCACTCTTTGCGCGCCACCCGATGCGCTCGACGTCACGCCGTGCATCCTGCCGGCCGAGATTCGCCCGAAAGTGCCAATCGCATATCTCGACCAAGCGGGTCTCTTGCACTTTGTCGAGCGCATCGCGAGCCGCGACTCCGTGCGCCTGATTTACGACACGCCCAACTTGCCATTGTCTTTCGACATCGGCGGTCGCCCGCTCTTGACCATTGCATGGAAGCTCCGCTTCGAGCGCCCGGCCGATCTCGAGTTCACCGGGCCGACCTCGGGCCGCGGCCCGGATCTTCGAGTCGTGCTGGAACGCCGGTATTCTCCGCGGATCCTGTTCCAAGTGGCAGCGCCCGCGGGCCAGCTCGTCGGCGTCGTCGAGGCGGACGACCTCGAGTCGTTTGCGATCGCTAGTCGCGGGGGCGCTGGTACGCCGGGGACGCGCGGGACGGATGGCGCAAACGGAACGGCCGGAAGCCCCGGCAATTCGGCCTCGTGCCCCGGCTCGTCCGGCGGCAGCGGCGGAACTGGCGGCCCCGGCGGAAGTGGTGGACCCGGCGGCCCCGGTGGACCCGGCGGGCCGGGCGGCGACGTGGTCGTGATGGTGAGCTGCGCGTCGAATGCCTGTAGCGGAGTGTCCGATATTGCGGCGCGAATCGTCCACAGCGCAGGCGGCGACGGCGGGCCAGGCGGAGATGGCGGTCGCGGGGGCACTGGCGGCACGGGCGGCACGGGCGGAAGCGGCACGTCCTGCACCGACTCGCAGGGGCGCTCCCATTACGTGTCGGGCGGCAGCGCCGGCACGACGGGAACGAATGGCGCCGCCGGTGCGCGTGGGACGAATGGCGCAAGCGGCGAGGCCGGAAGAGTCGGCATCCGCGCGGGTCGCTAAAGTCGGACGCCTCGCGCCGATATCTGATTAGCTTGTGCCGATCTATCGAGGACGACACCGTGAGTCTGTTCATTCGCTCGTTCAGCTTGGTTTGTGCAATCGGAGCCGTCAGCATCGGCATGTCGACATTCTTCGTCGGCGCGTGCAGCGGCGGTGATCCGGCGCAAATCGCGGGGACTTCGGGCGCATCCACGGGGACCGCACCAGAAGCCTGCGCGGCTCCGCTGCTCGATTGCGACGGCACCTGTGTCGAGGCCGCCTTCGATCCCGCCAACTGCGGCGGCTGCGGCATTGCTTGCCCGACGGGGCAGGTTTGCAGCGTGGGCAAGTGCGCGGTCGAGTGCCTCGGTGGCTCGACCAAGTGTGGAGATCTCTGCGTCGCCACGCCGAGCGATCCCGAAAATTGCGGCGGCTGCGGCCTCGGCTGCAACGATGGCGAGGTCTGCTCCAAGGGCCAGTGCGCGCTCGAATGCGTTGGCGGAACCTCCAAGTGCGGCAACGAATGCGTCGACACCACGCTCGATGTCGAGAACTGCGGCGGCTGCGGAAGCGCGTGTTCCTCCGGCGAAGTTTGCTCGGCGAGCCTGTGTAGCCTCGTCTGCGTCGGCGGCACCTCCAAGTGCGGCCTCGAGTGCGTCAACACCGACACCGATCCGAAGAACTGCGGCGGCTGCGGTCAGCTCTGCGCTCCTGGCGAGCTGTGCTCGAACGAACACTGCGCGCTCGACTGCGGCGGCGGCACCTCCAAGTGCGGCGACGCCTGCGTGAACTTGCAGAATGATCCGGGGCACTGCGGAGTGTGCGGGAAAGCCTGCCTCAACGGCGAGGTGTGCTCTGCCGGCAGCTGCGGACTCGAGTGCGTGGGCGGCTCGCTCGAGTGCGGCCAGAGCTGCGTCAACCCCAAGAATGATCCCAAGCATTGCGGCGCCTGCAACAAGGCTTGCGGCCCCAGCGAATTCTGTGAAAACAGCTTGTGCGCGCAGATCTGCCAGGCCGGCCAGACCAAGTGCAACAGCTCCTGCGTCGACTTGCAGACCAATCCGGCCCATTGCGGTCAATGCGATGTCCTATGCCCCAATAACCAGAAGTGCACGGGCGGCAAATGCCTTGCGTGCAAGAATGGGGATCCCGAAGTGAACGGCGCCTGTGCGCTGCAGACGGCATGCGCCAAGGCCAAACCCCAGGCTTTCGCGGGCGGAAACTGCTCAGCCAACCATGCCCAGTTCTCCAACTGGTGGTGCAAACTGGGCGGTTATTCCAGCGCGAAAAGCTTCACGGTGCACGAGAGCGGAAACATGTCGTCGCTCTATTACGAGGGCGGTCTCATCGAGCTGAAGGACTGCAATCAAGTGTTGGGCCCCACGTCCTACGGCTTCGCGAGCTCCTGCACGGGCCTCACGAATTTGCTCTGCAATCCCTAACGCGACGGCGCGCGGCGCGGCGGATAGCTACGAAAACAGCGGTAGCGACGGGGGCCCCGACAGCCCCGGTCGCAAACGCAACTTCACGCGCTCATGCCCACGCGCCCCGGATGGCCTCGTCCGGCTCCCACGCGGACAACGCAATTCGTGCGGCCGTGCTGTCCTTGGCAATTTGGTCGCGCAGCTGCTCGAGGCTCCCGAAGCGCTGCTCTGGGCGTAGATGCTCGATGAAGTGCACGCGAAACTTTGCGTCGTAGAGATCTTCGCAGATGTCGAAGAGGTGCGCCTCCAGCAATGGGGTCTTCCGATCCCCGATCGTGGGCCGAACTCCGATGTTGCATACTCCCTTGGCCAGCGCGCTGGCGACGCCCCCCACGACGCGGTCCACGACTATCGCATAGACGCCATCGGCAGGTAGCGCCTCCGCTACTGCGGCGAGATTGCAAGTCGGGAATCCGAAGGCGTGCCCGCGCCGCTCTCCGTGAACGACCGTGCCCGAGACCATATGGGGTCGCCCGAGCAGTTGCATCGCGCGTCCGACGTCGCCAGTTGCGATGAGCTCACGGAGCCGCGTGCTCGACCATGCTCCGCTCTCGTCCGACACGAGCGGCTCGGCGAGGGCCTCGAAACCTAGCCGTGCACCCAGCGCCACAAGCTCGTCGAGGCCGCCCGTCCGCCCACGTCCGAAGCGGAAATTGTGGCCCACCATCACGAGGCGAGCATCGAGCTCCCGCGCCAAGACGCGCTCTGCAAATTCCTCAGGGGATTGCGCGGAGAACGCACTGTCGAAGGCGCGCACCACGATGTTGAGCTCCGGGCACGACCGCAGCAACAGCTCGCGCTTGCGCTCGGGCGCGGTCAAGAGCGGCGGCGGCTCCCGCCCTAGCGTCACCGCCGGGTGCGGCTCAAAGGTCAAGAGCGTCTGCGCGAATCCCCGTGCGCGAGCGAGTCGTGCACCCGCTTCGAGGACGGCTTGATGTCCGCGATGCACGCCGTCGAAGATGCCAATGACGATGACCGCTCCGCGTGTCACTCGGCACCTTGGCGCGCGGTCTTCTCTGACGCCACTCTCGGCATTGGCAACTAGCGCGTCGGACGCCCGCGCTGCTGCATCCAATAGGAAAGGAAGGGGCTGAAGGCGCCCGCGGCCCATTGCACGAAGCTGTCCGCCGGAAAGGCAGTGAGGGTCTTCACGGTATAGAGGTCAAGCTTCTGGACCTCTTGCGCGTATTTCTTCATCGCGTCTTCGCTTGGAGCCTCGATGACCGCGACGAAATCGTAGACGCCGAGCGTGATGTAGGCCGTCTCGAGCTTGCAGCCGCAGGCCTCGACTTGTCTACGAATGAGCGCGAACAACTCGCCGGGTTTGTCGAGCTGTTTGAGGCCCTTCTCGGTAAAGCGGCAGAGTCGAACGTAATGCGCCATTGGGACCTCGGGCCTTTGCCAACTTCATCGTCATCGCTGCGTCGCGGCTCGTCAATCGGCATCCTTGCGCTCTCGCTGTGGGCGCGCGAAGTCAGCTCGTAGGGGTCTTCTTGCCAAGCGGAAGAATGCTGAGATCTACGGGTTTTCCGGCGTAGGCGCGCAGCACCTCCATGGCCTCGCGCATCGTCTCGCAGAGCTTCGGGAACGGCTCGCGCTCGAGGCCCTCTTCGAGCAATTCGAGCCCGGGTTCGGCATCGCGGGCGACGAGCGACGCGAGGGTGATGGCGACTGTCGCCTCATGCCGCGCGATCGCGTCGGGGCTCGCGAGGTGCAAGATGAACAGGTCGTGGAAGTCGGCGTCCCAGGCGACCATCATGTGCGCCAGCGTTCGGACCGCGCGGCTCGCGAACGCGGCATCGCCGACGTCGAGCGCGCGTCGCCAGAGCTCGGACTGCGGCAAGAACCCAGTCGCTTCGAGCACCTTGCCGAGCGCCTCTGGTGCGCCCGCACCCGAGCCCTCCAAGAGGACGACGCCGAGCGGCGCGGCATCGTAGACGACGAACGACGCGCCCGACTCCTCGGTGCCGAAGCGCACGACGCTGCCACCGGCCGCGGACTCTGCGCGTGGAACACCCGCGTGTTGCAGCACAAGGAGCGCCTTGTCGAAGGTGCCCTCGTCACGCACGAGCGCGTAGATCCAGTGCTCACGCTCGGTCATCGCGAGGAGCATCGCGCGGGCACGCTTCTTCAGCGCGGCGGCATCGGGTGTCTTCATGCGACGGCACGCGGCTAGAGAATCAGCGACAGTCCGATCGACTGAACGAAGCTCGCCTCGAACGCGCCGAGCGGACCGACCTCGCGCAGCGCGCCATCGGCATCGACGGCTTGAACGCTCTCGTGGGCTGCGCCCGATTGGCCGAAGACCGGCGCGCCGCTCGTCTCAGCGAACACCGCAAGCCAGCGCGGAATCAGCTCGAAGGCGACACCGGCCGCGAGCGGTGCTTCGACGAAGACGCCGTCGCGCGATCGCAACGTGTACGTGCCGCCATCGGAATCGACGATGTCGGCGTGTGAAATTCCGATTCTTCCGTAGCCGACGCCGGCGGCGATCCATGCGCGCCATCGCGGCGAGAACTCGAAGGTCGGCGCGACCCGGGCACCAAACGCGAAGGTCGTGGCCGTGAGCGGCGCCACCACAGCGTCCGCGGCGATCGAGGTCGCGCTCGCGGTCGTAAGCGCCCCTGGTGCGACGCTAACGTCGTGCCGTGCCCATACGAAATAGGGGTGAAATCGCAGCCACGAGACGATCGGCCAATCGAGCCGCACGGCGAATCCGGGTGCTGCCGCGTAGCTCGCGTCGGTCGTCACGAGCCCGTTTGAAATCGGACGGCTCACCCACGCGAGGCCCACGCCGACATCGAGTCCCGGAGGAGCGAGCGGCATCGCATCGGGTGCGATTGCGGGCAAGGGCGGCCGCGCTTCGCTTCCGTCGCCAGCCAGCGCCTTCATCGCTACGGCGCTCTTCGCGGGAGCGACCACGGGCATCGCAGCGGCGCTCTTCGCGGGAGCGGCCGTCGGCGTCGCAGTGGCGCTCTTCGCGGGAGCGGCCGTCGGCGTCGCAGCGGGCTCGGCGATGGGCGTCGCAGCGGGCTCGGCGATGGGCGTCTCAGCGTCCGCGGCGATGGCGCTCTCGTCCTCATCATCATCGTCATCCTCGGCGTGCGCGTTGGGCACGCTCGAAGAACAGATCAGAAAACAGACGAGGAACGCCGCGCGGGACACGTGCGAAAGCGAGACTAGTGCCTCGAATCTTTCGGATCGAGGGGGAAATAGACCTTGGTAAATAAACGGCAATGCCCGAGTCCATGGCATCGCCGATCGTACCCGGCCGCGCGACTGAGGCGATCGCGCGACTCCTGGCCGAGCACGGCTTGGCACCAAGAGCCCCACCGATGCGCCCGCCACCGCTGGCCCTGCAGCTCGACCTTTTGTTCACGGTCTGAGCCGTTCACACCGTAGGCCGCTCCCGCGCTGAGCTTCGATAACCCCCGCCTTCGCGGGGGCAGGCTCTGCACCTGGCTCACGCTCACGCGGCCTTCGACCGCTCGCGCGAAGGGAGCGGTTTGTCTCGCGCTCGCACAAACGGCAAATCACCCGTCGCACCCGCAGGTTCAGGCTCCGGATCACTGGGCTCAACCTCTCTTCCCGCGTGCCCACGCCTTCGGTCGAGCCGCGTACCCGCCTCCCGGAGCTGTTTTTGCAGCTTCGAAAGACCTATGGCCCCCGACTGTCCACTTGGGCCGTCGCGCCAACCCTCGCGACCGTGGATCGGTGCTACCGAGCGGTTCGTAACTGCCGGTGCTACCGAGCGGTTCGTAACTGCCACGAGGTGAATCATGCACTCGCTGACATCCTGCACGACTCGACTCAAGACTTTGGAATCGCTTGCTGGCGTCGCAGCACCGCTCATCGTCGCCGCGGCCGCGCTCCTTGGTTGCTCGTCCTCGGCCTACGCGCCACCACCGGCTCCGCACCTTCCGGCACCGCCACCGCTCCACGCGAGCGGCCTCTCGGACCCCTTCGCGCAGCCGCCTCGGGACGCGCTGGCAGAGGCGCACACCGAGCTGAAGCGGCGCATTGGACAGTTCGTGCCGGTGACCGTGGAGGCGAAGCTCTCGCATTTGCCCGAGCGCGAGAAGCAGGCCCTCGCCGTGCTGATCGAGGCCGCGCGCTTGCTCGTGCCGATCTACGACCGGCAGTCGTACGCGCACAACCCGGAGGTAGAGCAGCGCTTGCTTCGTGACACGAGCGCGCCTGGCAAGAGCAAGCTTCATTATTGGCGCCTCATGCGTGGACCCTGGGATCGCCTCGACCATCACGCGTTCGCGATCGACGTGCCGAAGCCGAAGGGCGGCGGCTTCTATCCCGAAGATCTCAGCGTCGCGGAGCTTGACCTCTATATCAAGGCGCATCCCGACGCGGAGAAGGCGCTGCTCGGACTGTTCACGGTCGTTCAGCGAAACGGCGCCGAGCTGACGGCGATTCCCTATTCAAAGGCCTATCAGCAATGGCTCGAGCCAGCCGCGGGCAAGCTCCGGGAGGCGGGCAAGCTCACGCAGAACCGGTCACTCTCGCGCTTCCTCGAGTCGCGCGCCGCGGCGTTTCTGTCCGACGACTATTACCGATCGGACAAAGACTGGATGGATCTGGACAGCGCCGTCGAGGTGACGATTGGCCCTTACGAGACGTACGAGGACGAACTCAAGGGTCAGAAGGCGTCCTTCGAGGCGTTCGTGACGGTGGCCGATCCGGAGGCCTCGAAGCAGCTCGCGCACTACAAGTCCTTGCTCGGTGACATGCAGAAGAATTTGCCCGTCGACGCCGAGCTCCGTCCCGCCGGCGGCAAAGAGAGCCCGATCCGCGTCGTGGATCTCGTCTACGCCTCGGGCGACGCGCGGCGCGGCATCATGACCATCGCCTTCAACTTGCCGAACGATGAGCGTGTTCGCAAAGAGAAGGGCGCGAAGAAGGTCCTCCTTCGCAACGTGATCGAGACCAAATTTGCCGCGATCATGAGGCCGATCGGAGAGCGCATTCTCACGCCCGAACAGCTCCCGCTCCTCACCGCCGAGGCCTTCTTCAACGAGGTGTTGTTCCACGAGTTGAGCCACAGCCTTGGGCCCGCAAAGGCCAAGAAGGACGGCAAAGAGGTGGACGTGAACGCCGCGCTCGAGGAGCACGCGTCTGCGCTCGAGGAGGCCAAGGCCGACGTGATGGGCGCCTACAACGTGCTCTTCCTCGTCAAGAAGAAGGTGCTGCCGGAGGCGATGCGCGGCCAGATCCTGGTGACGTATTTCGCCGGGCTGTTTCGCAGCGTGCGATTCGGAGTCGAGGCACACGGCCGGGGCGCGGCGATGCAGATCAACCGTTTCATCGAAGAGAAGGCGGCGACTTTCGATCCCGCCAGCGGTCGGCTCACGGTCGATCTCGACCGGCTCGAGCACTCGATCACGGAGCTCGTGCGCGATATTTGCGTGGTGCAATACCGCGGGGACAAAGCCGCCGCGGGCGCGCTGCTCGACAAGTACGGGGTGCCGACCCCGCCGATCGAAGCCGTGCGCCGTGCGACCGCGAGTGTGCCGGTCGATCTGGCGCCGCGTTACCCGATCGCCGGAGAATAGGGCAAAGAGCGGCGGTCCCCGGAGTGGCGTCGAAATGCGCCGAAGGGTCGCGTCGAAGTACGCCGAAGGGTCGCGTCGAAGTGCGTCGAAGGGTCGCGCCGAAGTGTCGCGCCAAAGCTGCGGTTCGGGATGAAGTGCGCTATGGACGCGCGATATGTCCGCCGCCCATGGAAGCGGGGTCGTGCTTCCACCGCGCGATTTGGCCGCCGATCTGCCGCCGGAGCTCGGCCTCTATCAGGTCTTGTGCGACGACGGCTCTGCGCGGCTGGTGAGCGAGCCCGCGATTTTGCCGACGCTGGGGCTGCGTGCCTATCGCTATATCAAGCTCCTGCGGCTGCTCGACGCGCGAATGATCTTGCTGCAACGGCAGGGGCGCGTCGGGTTCTACGGGGCGTGCACCGGGCAAGAGGCGACTCCGATCGGAACGGGGCTCGCCGTCACGGAGCAAGACTGGGTGTTTCCGGCGCTGCGCGAGAGTTCGATCATGCTCGTGCGCGGAATGCCGCTCGCGCCCTATCTTTGTCAGGTGTTCGGCAATCGGGGCGACATCCTCAAGGGGCGGCAGATGCCGTCGCACATGAGCTCGCGCGCGGTCAAGCAGGTGTCGTGGTCGAGCTGCATCGCCACGCAGCTTCCGCAAGCGGTGGGGGTTGCCTGGGCGGCCCGGCTGCGCGGTGATCGCGACGTGGCGACGGTGGGCTTCATCGGCGACGGCGGCACGAGCGAGCCCGACTTCCACAACGCGCTCAATTTTGCGGGCGTGTACAAGGTGCCGTGCGTCATCGTTTGCCAGAACAATCAGTTCGCGATCAGCGTGCGGCCAGATCGACAGACGGCGAGCGCGACCTACGCGATCAAGGGGCGCGCGTACGGCGTGCCGTCGCTGCGGGTCGACGGCAACGACGTGTTGGCGATGTATCACGCTGTGTCACAGGCGCTCGCGCGGGCGCGGCGGGGCGAAGGACCGACCTTCATCGAGGCGCTCACGTATCGAATCGGGGCGCACTCGACGAGCGACGATCCAAGCCGCTATCGCAGCCAAGACGAGGTCGACGCTTGGGCGGCGCGCGATCCGCTGGCGCGTCTGCGAGCCCACCTGGTGTACTCGGGCTTGCTCGACGACGAGCGTGACGAGCTCCTGGAGCACGAGCTCACAGCGGAGATCAGCGCGGCCATCACCGAGGCCGAGGCGCATGGTCCGCCCGAGCGCGCGAGCCTCTTCGATGACGTGTACGCGGAGCTTCCGTGGCACTTGGCCGAGCAGAAGGCGGAACTGATGGCGCTCCCGTGTGCGCCGCCGACGCACGGCGGGGGGCACTGAGCGTGTCGAGGGCTCGCCGGTGCTGAGCATGGAGGGGCGCTGCTTGGTCGCCGCCGCGGTGCTGCATCTTGCGCTGCCGGTCGCGGCTGCGATAGCTCCGGTCACGCTGTCACGCCCACTCGCCGGAAAGAGCGCGATGATCGCCGCAGAGCTCGAGATCGACGTCGCGCTCGAGCGAGTGATGACGCCCGACGAGGAGCGCGAACGAGAGCCAGCCGGAGAGGGCAGCGCGGTGCCGGCCGCTCCGCTGCGCGACAAGCGGGACGAGCGCCGCGATCAGCAGGTGCGCGCCGAGGATCGCGAGAATGAGCCGCCGATTTTCGAGGGCCCGAAGGACAGCGAGACGACCTTCGATGCGGAACCGCCGCTGGACCATGACGCCGATCCGATGAAGCACGCGCCCGAGCACGATGGCCTCGGATCAGCGGGTTTCTCGGGTCTTCCGCTCTTGCCGGGGATGCTGCCGCCGCCGGATTCTGGCCCGCGCGAACCGGCACCGACGAAGACGCGTAAGCGCGAGTACGACCAAGAGCAGGCCAGGCGCGCGATCGACGGAGAGCTCCGGCAGCGAGACGCCGACCTCGGCCTCGACTTGCCCGCGGCGAGCGCGATCGGCGCGGTCTTGCGTGACCAGGTGCGCGCCGCCGAGACGCCGGACGAGTGCAACGCGCGCTTCGTCGTGACCCTGGCGCCGAGCGGCAAGGTGACGAATGTCGCGCTGTTGTCCAGCTCCGGCGGCGACGGGGCGGCATGGCAGTCGGTGCAGAGCAAATCGCAGGCGCTGCTGAAGGCGCGGAGTTTCACGATGCGCGCGAGCTACGACAAGGGTGCGCTCGTGACCGTGCGCGTGACCTCATCGATGAAGATGCCAGGTGGCGGAGCGAGCCGCGTCGGCGCTGGCATGAGCTTCGACGTGGCCGATCTCGGGGCGCGTCCGATCCGCGTGGTCACGATGCACGCGTCTGCGCGACCGATCGAGTGACGCGCGGCGAGCCTGCTGCGCTGCGACAGTGCTGCGCTGCGACAGTGACGTGCTGCGAGCGCCCCCGTAGCGTGCGGCGAAGGCTCCCGTCGAGTGTGGCCTCTGCGCTGCGAAGGACCCAATCAATTGCGGCCTCTGCGCTGCGTGGCGTCCGCCCAGCGCCTTGACCGCGAGCTTCTGCGCTAGCAGGGTGCGGGGCGCATGCTCGATTCGCGCGCGAGATTGGCTATGAGCGCAGCGGTCGCAGCGGCGTTCACCGGGGTCGCGTGCAAGGCTGACGATGCCGCGACGCCCGTCGCTGGGGCAGAGTCCGCGCGAGTGACCTCGACGGCAGGCGTCGTGTCGACCGCGACGGTGGCGCGTCCGACCCTGGCTCCCCCGCGCAAGCCCGAGCGCCTCGACGTCGATGCCTTGAAGCGCGCGTTCAAGTGTGGCGCAGAGCCGCCCGCGGGTCCGTGTGAAGTGCTGAAAGAGTTCGATGCCTGCGTGCCGTGGAGTCCCGTGACGCAGTCGGGTGACGGCCGCTTCATGGGCGATGGTTACGTCGTGAAGGGAGGCGCCTTCGTCGAGGAGGTGACGCTCCTTCGCACGAGGCGAGTGCCGAGCGAAGAGGCAAGCCCCGGCGATCTGCCGGCGCGCATCGCGCTCGCGGCGATCCCACAGGATCGCAGCGCCGAGCGGGAGCACGCCAAGAAGGCGATCGGGGCGTACGCACGCGGCGACGTTCCGAAGCCGAACAACGCTGCCGTGCGCTATGTGAAAGAGCGAGCCGAGTGGGTCGACGCGACGGCGCTCGCGGCCGAGCACGACGAGATCTACGTCGCAAATCGAGGCGGCGCGCACATCTGCGCCTTGAAGAATCAGCGAATCGTGGTGATTCAGCGGGCGAGCGAGCGCTTGCACGAGGGCGACGGCGTGTACGCGGTGTTGTTTCCGGTGAGCTGGTAATGGGCAATTGCCGACCGCGGATATCCTCGTTCAGTGGCGCAGCTCGCCTCGGCGGCAGCTTGGCGGGGGCGGCGCTCGTGGCGGCGCTCGCGGGCGGCTGTGCGGCACCCACGGTGAGCCTCGCACGGGGGCCACGCGAATACGTAGCGACGGACTACGCGGCAGTGCTCGACCGCTGGACGCGGGACGAGAGCCTCTTTCTGTTCGACGAGCTCACGCGCGCCCTGACCGTGACTGCCACCTTCGAGTCGTGGGATTTTCGCTGGGCCTACGTGATTCGCTACGCACAGGACTACCGACTTACGATCCCGCAGCGGGAAGAGCTGCTGAAGGGCGAGCTCGCAGAGACGCGCGACACGCACGAGCTCTTCGTTGCGCTTTACGGAGGGCGCCACAAAGAGAATGACCTCACCCGCGCGGACAGCCCGTGGATCGTGCGGCTCATCGACTCGACCGGCAGCGAGATCGCTCCGGCGCAGATTGAAGCCGTCAAACAAACTCGCGTGCTCGAGCGCCGCTATTACCCCTACAACTCCGTGTGGCGCAGCGGGTTTCGACTGCGCTTTCCGACGCGAACGCCCGACGGCCGCCCGACGATCTCCGAGCACGCCGATTGGTTCGGGCTGCGCTTTGCCGGTGCGTGGGGCAACACCGATCTGGTGTGGCGCAAAAACTAATTGCCAATCTCACAGCACACCGGTCTGGTGTGGCGCCAGAATTGATTGCCAATCTCAGGCCATGGCGCGGTGCACGCTAATTGGCAGTTAGCGCCCGGTGCGGAGCGCGCTCAATTGGCAGTTAGCGCCCACGGAGCGAAGCGCGACTACGCGGCGCTAATGAGCACTTCACGCGGCTTGGTGCCAATGCCGGGCCCGACGACTCCGCGTTTTTCCATCGTCTCTACGATCTTGGCAGCGCGGTTGTAGCCAATTCCGAGCTTGCGCTGAATCCACGAAACGGTGCACTTCTGCGTCTCGGCGACGACCCGCACGGCGAGATCGTACATGGGGTCTCGCTCGGCATCGCCGGGGTCCGCGCCGCCTTCTTCGTCGTCGCGCGCGCGCACGATGGTCTCGTCGTAGACCGGCTCGCCTTGGGTTCGCAGATGGTCGGTGACGCGCCTCACTTCGTCGTCGGAGATGAACGGCCCTTGAACGCGCCGCAGATCGATGGCGCCATTCAGCTTTACGAGCATGTCGCCTTTGCCGAGCAGGCACTCGGCGCCCTGCTGATCGAGGATCGTGCGACTGTCCACGGTCTGCGAGACTCGAAATGCGATGCGGGTCGGGAAATTCGACTTGATCACGCCGGTGATGACGTCGACGCTCGGGCGCTGGGTCGCGAGGATGACGTGCATGCCGGCGGCGCGTGCCTTGGCGGCGAGGCGGGCTACGGGTGCCTCGACCTCTTTACCCTGCTGGAGCATCAAGTCCGCAAACTCGTCGACCACGATGACGATGTACGGAAGCGTCGTGGGCAGCTCGGCGTCGCTGCCATCGCTCGCGGCAGGCACCTCCATGTTCGAGCCGTCGGGCGCGATCGCCTCCACCATGCGTGGACTAGGCGGGCGCGGAAGCTTGCCAGCGCGCACGTCGCGGACCCACTGGTTGTAGCCACCGATGTTGCGAACGCCGGGGCCGACGAACAACTGGTAGCGCCGCTCCATCTCGTCGACCGCCCACTTCAGCGCGTTGGTCGCTTGCTTCATGTCCGTGACGACCGGCAAGAGCAGGTGTGGAATGCGATCGAAGGGCGCGAGCTCGACGACTTTCGGATCGATCATGAGCAGACGCAGCTCGTCCGGCGTCTTGCGAAACAGGAGGCTCGTGAGGATGACGTTGAGCCCTACGCTCTTGCCTTGACCGGTGGCACCGGCGACGATCATGTGCGGCATTTCCGCGAGATCTGCGAACACGGGGCGTCCGATGCCGTCGCGCCCGAGCACGCAAGGGAGCGGCGCATTGAGCTCCGCGAATTCGCGACTCTCGACGAGCTGACGCAAGTTCACGCTGAGTCGCTTCTCGTTCGGCATCTCGAAGCCGATGCGGTTCTTTCCCGGTAGCGGCGCGATGATCCGCACCGGACAAGAGAGCCCGAGCGCGAGATCCGCGGCGAGCCCCGCGACCTTCGAGACCTTCGTGCCTGCCGCGGGCGCGACCTCGAACATCGTCACCGTGGGGCCTGGCCAGATTTCCTGAACCGTGCCCGAGACCTTGTAGTCGGCGAGCACGCTCTCGAGCTTGCGCGCGGTCACTTGCAGCTGTTCGCGGCTGAGCGCGCCGACTTCTGCGATGGGCGGATCGAGCATTTCCGTCGTCGGAAAGCGATACTTTGAGTCGCCCGAAGTCATGGGTAGCCGTCGTGCGCGCTCGGTCTTCGCGGCGCCGGAGGTGTCCATGATGATCGGTCCATCGGGCGGTTTTTGGGCGCTTGGCTTGGTCGCAGGTTTGGTCGCAGATTTGGTATTGACGAGGCCCAAGTCTGAGGGCGCGGCCTTGCGGGACCGAGTGGCCGCTGCGCCCGGCGTGGTGGCCTCGAGCGCGACCACGATGGCCGCCACGTCGATCGGTGTTGGAGCATCGGCGGAGTCGCGCTCGGCGCGCGCGGCAGCCTCGGCGATCACGGAGGCGGCGCCGGACCTCGCGACGGGTGCATGGTCGGCAGGCTGGTTTATTCTCGCCGCGACGAGAACGGGGCCGCTCGGCGTGGCCTCGGTGCTGCTCACTGCGCTGCATTGCGTGGCATGCTGCCGATTCGTGTTGACGCGAGCGGATAGCTCGGTGGGGGCGTGCTCGACGGCCAGAATTGCGCCCACGCGGCCCTTCGCTTCGATGACCGGGAGCATCGCCGCAGCGCCCGAGCCGTCGTCGTCGGCATAGGCTGCCAAGATCGCGTCGGCTTGTTCGGGACTCGTCACGATCAGCGGCTCGTTCGCGCGTCGATCGGCTTCGTGGAGCTCGCGTGCCGCCGTTCGAGCGTGGCCCCATGCGCTGGCGAGTCGCTCGACGCCGCCCCGCGTCTTGCCTGCGAACGCGTCGCCGCGCGCACGAAGCGCCTGCATTGCGGCGATGAATGAGAATGTGGCGCGTTCGACAAGAATGAGCGCGACCACCGTGCCGCCGATGAGGAAGGAGCCCACGGTCGAAAAGAGTCCGCGCATCACGCTGCCGAACAGGTCGCCGACGAAGCCGCTGCTGGGCATGGCGCCGAAGCTCGTCGCGTCGGGAGTTGCGATGTGGGTGAGCGCCGCGAGCACGACCACGACGAGCACGTCGCCGCTCACGCGCGTCACCCGCAGCACGAGCCTCTCGTCCGCGAGCAAGGGCTGCGACAAGAGCATGATCTCGAGCGGAATCAGCCACGCGATGACCCCGACGAGCCGGGTGAGCGTGCGCGCCAAAACCTCGCCGACGGGGCCCACCCAATTCGGTCCGACGACCTCGGGTCGCAGCGGATCTGCTTCATACGACGCTAGCGCGAGCAGCAAATAGAGCCCGAGCGCGATCAAGGACAACGCGCCGGCTTCGCGGGCGTAGGTTCGGCGGGTCGTGCGCGCCGCGACAGGTGTGAGGCCGCTCCCGCGTGACACAGGGCTGGTCCGCGCGCGGCACTCCTCGCTCGGGACGGCGGACGTGCGCTCATCGGATGCAGCGTCGTCGCCAGCTCCAGACCACAGACTACGGATCCCAACGAAAGAAAATGTCATGCCTACACGAACCTACAGGCGCGGCATACCCTCTTGCGGAAGCCGCGGACAAACTAATAGCTTCGGATTGAGGGTTCGACCGGCAGGCACGGGGCGCACGACCGAGGCTCTGAGCCGAGGACGTCCACGGGTCCCCAATCGACGCCGAAATTACGCGTGATTTTCTTCCATTCTGAGCCGCGCGAGGGGTAGCATCCCCCGCGTCCGAACCCCCCTTGTCCCGATGAACCGCACAATTCCGCGCCAATCGTTCGCCCGTTTAAGTGGTCTCGCTCGCGTCGGAATCGCGGCAGGCGTCATTAGCGTAGCGGCCGGCTGCGCCGTGAAGGATTCCGACCTCGACCGGTGGGAGACGACGCTCGAGGGGCCGAAGCGGCTCTCGGCCGTTGTGCTCTACAACAAGTATCCCCACGATCTTCGGCTCAGCGCGGCGATCTCCCTCATCGAGATGAAGCCGCGAAAAGGCCAACGTGTGGGCATCGAGCGCCTTGTGAAGGGCACGCTCACGTGTGACCCGGCGTGGCTCGAGCGCAAGACAAACGAGCCGTGCCAAACCGCGAACCTCTCGCCGGAATCGCGTGACGCGTTACTGAAGGAGCTGGTTCCGCGCATGATTGAAGCGCTTCGGAGGGAGGTGCCGGCGCCGGTGCAGGGCGGGCTCTTGGCTGCGGACCCGTCGTTCCAATACAAGGACGCGGCGTTCATGATGCTGACGTACGAGGCAACGCAGATCCTGACGGACGCTGGGCTTCGGCAGCAGCTCCACGACGCGCTGAGGGATTGGGCGCTGGCGGACTTCGAACGCCGGCTCGGCGACCAGACTCAAATGTTTGGAATGGAGCAGATGCTGCGGCACATCGGGGCGACCTCGGTGGAGGGACTGCCCGGGCTCATTGCGAAGACGAGCCTCGGAAATCTCGGCAAAGTGGCGGACCTGGTGTCCCGCATCGGCACGCCTGCGACGAACGCGGAGGCGGGCACACAGTTCGTCAAGCTCGTGGACAAGATCGGCTCGGCGGACTGGCGCAAAGAGCAGGCACCCGCAATTGCTGCCGCCAACGACACTGCGGGGCTCAAGCCCGACGGCAAGCAGTTTGAGGGGCAGCTCGAGAACTACCAGCTCGAAGTGCTCATGCGCGTGTACGGCGCGATGAAAAAAGTGGGTGGGGCCGCGGTAGTCGATAAATGCCTTCGGGTCGCTGCCGACAAGGGTGCGCCGCTGAAAGTGCGGCAGTCCGCGCTCGCGGCGCTCGAGGGGCACATCGATAAGAAGAGTACGAAGGACATCGAGCGACTCGTTGCGATCGCCAGGGCAAGCGAGACGCCACTTGATCTGGTGGACATCGCGTTCCGCCACTTGAAGCAGCTTCCGCGCGAGGTCGTCGCGAAACCGCTGTACCAAATCTTCGACACCGAAAACTGGAAAGTGCGGCGCGCGGCCGGCTCGGCGATCCTTCAGATGTCGAAGGTCGAACACCTCGACGAGTTCATGAAGGAGTTCAGCGAGCGAGCGACGAAGAACTTCAACCTCCCCGAGGCCCGCACTCTCGCGGCGTATCTCGGCGAGCTACGCCCGACGGACCCGGCAAAACCCGGGCAGCCGCCACTTGCTCGCCTCGCGCCGCACATGAAAGAGGGCAAGGTCCATGCGCGCATCACAGCCTTGGCGTATTACCTCGTGTACGGGACGAAGAAGGATTTGCCCGCGGTGAATGAGTTCATCGCGGACAAAACGAAGGTCCCGAAATGCGACGAAAAGGCCGACTGTAGCTGGGAGTGCATCGTCGTCGGGGCTGACAAGAAGGAAGAAAAGAAGCTCGTCGAAACCCTCGGAGAGTTCGTTACCTACTGCGTGGTTCCGAAGGTGGCGCAAACGGACGAAGCACCGAAAGCGGCCGCCCCGAAGGATGCCCCTCCGAAGCCGGAAGCACGACCGGCGCCTAGCGCACCATGAGCCGCCAAGAGAGTGTTTATCGCGCGATAGCGCTGCCAAGCGAAACGCGAAAGCGAGCCCAACGAAGATGAGCGCCGACCCGAATCAGAAGAGCCCACGAAGCTTTCAGTGCCGCGATGTCCTGTGGGAATCGTTTGAACAGATGGCACGAAACCTCGAGTGTTCGGTGGACTATCTGATCAACGACGCGATGAAGCAGTACGCGCGCCAGCGAACGCAAGGCGGTCGAACACCGATGCCGAACGGCGTTGGCGAGGGTGCACCGCCCGGAGGCCAGCCAGAGTATGGGGCCGCGCCTCCGTATGGGGGCGCTCCACAGTACGGGGCCGCGCCTCAGGCGCCCGGATATCCGCACGCGCCTGCGCCTCCGCCGGGCCAGCCAATGGGAGGCCAGATGGGCCAGCCTCCGCCTCACCCCGGAGGCCGTCGGCCGGGGTCGGTCGCGCCTCCGCCTCCGCCGGGAGCGCCTGGGGCACCGATGCTGCCGGGCCGGCCCATGGGAATGATGGCGCCGCCGGGGCCGCCGGGCCGACCGATGGGAATGATGGCGCCGCCGGGGCCGCCGGGACCGCCGATGGGAATGATGGCGCCGCCCGGGCCGCCGGGACCGCCGAAGGGGATGGGGATGGGGATGCCGCCCGGCATGGGAATGCGCGCGCTGGGGGGCCCGCCGATGGGGATGCCGCCGGGGCCACCGATGCCTCCCGGAATGGGCATGGCGCCGGGGCGCGGTGCAGTGCCGCCCGGACCGCCGCCGCCCGGACCGCCGCCGCCCGGACCGCCAACTGGGATGGGAATGGGACTAGGAGGGCCCACGGCCGCCGGCCCGATGATGGGCGGAATGCAATCCGGTATGCGACCCGGCGTGGCTCCGATCGCGATGATGGGGGCCCCGATGATGGGCGGAATGGGCCCTGGAATGCCGCCGATGCCGCCTCCTCCGGGCGGATCGATGGGGCCTCGACCAGGCGCACCGCCAGGCGCAATCGCGACGATGCTAGGTGCCCCGTCGCCGGGCGCGTTTCGTGCGCCGGGGCCGCCCGCGC
Source organism: Myxococcales bacterium (assembly GCA_009692485.1). Lineage (GTDB taxonomy): Bacteria > Myxococcota_A > Polyangia > Polyangiales > Polyangiaceae > SYFR01. The sequence continues at coordinate 21,827 of SHZB01000026.1, forward strand.
CGCCAGGACCACCTGCGCCACCGGGACCGCCGGGACCGCCAGGCATGGGCATGGGCATGGGCATGGGCATGGGCATGGGCATGGGCATGGGCATGGGCATGGGCGCGCCGCTCAACGCTCCGCCGCAATACGGTGGGCAGCCAAGCCCGCTGATGGCGCCCCCGCCGCAGCCTCGACCCGATGCGGGCAGGAAGCTCATGCTCTACTACCGCGGCGCGCGCTATGAAGTGAACAAGGACCGGTTCATCATTGGGCGCGGCAAGCAGTCGAGCGACATGACGATCAAAGACGCGAACGTCTCGCGCCAACACGCGATGGTCGAGTGCCTCAATGGGCAGTACTTCATGGTCGACATGGGCTCGACGAATGGCGTCGAGTTCAACGGGCAGCGTCTACAGCGCAAGCCGATCGTGAGCGGGGATGTCTTCTGCATCTGCGACCACGAGCTTCGCTTCGTGATGGAGTGACCCGAGCGGTGTCGCGGGCAACCGGCCGATTCGGATCAGCCGCGCTCGCCGTCGCTGTCGCGATGTTCTTCTCCCTCGGCGGGGCGGCAAATGAAAATGCCGTCGACCGTGGCGCGCCGCCCTGGTCGGACTTGCTTGTGCCATCGTTCGCGCGGAGCGTTCGCATCAAGAATGGCGAGCAAGCCATCATGGCAGAGCCGAACGGTGCGGCATTCCGGCGCGGAACTGCGGCGCTTGCGGCGCGCTTGCCGTTGTTTGGCGCGCGTCGCGGAGGCGGATGCAGAGGCGCGTGGCTACTCGTCGGACCGCAGGCGTGGCTCTGTGACGAGCACGCGGACTACATCGCGGATCTTCCCGTCGATGCCGCGCAGCCCGCGGTATTCGCGCGCCACGACGGCCTTCCGTACAGGTATTTTTTTGCAGGTCCTGGTGGGTCGTTCGCATATCGGGGTCTTGGCGAGGTCGACTTCGGCGAGCCAGCGATGACCCTCGAGGCTGGCTTCGCCGTCGCCGTCGATCATGAGCGGATCGTCGGCGGTGAACGATTCGGATACACGCGGCGCGGGCTGTGGGTGCCGATGCGCGACTTCGGTGACGCTCAACCGAGCGACTTTCGCGGCGAAGAAATTGTGGAGACGCCGCCGGGGCTCATTCCCTTTGGCTGGGTGATAGCGGACCGCTCACCCTACTACCGCAGAGTGGGTGCATCGTTCGTCGCGGCGGGACGAGTGGGCGCGCTCTTGCGACGCGTCGATGTTCTGGAACGAAGTGCCAATCTTGGGGGTGGCGCGTTTCTGCGAATCGATGGCGACACGTGGATGCGCGAGCGTGACGTGCGCCGCCCGACACTCGCGCCGCCGCCCGACGAAGAAGAAATTGCTCACGGTGCGCGGTGGCTCGACATCGAACTCGCAACGCAGACTCTCGTGGCCTACGAGGGCGCGCGCCCGGTGTTTGCGACCCTCGTCTCGACGGGAAAAGGAAAGAAGCCGGGCCACCCATTCGAGACACCGAAAGGCGTTCATCGAATTTGGGTGAAGCTCGTGAGCACGGTGATGGACAACCTCGAGAACGAGAACGCCGCCAGCTATTACCGGATCGAAGACGTCCCCTACGTGCAGTTTTTTTCGAAGGGAGTCGGCCTTCACGCGGTCTTTTGGCATCGCCGCTTCGGATTCGAGCGGAGCCACGGCTGCGTGAACCTTGCGCCGCACGACGCCGCCCGGTTGTTTCACTTTACGGGGCCGCACGTGCCCGCCGGCTGGAGCGCCGCCTTGCCTAGCCGTTTCGATCCCGGCACGATCGTGCGCGTTCGCTGAGCCGCGTCACCCGCAGCTCGGAGCCTTGCGCTCGCAGGCGTGGCGAAGGTAGCGCCGGCCCGGGCAAGCGCGCTATCTTCGGGCGCCCTCATGGCCTCGGTGCTCTCCGCAGTGCGCGACATCGGTCGACTCAGGGAGATCTGTGTGGTGCTCGTGCGGCACGGCTTCGCGGACCTCGCGCAACGAATCGGATTCGGCGCCCGGTCAGCAAAAAAGCCGGACAGTAGCGGCATCGACGACAGCGCCGCGGTGCCGGACGCGGAGGCGAAGCGCGGCGAGGACGAGCGACGACGCATCTCGCTTGCGGAGCGCGTGCGACTCGTCGCGATGGATCTTGGCCCGTCGTTCGTGAAGCTTGGCCAGATCGCCTCGACCCGGCCCGACCTGCTCCCTCCCGAATGGATCGTCGAGCTCAAGAAGCTTCAGGATGAGGTGTCGCCGCTCTCATTCGATGAGATTCGCGCGACGGTCGAGAGCTCGCTCGGCGCTCCGCTGGCAGAAATCTACGAGAGCTTCGATGAGACTCCCCTGGCGGCTGCCTCGATCGCACAGGTCCATCGCGCCACGTTGAAGACGGCCCATGGACCCCAGGACGTCGTGGTGAAGGCGCAACGACCGAAGATCGCCGAGACTGTCTTGCGGGATGTGGAACTCTTGCAGTACCTCGCACGCTTCGTCGAGCGCACGATTCCGGAGTCTCACATCTATTGTCCGACGGCACTCGTGGCGCAGTTCGACACCGCCATCACGGCCGAGCTCGACTTCACGCTCGAGGCGGACAACGCGAGGCGCTTCGCTGACAATTTCGCGTCCCATCCGCACGCGCTCTTTCCAAAGATCTTCAAAGAAGCGTCGAGCAAACGTGTGCTCACGATGAGCTATCTCGACGGCGCGAAGGTCTACGACGCCATCGGCACGCGCGGCTTCGCGGGGCCGGCGATCGCCAAAGCTGTAACCGGGATCATCATCAAGATGATCTTCGAGGACGGTTTTTTTCACGCGGATCCTCATCCCGGCAACATCCTCATCATGGGAACGCCAGAGGCGCCGCGGCTCGCTCTCGTCGATCTCGGAATGGTCGGACGCCTGTCGCCAGAGCTTCGAAACAAGACCATCGACATGATGATCGCGGCGATTCGCAAAGACTACGAGTCGCTCGCGGACGCGCTCTATGCGATCGGTACGCCTACCAAGAAGGTTGATATGCGGGCGTACCGAGCCGAGGTGGCGATGCTCGCGGACAAGTATCTTGGCAAGCCTCTCGGCGACATCGACCTCGCGATGATGCTCGGCGATCTTGTCAAGGGTGCAACGAAGTATGGCCTCGAGATCCCGGCGGACTTCCTGCTGGTGGGCAAAGCGATCATGACCATCGAAGGGATCGGCAAGGAGATCGACCCAGGCCTCGACGTGTTCGAAGAAGCCCGGCCCTATTTTACGGAACTGCTGCGACGTCGTTACTCGCCCGAGCGCATCGCGGCCGATCTCTGGCGCGGAGCCGAGCGGTTGAGCGTCGCCGCATACGATTTGCCGCAACAAATGCGCGAAGTGATGGAGGACCTGAGGCTCGGGCGGCTCACACTTCGCACGCATGACGTTGACCAACGTTTGGTGTTCGACCGCCTAGGTCGCCGCGTGCTCGCGGGGCTCGTCATTGCAAGCTCCTGGCTCGCGGGAGCTTCCCTCATCGTGCGCGAAGGAGAGCTACGCGGTCTCGGCATTGCCCTGATGCTCCTCGGTGCAAGCTGGCTCTTCTGGCACGTCGCGCTGGACTTCAGACGGCGCTAGCGTAGCCGGAACGATGATGCGTCGAGCACGGTTGCGCGTCGCTGATGCCGCGTGCCTCACGGTCGCTGCGGCCATGGCGAATTGCGCGCGCAGGGCGGACCCGCTCGTGGCCGCGGTCTCGCTCGCAGCTGCGCCCGTGGCCACCGAGTCGGCGCTGAAACACGGTTGGCGCTACCACCCGCCAGCGTGGGAAATCCACGATCGCATCCGGCTCGACGACGGAAGCTGGCTGCTCGTCGGTGAGCTCGGCGAGCGGTGGATTTCCGGGCAGATCGAGCCAGCGATGCGTCGCGTCGGCGCAGATGCCGCGCTCTCGTGTGCACCGGAGGCGCTGCGCCATTGCGTGCGGTGGGCACCGGATCGCTGGCTGTTCGCGGCTGAGAGCGGCGCCGTTTACGAGGCATCGTCACCCACCGCTGCGCTCACGCTGCTTGCTCGCGGCCCAGCGTCGATTCATGCGTTTGCTGGTCGTTCGGGCGCACTGGTGGCGATCGACGCGCTCGGCAAGCTCTTCCGGTTCGACGGCGCCGCGTGGCATCCCGCGCCGACTCCCCTCCCGGTTCATGAGATCGCTGGCACGTCCTCCGGGCGCCTGCTCGCGCTTTCATTTCCCGAACATCTTTCTTTGTCCGCGGACGGCGGGGCATCGTGGCAATCGCTCGACACGCCCCGCTTCGGCGCGCACGCCCTCACCGAGCTCGACGACGGTGGCGTTCGCGTCCGTGGAGTCTCATCTGACGCGCAGCTTTCGCGGGACGCCAGCGTGCTCGTCCCACACCACGAAGCGGAGCCTGCCGGGACTGCTGTCGCCGACCCGGTGTTGTTCACGCCGCGCCGAGGGCCGAGCGCCGATGCGATCCTCGACGGGCGCGCCGCGATCATCGAAGGACGCTACTTCGAACTCTCCATGACGAAGGCACCCTGCGATGGCTGTGACTCCGACAAGCCAGTCGTCCTTTGGTCGCTCGCGGTCGGCAGGCTCGATGCGGCCCTCTCGTCGTCGTCGCTCGAGCTCGACCAACGCTGCCGAGACGCGAAGATCGCGGTGCGCGGCGAGGTGAGCTTCATCGCGTGCACGGCCGGGAACGAATCGCGCGAGGTGCTGCTGTACGGTTCCACGAACGACACGCGGAGCTTCGCCCGAGTGCCCATTCGCCTCGTCTCAACAAGCAGCGGTGCTGTCGAGATCGGCGTTGCGAACGACGAGTCCGCGGTGATCCTCGGCGTGTGCTCGACAGCGCAAAGTGCCTGCGCCGCGCCGATCCTCCGCGTCGCGCTCGACGGCTCGTCCACGACTGCCCGCGCGCCAGAGTTGGTCGGCGCGCCGAGCGGGCTCACATTTTCTGGCAACGGCAAACGTGCCTATTTCGTGGGCGCACGCGACAAAGGCGGAGAAGTGAGCGCGTTTGGATCGTCCGACGATGCCCACTCCTTCGCGCCCGTGCCGTTCACCGCGCGTGGCGATCGCAGTCGCGCATTTCAACGGCGCTTCGCAGAAACATCGGCGAGCGGAAGTCGGCGGATTTTTCCCGGCGATGGCGGAGCACTTGGGCTCTTCATCGCAGACGAGCCGCGGCAGTACGCGTTTGTCGGCGCCGACGGCACCTTCGAGTCCGTCGCCGAGTGGCCGCTGCGGGCACCTGTCATCGCGCTCGGTGGCTCAGGTGAGCGACTCTTGCTCGCGCATGCGGAGCCAGCCCCAAAGAGTGCTTCCTTGTGGGAGTCGCTCGACGCGGGACGCTCCTTTCAGCGCGTCTTGACGCCGTTTTCGCTCGGCCTCGACCGTTCCGATTCGCTCGAAATCGCGTGCACGCAAGTGGCGTGCGTCCTCGGAAGTCTCGCAACGCGCGTTGGTTGGGCGAGCCCGCACCGCACGGCGGACAGCGCCGCGGAAAATGGAGCGACACGGTCACTCGCGGTGCGTGCATCCATTCGCTGCAAGCTCGCCGACGGCCCCGCTGAAACGCTGCACGACGTGAGCGACGGACGGCTCCCGGTCGCGGATGAGGCCTTTCGAGGCGACAGCAGCTGGGCCGCCTTGGTCGAACACCCGAGCACCGGAGAGGTCGTCGCCGTCAGCGCCAATCGCCACCCGCTCAGCCCGCCGCTCACTCGACATGTGCTCCTCGCACGCGCCCCGAAGCGCGACGACGTTGCTATTCGCAGCGAAGCGCAAGCGGAGGGATTCGTGGCGCTTCGAGAGGGGATCCGCGGGAAATTGCGGGGACGTCTCGATGTCGCGACGATCGACTTCTACTCCGGAAAGAGCGTGAAAGAGTCGTTCCCAACGCAAGAGCCCCTCGTCGTTGGAGAGTACACGGCGGGGCCAAGCAGCTACTTGCTTGCGGGCTCTCTCAGTCTCTCGCCCGATGGCGTTCTCGTCCGGCCGCGCACCGCTCGTCCTGAGGTCATGCTCGCGCTCCACACCCGACGAGCGCCCCTCACCACCGAAGTCGTGGAGTTCCCGACCTGGCCGCGCACGACCCGCGTGATGCTCGACACCTTCGCGATGGCACCCGACCCGATGGCGATCGGACTCGTGCTCGCAGACCACGTCATCGCGGCCGCCAGCATCGCCAACCTCGAGGGTGGCGCGCGCATCGACGTCGGCATCGCTCCCGCTTCGAGTCCGCATCGACTGACCCGAACCCACTGGAGCTACCGCGGCCGAAATCCGGGCGTGAACGTGACCCTCGTCGAACGCGATCTCGAGGATGCCGCGAGTTACTTCGTCCCGTGGGACGCTCTGACCGGCGTTGGCGAAGCGATCGCGACTCCGACGCAGCGCGCGCTCGCAACACCGCGACCGTGCACCTCCGAAGAGGTTCGGACGACGCCGCGGGTCGTAGCGACCTTCCTCGTCGGAACTCGCCACCCGGTGATCGTGGAGGGCCGCTCCGAAGCCCTCATGTCGAGCGAATCGATCCTGCATGGAACTCCGGCGGCACCGTGCACGCTCGGCTGGATAGCCGACTCTGAACG
>SHZB01000027.1 GCA_009692485.1 Myxococcales bacterium
GCTCGTGAGCTTGCCGAGCAGCTCCGCGCTCACCCCGGCGATGCGTGCGCTCGTGCGTGGAAACCGTAGCGCGGGCGCTTTCACCCCGCTGATGCGCTCGAGCCGCCCGAAGAACACCGCGAGCGACATGTTCGCGCCGTTGAGCAGATAGCGAGCCCCCGGCTCACCGCGCTCGAAGGCCTGCAACATTCCGCGAGCGGCGTCGCGCGCGTCGACGAACGCGATGCCGCCGGCCGGGCAAAACGGGATCTTGCGCTCGAGAAACTTGCGGACGTCCTCGGTCGAGGAGCCGTTCACGTCACCGGGGCCGAGCAAGAGCGACGGGTTCACGCAGACGACCTCGAAGCCCGGCTTGTTGAGCGCGAGCGCGGCCTCTTCGCCGAAGAGCTTGCTGCGGTAGTAGGGCCAGCGCGCGATGACATCGAGCGGCGACGGTGCGGACTCGTCGAGAACATCGGTGGCGCGCGCCGAGACCGCAATGGTCCCGCTCGTGCTGGCGACGACGACGCGCGGCACGCCCGCCTGCTCGAGCGCAAGGAGCACGATCTTTGTGCCATCGACGTTCAGCCGCTGAAGTTTTTCGGCGTCGGCACGTGCGCGCGAGACCAGGCCCGCGCAGTGAAACGCTCCATCCGCTTGATGGGCCGCGGCGCGCACCGAGTCGAGGTCGAGCACGTCGCCGCGCTGCACGTTCACGCCAAGCGCCGCAAGGTCGGGAGCCGCACCTCGGCACAGCGCGACGACCTCGTGGCCACGCTCGCGCAAGAGCGCGCTCAAATGCCGCCCGAGAAAGCCGGTCGCGCCCGTGAGAAAGAAGCGGCTCATCGAAGGTCGAAGGCCTCTTGAAATGTTCCGAGCAGGCTGACGTCGTTGGTCTTCACGAGACCGCTCATCACCTCGAGCGGCGAAGGCAGGTACGCCTCGCGGATCATCTTCGTGAAAATCTCGGGCGAGGTCTTGAGGACGCAGTCCGCTTGGCCGGCGGGCTTGCCGAGCGTGATCGAGCAGCTATCGGCGGACACGCGCGTGGTCCATTTGCACTCTTCTTCGGCGCCGAGCGTGAAATAGAAAGTGACCGGCTGCTTGACTCGTCCGCGCACGAAGCGGCCTTCGAGCTCGCGAAACAGCGGGACGAGCGGGTGTTCGCGCTTCTCGCCAAGCGCCTCTTCGAGCGTCGCGCTGCGCTCGAGTTCGAGCACGCCGCCGTTGCGAAGCGCGATGACCGCCGCGCGCGCGAGCTTTGCGACGGCCTTGCCAGCAGCGCTGGGTTTCGTGCCGGCCGTCAAGCGCTCGAGCTCTTCGATGCGAAGCGGCGGGCCGATGTGCGCGTGGATGTCGCGCCTGGTCGGGAGCGCGTGCCCCTTCGGCCAGGCCTCGAAGGTGCCGCCGAGATACACGGGCAGGATGTCTACGCGGTTCGTGAGCGCGAGGTGCCCGACGGTCGCCTTGAATTCGTGAATGGCGCCATCCGGACTGCGCGTGCCTTCGGGAAATACGAGCACCGTCGTGCCGGCGCGGATCGTGTCGCTGGCCTCGCGCAGCGCTTGCCGAACGTTGGTGCCGCGGTCGAAGGCTTGCAGGTTCGTGAGCTTCTCGAAGTACGCGCGCCGCAGCTTGCCCTCGAAGAAGTAGTCGGCCGCGGCGAGCGCCACCATGTCTTGGCCATACGAGCCGAGCGCCCACTTCACGAAGCCCATGTCGAGGTGGCTTGCGTGATTGGAGACGACGATGGTGTTGCGATTGTGCGGGATGAACGCGCGGCCGTAGACCTTGGGCCGCATCACCCGGTCGTAGAAGCCCATTTGAGCCGAGCCGAGGAGCTTCTTGGCGACGCGCGCGACCTCGTCGGGGATCTCGAATTCTGCGGCCGTGTCCTCGACCGTGAGCGTGACTGCGCCGGATTTACGAGAGGCGCCGCACGCGAGCACGAGGTCCTGGACGGTCTCGACGCGCTGCATGAGGGCCGGCGACAATGCGCGCCCGAGCCGGGATTCGAGGGCAATGGTGAGTTCCATCGCCATCAGCGAGTCGAAGCCGAGATCGGCGGCGAGGGAGTGCTCGGAGCGAATTTCAGCGGCCGGTCGGCTACCGATCGCGGCGATCGCCTGCTGTACGATCGCGAGCGTGCCGGCGCTGCCCGCGTCGATGGCCGAGGTGGGGGCGGCCGCTGCGAGGCTGAGCCGCTCGAGGATGGCGCGGACCTCGCTGCGCTTCACTTTTCGTGTCGCGGTCTTCGGCAGATCGGTGTCGTAGAGTTGTACCACCGTGGGCTGGCACGCCCGCGGCAGCTTGCTGATCGCGGTCTTCAAAGAGCGCAGGGCGCGGGCATGGTTTTCGGCGCGCGAGCGTGGTGCGAGGTCGCGGCTCGGCGCGGCATCACGAGCGGCATCACGGCTCGACTCACGAGCGGCATCACGGCTCGACTCACGCACGGAATCACGAGCGGGCACGGATGCACGCGCGGGCACGGCGAGACAGGCGACGACTTCGGTGTCGCCGCGCACGAGGCCGACGACGCTGAGTTCTTCTACGTCGGCCACCTTGCCAAGCAGCTCTTCGACGTCGTCGGGGTAGATGTTTTCGCCGCTGGTCGAGACGATGACGTCTTTCTGCCGGCCGACGAGGACGAGCTGATCGCGCTTGTCGAATTTTCCGAGGTCGCCGGTGTGCAGCCACCCGTCGGCATCGATCGCCGCACGGGTCGCTTCCTCGTCACCGTAGTAGCCACGCATCACGTTGGGGCCGCGCGCGAGCACCTCGCCGACACCGCTCGCGTCGGGCTCCGCGATCTTGAGCTCGACACCGGGGATCGGTTTGCCGACGTGGCCCGCGCGCGTCTTCGGCGTGGCCTTCGCCACGGACAGAACGGGTGCCGCTTCGGTGAGCCCGTAGCCCTCCGAGAGGTGCAGCCCGAGCCCCGCGAAGGTGTCGGCCGTGCTCTTTGGCAGCGCGCCGCCGCCCGAGATGAGGAAGCGCACGCGGCCCCCGAGTTTGTCGTGAACGGGCGCGAAGAAGAGCTTGCCGGCGTCGAGGCCGAGACGCTTGCCGAGCATGCGATTGAACTCGAGCGCGAGATCGAACGCCTTACTTTGCAGGGCGCCGCGCTCTTTCGCTTGCGAGACGATGCGCCGCTCGAGCAGCTGCCAGAGCGCCGGCACGCCGACCATCGCGGAGATGCGCGCCTTCGAGAGCCCTTCGCCGAGCCGCTCGCTCGTGAGCTCACCGATGTAGTTGATGGCCGCGCCACGCGACATGGGCAGCAAGAGCCCGCACGAAAACTCGAAGGTGTGATGCAGCGGCAGCACGCTCAGGACGGCGTCCTTCGGCGAGAGAGGAAACACCGGCGTCAGGGCCGCGAGCAGCGCCGTGAAGTTCTCATGCGTGAGCATCACGCCCTTCGGATCACCGGTCGTGCCGCTCGTGAAGATGATGCTGGCGAGATCACTGGCGCACACGGTGACGTCGGGCGGAGCGCCGTGGCTCGCGTCGTTGGCGAGCGCGTCGAGATCGAAATAGCGCAGCTCGCGAATGAACTTTTCGAGCTCGGCGCCGCCCTCGCGCACGACCTCGCTGCCGAGCGCCGCGACCTTTGCGCCTGAGGCCCGGGCGACGTTGATGAGCTGCTTGGTGCTGAGCTTCGGATCGACCGGCACCGCGATCGCACCGGCGCGCAAGATGCCGAAATAGGTGATGGGCCAGCTGGGGCGATTGTCGCCGGACAAGAGCACGCGATCGCCCTTCTTGACGCCGGCCTGGGCGAGCGTGGCCGCGACGTTTGCCGATGCTGCACGCCACTCGAGGAAGGTGATGCGCGAGAGGCCGTCCTCTTCGAGCATGCGGAGCGCTACGGAGTGATCGTGGCGCTCGGCCATCTCGTCGAGCAGATCGAGCAGCGTCTCGTAGCGACGCAGAGGCTTGGTCTCGCGTCGCAAGCGCGCCTCGAAATGGGGCGTCGCCCAGCGCTCGATCGCCGGAATGTGCACGTCAAACATCCACAGCCGCCAGTCGATCTTCTCTGGCTCCCAGTAGAAATGGGCGCGCTCTTCGACGGGCATGCGAGCGAGCGCCGAGCGCGTGTTGGCGCACGAGAAGACCCACTCGCCCTCGGCCACGAACGGCAAGAACAGATCCATCACATCGCCGAGCTTGTCCTCTTGCGCCGCGGCCTTCTTCAGCGCCTTCGACAGCGGAGCGAAGAGCGCTGCGGCGGGTCCGATGCTTGCGGCAGTGAAGAGAGAGGCGAGGCCGCGGCCGGCGCGAGCGAGCGCGTGAGCACCGTGGCGTTCGTACTCGGTCTTCGAGAGGTGGACCGGCTCTACGCGCGCGATGATGGCGTTGAGGATGCGATTGCCCTCCGCGCCGCCGTCTTGCAATTTCTTGCGCTTGTAGAGCCCGATGAGCTCCATGTAGCGCGCCATTTTGCAGGGATTCACGTCGCCGCAGCCGTACTGATAGACGGGCTTGTGGGTGCCGTCGACGAGCTCTGCCAAGGACGCGAGCATCCCGCTGCAGACCATGTCCACGGGGATGATGTCGATGTGCAGATCGGGATGGTTCGGGAACTGAACCTGCCCCTTGAGCGCCATGTAAATGAACGGCGCAGAGGTGTTCACGCCCTCGTTCCAGCCCACGAAGGGGAACACGCTCGAGGACTCGATCACGGCCGGGCGGACGATCGTGTAGGTGAGGCCGCTCGCCGCGAGCACCTGCTCACCGATGCTCTTCGTGTACGTGTAGACGTTGGGCCAGCCCCAATAAAGCGCGCGCTCGCGGCCGGCCGCGGTGAGGCTCTCGTCGATGAATTTGCGTTTCACCTTGGCGAGCTCATCCTCGAGCACGCGGCCTCGGCAAGGCTCGCCGCGGGTCGTGAGGTTCTGCTTGGCCTCGTCGAGGAACAGGCTCTGGCGGAAGGCGTCTTCGCAGCGCAGCCGCATGTGCTCGATCACGTCGAGGCACTCGCGGATCTCGTTCTGTGGATCCCAGTGCGAGCGATCGAGGGCGCGATCCATCTTGAGCTCTTTGGGCGGATCGACGAGCCGCTCGCCAGGCGCACCGGCCGCGCGCGGGAACGGCACGGCGTGTGGCGCGACCTCTTCGATGTAGCCCGTGCGGTAGCCGGCGACGTAGCAGGTGCTCGTGTGCATCACCGGGCAGTCGAGCGTGCGCGCGAGCTCGATGAGGTTGTTGATGCCGAAGGCGTTGGCGGCCAGCGCCTCGTCGAGCGGCGGATTGAAATCGACGATGCCGGCCACGTTGACGAGCGCCGCGATCTTTCCCGAGAGCTGGCCGACGAGCGCCGCATCGAAGCCGACGAGCGGCAGGCCCATGTCGCCCGCCACCGGCGTGATCTTTGCGCGCATGAAGGCCTCGAACGCGGGCCCCGGGTATCGCTCGCGCAGCGGATCGAACACCGGCGACGGCGCGATCTCCGCCCAGAAGCGTTCTTCGGGTGACTGCTCGCCCTTCGCGCGTACGAGCAGGTACACGTGGCCGAGCGTGGGGTAGCGATGCAAGAACAGCGAGAGCCACACCTTGCCGAGGAAACCGGTGCCGCCGACCACGACGAAGCTCCGGTCCGTGAACAAGTGCAAGGGCACGAGCGGGCCGGGCGACGGGTTGCCCGCCGTCCGTTCGCTGCCCGGAAATTTCGCGAGATCCGCCATGGCGCTTCGAGAGAGGCGCCGGCCTAACATGACCTCGGGGCAGTCGCCATCCGTAAGGCTCACGCGAGCGCGGCGATGAGGCGGTCGGCCCCGGCGTGCCACGCGGCGGTGAGGCGGGCTCGCCACCAGGCTTGTCGTGCGAGCGGCATCGCGGACCCGGCGTGTGCGAGGCGTTCGAGGTCGAGGACGGGCGGCGTGACGCGAACGAGTCCGCCGCGCGGAAGGGTGGTCTCGAGCGTGAGGTCGCTTGCGAGCAGCGTGCCCGTGGCGAGGCCGCTCGCGAGCGGTGGCTGCTCGAGCGATGCGGCCAGCGCCATCGACGTGAAGAGCCCGAGCGAGGTGTCGAGCGCTCCGCTCACGGTGATCGGCATCGCGAGCCGCTCAGCTGTCGCGAGGGCAGCGCGCACGCCTCCGAGTGGCGTCGGCTTGAGGACGGCGACGTCGACCGCGCGGCGGATCGCATCGAGATCCAGTACGTCGGCGAGGCGGAGCGTCTCATCGACGGCGACGCGGATCCCCGATAAATCCCGGACTTTCGCGCAATCTGCGAGCGCTTGGCAGGGCTGCTCTACGTAGTCGATCGGCAGACCGCGCAGCTCGGCGAGCGCGGCGCACGCGGTCGGGACGTCCCAGGCCGCGTTGGCGTCGAGCCGCAACGTCGCCGTGCCAAGCTCCCTTGCGACCGCTCGCACGCGCGCCACGCTGTCCGCGTCGCCGACCTTGATCTTGAACACCGTGCAGCCGGTCTCCGCCGCGACCGCACGGGCGAACGCCGCTGCTCGAGTTGGCTCAAAACCCGGGACGATCGCATTCGCCGCGACCTCGGAGCGCCGGAACTCGAGCGGTACCGCGAAGGCTTGCTCGACTGCGGCCGTGAGCCAGCGCGCGCACAGGTTCGCGTCGTATTCGAGGAAGGGCGCGAACTCGCCCGCGCCATGGGGGCCGACGAGCACCAGCCCCTCGCGCTCGCGCACGCCGCGGAATTCGCCTCTCAGCGCCACTCGAAATGGGCGCGCCGCATCGAGCAGCTCAGCGAGGCTGACCATGGGCGCGTACCGACAGTTCGAAGGGCCACCGTGGCCATGCCGACAAGATGCCGCCCTTGCGCCTTCGCTGAATGTCCCACGCGGTCGCGTGCGCCGCGATGAACGCGCAGGTGCCCGCGAGCGCGAGGCCAGCGACGACGTCGATGATGTAGTGCCAGCGCAAGAGCAGGGTCGCGATGATGATGTTCGCGGTGGCGAAGGGGATGAGCGGCCAGACCCAGCGCATCAGCGGCCCGTGCCGATAGCGGAATGCCACAATCGTGAGGCCCGCCGGAGTGGCGGTGTGAAGCGAGGGGAAGATGTCCTTCTTCGCGCCCGCGCCTGAGACGATTCCGTTCATGAGCTCGAACCACCACTGCCCGACGAGCGGACCGTCGAAGGCCTCGGTCGTCGCGTAGAGGGGACCGAACCCGGGCACCGCCACATAGAGCGATTGTCCGACGGCGCAGGTCAGCAAGACCACGACCGCGAGCTCGCCCGACATTCGCTCGTTCTTCGAGAACAGCACCGGCGGCATGAGAAACATCGTGAGCAGCGCGAAGTAGCTGAGATAGAAGGCCGAGAACCAGTCGACGACGGCGGGGCTCGCCCAGCGCTGAAGCAGGATCGCGGGCTCCACCCCGAAGAGATCGAGATCGAGCAGGAACAGCTCCTGATCGCGCACGCCCGAATTCAAGAGCGGGAGCGCATCGCCGAGCAACACGTAGGTCGCTGCCATGGAGCCGGCGAGCGCGATGCGATACCCAAAGCCGACGAAGCGCGACGACTGGCAAGCGTCCGTGCGGGCCGCGATGATGAAGCTCACGACGACGGCGAGGAGCACGATGTGTTGGTGGAGCACGCGGTCGCGCACGGCCGACGCCGGGGTCATGGCGAGCGCTGCCGGAATGGCCGCGAGGTAGACTGCGACGACGACGTCGTAGAGCGCCATTCGCTGCCAGAGGACTGCGAGGCGCTGGAGCATGCGCGATCCAGTGGGGCGGCGTCCGTCCATTCCGGCGGTGGAAATAGCAGGATTTGACGTGGTCAAGTGCTGGAAATTCATGATAGGCGTCGATGTAGGTGGCCGGCACGCGGCTTGCCTAGGGCCCGTCGGGAACCGATTCGAGGGAACGCAAAAATGCTAGCCAAGAAACGCTTGTTTGCAGGGATCGTGGCTGTGGGCACCACCGTGCTGCTCGGTGCTTGCATCGTAGAAGAAACCGTGCGTGGCGAAAGCGACGAGGACACGGGCGCCATCGACGATTACTTGCTGGCCATTCCGCACCTGCCGGTGGCGGACTCGCGTCCCAAGGGCGAGGTCCCCTGCGACACGAACTGTCCCAAGCCTGCACAAGACGGCGAGTTTTTCTGCTCGTACAAGCGCTACAGCGAGACGATTCGCTTCGACCGCTTCGTCGCCTTCCAGCCGAACTCTGCGACGATGTGGCCCGGGACCGTCGTGCGTGGCGGCGAGGCTCAGTACGGCATCCTCACTCCGCTCAGCGTCGAGCTTGCGCCGGTGACCTTCAGCCTCTCGCTCGAGAACCTGAACGCGAACCCGACCGGCTCGATGGCAAAGCCGTCCCTCTCGGCGTTTCGCGAGGAGCGCAACCGAATCCTGGCCGAGGGCGTGACGGGCGCGACCCCCGCCTCGATCGACTTCGAGATCATGCAGGTTCATAGCGAGTCGCAGATCGCGCTCTCGCTGGGCGCGGGCGTCGATTGGCCGGGCGCCGCGAGCGTCACCGGGAACTTCGACTTCACCACCAGCGAGAAGAAGACCCACGTCCTCGTCAACTTCACACAGGCTTATTACACCATCGACGTGGATGCCCCGACGCGGCCGAGCCAGTTCTTCAGCGACGCGGTGACGCTCGACCAACTCGAGAAGCAGGTCGGCGTGGATAATCCGCCGATGTACCTCCAGTCGATCACCTTCGGCCGGCGCGTTATCTTCAGCGTCGAGAGCAGCGAGGACGCCAAGACGATCAAGGCGGCGCTCGAGGCGGCAGTGACCAAGGCCGTGAGCGTCGATGCCAGCGTGAGCGCGACCTACCAGAAGGCGCTCTCCGAATCGACGATCCGCGCGTACGTGATTGGCGGCTCGGGCGCCGACGCCACCGGAGTCGTGAGCGGCTTCGAGGGCATCGTCCAGTACATCAAGAATGGCGGCAACTACTCGAAAGAGTCGCCCGGCGCCCCGATCGCATACAAGCTTGCGTACCTCGACAACCAGACGGCGCAGCTCGCGTTCACGTCCGAGTACAACGAGCGCCAGTGCGAGAAGACGCTGGCCCGCCTGCGCGTCGAAGTGCTCGGGTTCGATCACCTCGGCGGCAGCGACGTCGGCGGCAACCTCGAGCTCCACGGCAACGTGTCGATTCGCTTCCCCACCAAGACCAGCGGCGTCACCTCGTGCACGAAGGGCGGCATCGTCGAGGATATGTGGTCAATGCCGGACGACGCCTGGATCGACGTGCCGGAGCTGATGACCTGGGAGCCGAAGAGCCCGATCTTTGTCAGCCTGCATGATGTGCCCGTCACGAAGGGCGCAAAAATCTGCCTCTTCTCTCACCTCGTCGAAGAAGACTCGGCAACGTGGGAGCTGAGCGGCGACGATGACTTCGGCAACGGTGAGCTGCTGATCTGGGCCGAGGACGGCTGGCACGGCGAGCACATGATTCAGGTGCGCGGCAACGGCAACGAAGCCGTGGATGTCCGCGTCCGCATCGACGTCGAGTGAGCGAAGCGCGAGCGGCCGAAGCCGTGCTCGTCGTCTTGTGCACGGTGCCCGCGGACGGCGACCACGCTGCTCGCATTGCGCGCGGGCTCATCGAAGCGAGACTCGCCGCGTGCGTGAACACCATCGGCCCGGTGCGCTCGACGTACCGGTGGCAAGGCGCGGTGGAGGAGGCGAGCGAGCTGCAGCTCGTCATCAAGACCACGGCCTGCCGCTACGACGCGCTCGAAGGCTGGCTTCGCGCGCACCACCCCTACAGTGAGCCCGAAATCATCGCGATCGCGGTGACGCGAGGCTCCGCGAGCTACCTCGCATGGGTCGAAGGCGCGACCCGCGAGGACACGCCCGGTACGGAGGATCTCAGAACGGAGCCATCGATCCGCGAAGGCTCATGCACTAGCATCGCGCCCCCCAGGGACGGACCCTGCTGATAAGGAGCTAGCGTGGCAACGTACACTTGCGGCAAGTGCAACATGGCGGTCGATATTCGGTGCTCGAAGTGCCAGGTCGATCTCGTCAATGACTCGATCACCAAGGCCGACGGCACCACGGTGCAAGTATCAAAATGCCCGAACGGATGCGGCAAGGTGAAGTCGCCGATGTGCTGCGCCGCGGACATGTCCTGCTCGCTCGGCGGCTAGTCGCATGTGAGCGTCGAGCTGCCGCCGGCCTGTTCTACCAAGGTCGCGAGGAGCTTGTGCTCGGATGCCTTGAGGTCGCGTGCGTCGCGGAGGGCGGCGCAGAGGTGCTCGCGTGCGGGCTCGACGTCGTTGAGGCTCAAGTAGCCTTCGGCGAGTCGGACGCGGTTTTGTGGATCACGCGGATAGGCGGCGAGCTGGGCCTCGAGCAGCTCGAGCCCTGCCTCGGAGTCGCCGTGGGCGAGCAATTGGGCGGGCGCGAGCACGTAGAGCGTCCCGAGCATGCGTCGCGCAGCTCCGTTGCGGTAGTTCGGATCGAGGGCCATGCTGGCACGAGCGAGCGCCTCCGTTTCGCGGACGAGGCCCGTCGCCGAGAGGCCGCGCACCTGGGCGAGCCGACCCGCTAGCGCCGCGCGCGCATACGCGTAGTCAGCAGTGGGCCGGCGCCAGCCACGGACTGCGTCGTACGCGGCCTCGCGATCCCCGATCGTCGCGCGCTCTTCCTCGATCAGCTGCTCGAGCGCGTCCGCGAGACCGACGGCATCGCGCCGTGAGACCGCCGCGCGCAGCTCCGGGCGCAACAGGATGACGTCGAAACAGCTGCCGCTCATGACGAGCGCCACAACCGTCACCGCCGTCACGCCAAGGCGCGTCATCCGGTCGCAAACCCACCGCCGAAGCCGGAGCGCGCTGCAACGGACCGCGCGCAGAGCGGCGAAAATCAGTTGCCGTAGCTCGCGATGGTCGCGGCAAATGCAGCGTCGTCCGTCGCGCGGAGCGACTTGATGCCGATCCGATCGCAATGTTCTTTGCCAGCGCCGGAGCATAACGAGCCGAGACTCGATTTGAACTTCGCACGGTCCGGCGCTTCGGCACCAGAAAAGGCCACGACCGCCATCGGCGCGGGCTCCGCCGAGCTCCACACCGCCTTGATTCCGCTGGCGCCGTCGACGTGCGGGAGCTCATCGTATTGGGCATTGTCGATGAGGGCACACTCTGCCTCGCCCTTGATGACGCTCTTGATCGTCTGCACGGGGCGCTGGGTCGCGACAACCGTGAATTCGCCGAGGGTGAACGCCCCGCCGGCCACCACTTTGTCGATGAAACGCGGGTCGCCAGCGTGGTTGGTCGCGAGCTTTTTGCCCTTGCAGGCGCCCAGCTCGGTCGCGGTATGGCTCACGATGTGAAATTTTCGGCCACCGGCGCGAGCGACGTCGGCGACACCGAGCACGTCGAGCTTGTGCGCCTTCCGCGCCCCGAGAAATGCGCCCAAACTGAAGATCCCAAACTGCGGCTGCGAGGTCTCGATGAAGCGCTCGGCCTGCGCGCGCTGAGTCACGTAAATGCCCTCGGCAGCGCCCCAGCCGTTCTGCGCCTTCGCGAGCCCGACGAGTTTGTCGATGTAGGGCTGTGCCTGCGCGGGCGCCCCGACGCCGTGCTCCATGAAGACGAGGAGCCGCACGGACTCGGCAGCTCCGGCGTGCCTGAGCGAACCCGCAACGGCGAGAGCGCCGGCCATGGCGAGGAGGATGGACCGCGGTCGTAGAAAAGCCATTGCGAGCGACGTTTGCACGGATGTGGACACACGCGCAAGCCGCGAGCATGGACCGTGCGCCCGCAAATGAAGGGGGCTCGATTCAGCAGAGTCGTTCGACTAGTGCCCAGTTTCCATTGAGTATAGGGGTAACTCGACGTCCCCGATTTGGCGAGGACATCGAGTTACCCCTCGATTTGCGACGCTATTGATTCGGGCACCGCTGTTCATCCACCCCTCGATTCTAATGAATCGAGGCACTAGGCTCCGCAGGATGAAGATTTCCGCCCTGACGAGTTCTGCCGCGTGATGAGTCCCGCGCCATGAAGATCCGCGACATGTTCGCGAGCGCGAGCCCGGTCGTGTCTTTCGAGTTCTTTCCGCCGAAGACCGATGACGGTGTCGCGAATCTCTACGCCACGGTCGAGGCACTGAAGCCGTGCCGCCCCTCGTTCGTGTCCGTGACCTTTGGCGCAGGCGGTGGCACGCGCGACCGCACCCGCGAGCTAGTCGGTCGCATCAAGCGCGAGCTTGGGATCGAGGCGATGGCGCACGTGACCTGCGTCGGCGTGACCGAGGCCGAGGTCGCCAAGACTCTTCGCGATCTTGCTGACGACGGCGTCGAGAACATCCTCGCTTTGCGTGGAGATCCGCCGAAGGGCCAAGCGCAATTCGCGCGGACCGAGGGCGGTTTCGCCTACGCGAACGAGCTCATCCGATTCGTTCGAGCGGAGGGTTATCCATTTTGCATCGGCGCGGCCTGCTACCCCGAAGGCCACCCCGAGTGCCCTGACCGGGACCTCGATCTATCGAACTTGAAGCGCAAGGTGGATGCCGGCGTCGATTTTCTCATCACCCAGCTCTTCTTCGACAATCAGGACTATTTGGCATTTGCGCGGCGTGCGAAGAGCGCCTCCATCGACGTGCCGATCTTGCCGGGCTTGATGCCGGTGACCAACGTCTCGCAGGTCGAGCGATTCACGCGGATGTGCGGCGCACGCGTGCCCCATGAGCTCGATCGGCGCTTACGCATCGTCGCGCGCGATCCGGCCGCGGTGGTGGCCGCTGGCGTGTACTGGACCACCGTGCAGGCGCAAGATCTCTTGCAGCGCGGTGCGCCCGGGCTCCACTTCTACACGCTGAACCAATCGTCCGCGACGCTCGCAGTCCATGCCGCGCTCGGCCTCTAATGATGAGTGGCCTCTAATGATGAGTGGCCTCTAACGATCAGTAGAGCCAGGGAAGCAGCGCTTTGCGTTCTCTGGGATAGTCCGGGAAGGTCTCGCGATACCAAAGGTGGTGGGCGCGCGCGCGAGGCAGCAAGTTGGCGATCGTCCACACCGCGAAGGAGAGGCCAGCGATCGAATACGAGGCCAACGCGAAGCCGCACCACTGCACGATTTCGCCAAGGTAGTTTGGACAAGAGACGAGGCCGTAGAGGCCGCCACGCGGGATTCGATAGCCCGATTCGCCGGGAGCGCGCAAGGCGAAGAGGATGCGGTCGCTGTGCTTGTTGACTGCGAAGCCCGCGAAAAACAGGACAGTGCCCAGGACAACGCGCGGGTCCATTGCAAAGGGCTGATGGGTGATGACCCAACCCTGCAATAGACCATTGACGCTCGTGAAGAAGAAGGCTCCGGCCGCGATGGACACCGGCATCGGGCGCGCGCCGGCCCGAATCGAAAAGGGATAAATGAAGGCGCGATGGATGTAATGAAGCTCGAAGAGCGCCAGCAACACGAGCGGCACCGGCTCGAAGCGGGGATAGAGCGCGAAGAGCAAGAGCGGTAGCAGCGCGGATGGGGACTCCATCACGGTCCAGCCCACGCGCGCGGGGATCGTCGGTCCGGCCGACTTGACCGTGTGCCGGCCGTAAGGCGCGGTCTTGAAGAGCGCCGCCGGAAGCACCAGAGCGCCGATGGCGAGCCAAGCGAGCGCGAGCATGTCGAATGGGCTCACGGTGGTTCCCTACCCATGAGGTTGGGAGCACCCAAGAGGCCTCGCTCACGAAACTCTTGCAGTGCGTCGGTGAGCGACTCACGGAGCGGACGCGGATGGTGGCCTAACACTCGAGTGGCCTTCTCATGGGAGACACTCCGATGCTCGGAGACGGCATTCAAGGACGCCTTGGTGAAGAGCGGCCGGCGGTTTCGAAGTCGCGCCCAGCCCGTGGCGAAGGGAGCCGCAAGCTTGGCCAGCCAGATGGGGGAAATCATCTTTGGAATGGGAAACCCTCCGATTTCGCCTGCCAGTCTCGCGACCTCGGGGATGGTCGCATGCGCGCCTCCGAGGATGTAGCGCTCGCCCGACTGACCGCGCTCGGCGGCGGCGATGGCGGACGACACCACGTCACGAACATCGACCCAATCGAAGCTTCCGGCGACCAAACCGGGTAGCTCTCCGCGCGAGAGCTGCAGCAGCATCTCTCCCATCGCCGAAGGCATGAAGTCACCCGGCCCCACGACCCCAGTCGGATTGACGATCACGGCGTCGAGACCTCGCTTTACGGCCGCGGCGATCTGCGCTTCACCGAGCGCTTTGCTGCGATCGTAGGCCGTGCAGTAGGAGCTTTGGGTCAGCCCTCTCTCTTCAGTCACCATTTCGCCGCGCGGCTCTGACGAGAGGGCGTGGATGGAGCTGAAGTGTACGAGCCGGCGAACCTTGGCGCGAAGGCACGCGGCCGCGACGTTCTTGGGACCGTGTTCGTTGAGGAGGAGCACCCGCTCGTCGTCCCGTGCATCGAGCGAGATCAGTGCCGCTAAGTGGTAGACGACGTCGATGCCGGCGCAGGCGACGTCGAGCGAGGCGGGATCGAGCACGTCCCCTTGGACCCGCTCGACATCGAGCCCCGCGAGGGCGCGTATTTCGTCGTGGACCAGCACCCGCGGCCGCTCACCCCGTGCCATCAGGGCGCGGACCAGGTTGTTGCCGATGTGGCCGGAGGCGCCAGTGACGAGGACAGTCATGGGCGCACGGTAGCGCGCACGCGGATCGAGCGAGGTCGGTTTTCGTCGCGGGCTCGAACGTCGAAAGGATGGCATCCGTGAAGGGCCGTGGATGATAAATGCCTTGCCTGCTGCCAATGGCTTGCTGCCATGGGCTCGGCGGCTCAAGGGGGACGTGGTAGGTGTCGCGGCCGATCATGGATGGCCCGCTCGTCACGTCTTGGCCCGAGCTCGTCCTTCTCGCGCAGAAGGGCAAGACGGTGGGCGCGCGGATCGCGGGCTTCGATGCCAAGGGGCTCGAGCTTAGCGGCTTGGATCTGCGGCTCACGCACTGGGAGCAAGTCTCGCTCGCGGGCGCGAAGCTCGTAGGCGCGCTTTTCTCGGGTGCCACCTTTGTCGAGACGTCGTTTGACGGGGCGACGCTCGACGGCGCGGACTTCGGGCGTGCGAGCCTCGTCGATGCGAAGCTCATCGGCGCGAGCCTCGTCGGCGCGAACTTTTCGGGCGCGGATTTGAGCGGCGTCGACATGACCGCGGCGAGGCTCGACAAGACTCTGTTGCGCGACGTGAAGCTCGACCGCGCCAAGCTTTCAGGGCTCGATCTCACACAAAGCGCCGTGATCTCGACGTCACTCAAGGCAGCCGATTTACGCGGCGCGCGCCTCTTGCTTGCTGATCTCAGCGAGGCCGATTTGCGTGATTGCCAATTCGACGCAAACACGATGTTGACCAGTTGCATGCTGCACCGCGTCGATCTCTCGGGCGCTTCGCTCGCCGGTGCCGATCTGAGCGACGCCACCTTCAGCGAAGCCCGACTCGCGGGTGCGAACTTCAATGACTGCATCGCTGTGCAAACCAGCTTTGCGTTGGCCAATCTGTCGCATGCGCGGCTGCAGAGACTGAGCGGTCTACGCTCGAACTGGGATGGCGCGACCCTGCACGGCGCGAATTTTTCAGACGCCCTGCTCGAGGACGCGGAACTCTCGCGGGTGCGTGCCGATGGCGCCATTTTCGCGCGCACCCAGCTCCACCGCGCACGCTTCGGGCACGCGGAGCTGCGGGGGACGATCTTCGATCACGCGAGACTCACCTGGGCGAATCTGTCCCATGCGGATCTGAGCGGCGCGTGGCTCAATCACGCGACGCTCGACCACGCGAATCTGCATCGCGCGAAGCTCAACGGCGCGATCACCGACGGTGCCTCGATGAACGACGTGCGGATGACCGACTCCGCGAAGGCAGCAGCGGAAGACTTCTCAACCCGAGGATGAAGAATGACGAACGCGGCAAGAGACGAGAAATGCAACGAGCGAACCGCGGTGACTGCCGGGAGCGCAGCAATCGCTGGGAGCGCGAGCGAGCGACGCAGCGAGCGACCCGCGGTGATCGCAGGGACACCGAGCGGAGCGTTCGCCCGGGTCGAGGAAGATCGCATCGACTTGTGCGACACGCGCGGGCGGCTCGTTCTTCGCTATGACGGAAGGACGGGCGAGCTGGTGTTGTCGGCCGACGATCTGCGACTCACGGCCCGCGGCAAGATCGTCGTCGAGGGGCAGTCGCTCGAGCTACGGGCGGCGCGCATCACCGCCGAGTCGCATGAGACCGAGTGGCGTACGCAGCGCTGGGAGGTCACGGCGGGGCTCATGATCGAGCGGGCCGCCAACGTGCTTCGCAGCGCGAGCGAGCTGTACGAGCAACGTGCCACCCACGCGCGCACGCTCGTCTCCGAGACGCTCGAGCTGCTCGCGGGACGTGCGACGCTCTCGTCCCGGGACGACACGCGCATCGACGGCAAGCGCGTTCGCTTGGGCTGAGGGAGGCTGACGATGTTTGCAGCTTCAAAAGCCGGCGGCACCTGCATGGGCCTGCCAGACGTTTGCAAAGTGCCGGCGCCCCCCGCCCCGCCGATCCCGATGCCCTTTCCGAATATGGGGCAGGTCGCCAATGCCACCAAGACGTCGACCAAGGTCTTCGTCGAGAACAAGGCGCTCGTGGTCGAGACCTCGGAGATCCCGAGCAGCACCGGCGACCAAGCCGGAAGCGGCGGGGGCCTCATCTCGGGCACGGTGGGCGACAAGATCGTCTTTCGCCTCGGCAGCACCACTGTCATCGCGGAAGGTAAAGGCGTCGCATACCAGACGGGGCTCACCGCGCACAACGGCGCGAACGCCAACATGCCCGCGGGCCTTCACGACTCACCCAGTCAGACGAAAGTGCTCGTGATGCCGTGACCTACGAAGCGCGCTAAATGCCAATGCTGCCGCCTCTCCGCTAATTGCCAATGCGCCTGCTTCGCCCCTGATTGCCAATGCTGCCACCACGACCCAAGCGCGCCGTGCCGGTGCTCGCCGATCCGCCCTTCGTTGCCGCGACGCGCCCGTGGCAACTGCGGCCGCCAAAGGACGCGCTCATCGTCATCGCAAAGTGCACGCTGACGCTGGTCCCGGGCGAAACGGCGACGGCGTGCGACGAGCAGCAGCCGCTCACGGGCGACCTGCCCCACGATGACGATCCGGCGGCGAGCCTTCGTTACGCGAGCGATTTTGCGCCATTCAAGCCGCTTTGTGACGTCATGATGGTCGGGCATGCCTATCCGCATGGCCATGCGAGCGTCGCCCTCGTGCAGCTCGTGTTCGGCAGCTTGCGGCGCGCGATTGCGGCGGTCGGCGAGCGCGAATGGTCGGGCGGCGTGCCGAGCAGCCCGCGCCCCTTCGAGCGAATGCCGCTCAGATTCGAGCGCAGCTATGGCGGTGCCGGCATCGCGGATAACCCCTTAGGGCTCTGGGCGACTCGGCCTCCGAATCTCGAGTGGTCGGACCACCTCGCGCGCACCCGAAACGACCGCGGACGGCCGGCGTGTTTTGGACCGGTCAGCGAGCTGTGGAGCCCGCGGTCCAATGGGCTCGGGAGCTATGGACACGCGTGGAAAAGCGAGCGATGGCCCTATTTTCCGGCAGATTTCGATTGGCACCATTTCAATGCCGCGCTGCCCGAGCTTCGCATTCCGTATCCGCGCGGCGACGAACGATTCGATCTCGCCGGCGTCAGGAGTGAACGGACGACGGTCAGCGGACGCTTGCCTGGGCTGCGGCCGCGCGCGATCGCGCTGTTGGCGGAATCGCAATGGCGCGACGTCCCGATGCTGCTCGACACCGTGTGGTTCGACGCCGACCTTCTGAAGGTTTCGCTCGTGTGGCGCGGCGCGGTGGAGGTGAGCGCCGAGCACGCGCCCGAGGTCGAGCGAGTCCTCGTGTTTCAGGAGGTGGCGGCGCTGCCGATGACGAATGCCGATATCGACGCACGCATCGCTGCTCTTGGGGGCACGCCAGCACGAGCGGCGCTCGCTCCCTCCGCGAGCTTGCCGCAGTTGCCGCAGTTGCCGGAATTGCCGGAATTGCCGAGGATTGCGCCGGCGATGGCGGACGCGGAGGCGCTGGCGTTCATCGGAGCGGCGGGCTCACTCGCCGGTGCGAGCCTCTACGGCTGCAAGCTCGACGGCGCCGATTTTCGTGGCAAGAACCTCGATGGCGCGTTGCTTCACGGCGCGAGCCTCGAGGGCTGCAAGCTCGATGGCGCGAGCCTTCGTGGGGCGGTGCTTCACGGCGCGAGCCTCGTCGGCGCGACGTTGACGGGCGCGGATCTCTCGGGCGCTAACCTCTTTGGCGTGAGGCTCGACGACGCGGTGCTCGATGGTGCCGACCTCAGCTTAGCCACGCTCGCGAATTGCCGTGGCGCGCGCGCAAGCTTCGTCGCTGCGACCCTCACGCGCGTGAATCTTGCGGGGGCCGTGCTCGCGAATGCGAAGTTCGACCGCGCGAAGATCGACAGCGCGGAGCTCTCGGGCGCCACGCTCACCGCGGCGAGCTTCCGCGCGGCGACCCTCGACGACACCTCGATTTACGACGCGCACGCCGACGGAGCCAACTTCGCCGAAGCGCACATGCATCGCTTTCGCGCCGACGGTGCCTCGCTCGAGCGGGCCTCGTTCGAGCGCGCGGATGCCACCGACGCGAGCTTCGTGTCGGCCAAGCTCTCGCACGCCGCGATGTCCGAGATCAAGCTCGACGGCGCGGTGCTCTCGAACGCCGAGCTCGCGGGCGCCACCTTGAATCGGTGCTCGGCGAAGAGTGCGCGCTTCGTCCAGGTGAGCCTCGTTCGCGCGCTTGCGAAACAGGGCGATTTCATGGAGGCGAGCTTCGAGTCGGCGGATCTGTCGGGCGCCGATTTTAGCGGCGCGAACTTGTATTGCGCCGAGACTTGGAAGGCGAAGCTCGGCGCAGTGAACCTCACCGGCGCGATCGTCACCGGCAGCAAGCTCGCGAAGTAACGCGACCGCCGCGGTCAGCGCCGCGCACCGTCACCCGTCGAAGACCGCCCTGTCTTCACCTTCTTTGGCCACGATGGCCGGGACCGCGGGATCGGCCTTCGCCTGTACCATCACAGCGGACCATTTGTCCTTGAGCTTGGTGAGGGCGGTCGCCTGCGTGTCCAGCTGCATGTTGAACACCAGGCGGGCGGACTCTTTCGCGCGCTCCGTCGCATAGAGGAACACGATCATCGGGGCCGCACCGAGCGCCGCGAGTGAAAGCCTCGTCGCGGTAATGGATGCCACGAGCGCCTTCGCGACTGCCATCAAGGCGTTGTACTCGGCCGTAAGCAGGATGGGCTTGGTGTCCGGAGTCGCGATCTCTGGAGGGATCGCGGCTGCGGCGATCATGCCGCTGTCCTTGACGACCAGCGTTGCACCCACGCTGAACTGACCGCTGATTTTGACGCCGGCGCTCGTGACCTCGAGACCCTTGCCGCCCGCCGCGAGGCTGACCTTATCGGGGTGCAGCACCGCGACCGAGGCGCTCGTGACGACGACCCCACGCGCGACCTTGTCTTTGGACCCGCCCCCGCCGAGCGCCGCTGTGTCCGCGCTGAGAAAGAGCCGGGGCTTGTCCGCATCGACGGCGTCAACTTTCTTCTGGCCAATCTCGAAGATGGTCTCACGCCCGTGCGCCAAGAGCTTGTCGGTGATGAGGGCGAGTTTGTCCGGAGCCTCGAGGCTTACCCAGTTCGGCGCTGGCGACGCTTTCCCGGCCGCGTCCTTGCCGGTGGCGGCAATGACCGTGTTCGTGCCTTCGATGCGGGTCGTGCCGGACGGCGCAGACAGCTTGATATCCGTCAGTGAGCTTATCTTCACGTCATTGGCAATGACCTCGACATCCTTGAGCGCGAACAGGCGAGTGTTATCGGCGCTGATCAGCACAATGTCTTTCGCAGCGACCACGCGAAACCCGCCGTCGTTGCCAAGCTTCTTCTTTACGGGCTTGTAGAGCCCCTCACACCACGCCTTGTATTCTTTGTAAAACTGCGGCCCCTTCCATTCCAAAGGCCACTCGGGCAAGAATTTCTTGTGGAGCTCTGCTTCGCTGTCGGGCTCGGTGGCGACGAAGGTGATGTCCTTTCCGGTGCCGAAGAGCTGGGCACCGCCGCCCAAGCTGATGCCATCGCGCGCGAACAGGCCAATGGTCTGCGCTGGGTCGGGAGCGGGTGCGACGACCTCGACGAGCGACTGGATGGTCCCCGCGACACCGTCCCACACCGCCGTGACATCGGCGAGGGCCTCGTAAACGGGCCGCATGCAGAGCTTGATTTTCTCTGGTGCCGCGACCATCCAGGCCTGGCTCGCGTTCAGCGCGGCGAGGCGGCTCTTGAAATCAGCGTCCGCGCCCTGGTTTGTGTGCGTCGTGCCGAAGAGCGTGTCTGCGAGCGGCCCAGAGACTTCGAGATAAGACGCTTTTCCGGTCACGTTATGGGTGAGCGTCAGCGGCCCCTCGCCGGTGAGGCTGTAGTTTGCCACTCCGTTGAGCCTTTCTCTGACGAACTCGAGCGTGTCGTTCGCGACGCCAGGCTCGACGAGCGCGGCGGTGCGGCTGATTCGCTGAATCGCCTCGGCCGTGCCCTCGACCCGGATCGGGCCCCCTAGCCTTTCGGTGATCGTGACGATCGCGCCTGACGACTCGGCGTAGGCGCTGCCAATGGCCTCGGCCAGCGCAGTCGCACGCTCGGACGCCACCGTGGAATTGCCAAGACACGCGAGCTGGACGGGCAAGACCGTGCCGTTCACGGATACCGACAGGGAACCGGAGATGTCCTCCGCGATCGTGACGTTGGCCCCTGCGGAGGCATCGAAAAACACCCCATCGGTGCGTTCGAGTACCGCGACAACCGACGCGCCTTGATTGGCAGATGTCCACTGATAGCCAGCGGGTGGCGGAGCGAAGTGCGATTGCCCAATAAGGTAATCGACTGTGACGGACCCGACGGTGATGCTCGCTGCCTGCGCGGGATCGCTCACGGATACGCGGAGGGCCTTGAAGCGTGGATTCACGGTCAGCGTGGCGACGGTCTCCGCGGCGGCAAACGAGACGCGGTAGAGAGTGCCGCCTTCGACGTCGCAAATGTCGATATAGAGCTGCGTGGAAGCGACTCCGGTGAAGTCGAAGGGTGCCGCTTTGGTCGTGAGCGTTGCCTTCGTTCCTAGCCCCGAGAAACCTTCGGTCAGGCTCTTCGTGTCACGAATCTCGCGCATGCGGGAATCGTCCCATCCGCGGAAGTCTTGAAGTCTCAGCGCCGCATTGAGCGTCCCCTGCGCGCTGCCCCATGCATTGATGAGCCCCATGATCGCCTTCTTCACGGGGTTTTCGATCAGGAACTCGACGAGGCTTTTCAGCGCATCGACGAGCCGCTGCATGCCATTCGATACCTGCGCAAGGATCGCCAGAGCCTTGATCACCACGCTTCCGTAGGCCTGGGGCTGATACGGGTCGAACTGCGCGATAGCGGGATAAACACTGCCCGTTTGGAAGTAGGGGATCAGCCCTGCGACCACCTTGGTTTCGAGGTAGTCGCCCTGCCACTCGAAGGGCTGAAGGAGATTGGCGGCCGCGGGCTTCGTGAGCTTGGCGCGGTCGAAGAAAGTCACCATGTCCTTGAGAAGGCCCGCCGCATAGGAAGGTGCCGCTTTGTTCGTTGGCTCGAGCGCGTCGACCTGGGCTTTCTGGCTCTTGGCGTAATCCCCGGCCGTGTAAAAGTCCTCGCCGTAAAACAGCTTACGAAGGCCGTTGTGCGCCGCCTCAACCCCATAGTGCAGCTCCAGCGAATTGAAGGACTCGAGCCGCGGCGAATCTTGCTTGCGACCGGATTCATCGGGAGGGAGGATCGATTGCCCGGCACCGGCCGCGATCACGATGCGCCTGGCCGCCGCCACGGTCGCGTTGACATTGGCGGCGATGAACATCTCGCCTCCGGCCCACTGGAAGTAGTCCTTCCCCGACTCGAAGAGCGCCGCGCCAGCGACATGGAAGAGGCTCACCTTCGAGATACCGACGAAGAGGCTCGCCGCCGACTTGATCGACATTCCGGTGTAGCCGAAGGCCTCGTCTCCGCCGACGGGATAGCCCATGTTGAGCTTCACTTCCGGCGTTGGAACGAACACCGAAAACCGGCTGCCCTTGATCGCCCCGTCGTCCTCTTCGCTGCTCTCTTCGCTCATGGGTGGTTCCGTCGACAATTGCAGAAACGAAGCGCCGGTAGCGCCGTGCCGGTAGCGGTGGGTTGGAAGTGAAGGCGCGCCGCGATCACGCGAGATCGTCGAACTCGAGTCGGATCCCAGACTGGGTGACGATGCGATTCAGCTTGGCGTTTTTCTCATTCACCGGTGAGGGCGTCACCGCATTCGGGACGGCACCGATGATGAGCGGGCGGTCCGGATCACCGTTGACGAAGGCGATCAACACCTCGGTCCCCGGTCGCAGCGGAAAATGAATGCCGTAGCCGGGGCCGGCGCTCGCCTGCGCCATGCGGATGGGCAGGCTCGAGCGAGCTTCGGTCGAGGACACGTCGAACATCATGTGAACGGTGTAGCGGCCATGCTCGTCGAGAGTGGCAAGCTCGCCGCTGCCACCGCCCTCGATCATGCCGTAGCTGACGCCCGACATGCGTGGCCGCGGCGTGCGCTCGGGACGGAAGCAGACGGAGGCCAGCGTGGCGCGGAAGGTGTTCTTGTAGGATGGGGGCGCGCCTCCATCCATGAAGAGCGGAAGCACCGCCTCGTGCGTGACTTCGATGAGCAAGAGGTCCACATCGCCGATGCTGAGATCGCCTTCGAGCCGGACGCGTGCGCCGTGGCGAAAGGTGGCAAGGTTGCTTGTGCCCGCGAATACGTTGCGGAGTACGAGCTGCCGCTCGGCGCGTGCCTTCGCGATCACCATCGCCTCCTCGGTGGTGTGTGCATTGGGAGCGAATTCGATGACGCCACCGGCGAGACCCTCCGCGAGATTCACGACGGCAAGGATGTCGACCTCGGGCTGGCGGTAGTTGTAGTCGATAGCCGCGAACATCCGTGGAATGGGCCGATTCGTGACTTCGAGCGCGATGACGCCACGATCTTCGGGGCGGTTGCAGAAGATGGCAGCTTCTTCGATGCGATCGAAACCGTCGGCGTGGTCGGTGAACACGATCTCGGGGGAGCCGGATGCGGCGCGAAGAAAGAAGCTGATGCCGAGGTGGTCTGTGAGCCTTCGAACGAACTCGAGGTCCGACTCGGCAAATTTCACGATGAACTCGCGAACGGGATATTGGCCCTCGAGGCGATTGGTCACGAGCGACGCGAGTCCGACCTGACTCAACGACTTGATGCACACATCCGGGATTGAAATATTGAGAGCGACATCTTGCGTGCGGATGAGCGAGAGCCGCCACATCAACGGCGCGATTCGCAAGCGGTAGCGACGCTGGCCGCGCGCGGAATCGAGGCGCTGCGTGGCCTCGACGATCATCCCGAAGATGCGACGCACCTCTTCCCCGTGCTCGGAGAACACGAGCTGGCACTCGAGCGCCCCGAGATCTTCGAAGCTCGGCGCGCCGTCGCCAATCCACACCGCCTCGATGCGAAAGTCGAAGAGCTCGGAAATGGCCTCGCGCCCGTCGAGCCGCGTCACCTTCAGTGCCTCGGTGTCCATCCCGTCAATTTCGAGCCGAATGTTGAAAGCCGCGGACGCCATGGCGCGAAGCTCACGCGCATAGAGCCGATGCGTCAAGCTGCGCGACGGCGTTTGTCGCGATGGTGTTTCACGAATTCGCGGCGAGCGCCGGGAATCACGCATCGAATCATGCGTGGACTTGCCGCCACTCACGCCTCGACGAGGCCGAGCGCAACCAGTCGCTCTACCGCCTTGCCAGCAAATTGTGAAAGGCGTTCGCGCCGGACCTGCGGCTCGACGTCGAGTGGCAATTCGAGCTCGCCGACGTCGGCGGCCTCCCCCAGGGCTTGCACGAGCTGCTCGAAACTGCGCGTGCCGTCGAGCCACGAAGCCACGCGTCGCAAGAGCGGATCGAGCTCGTACGGCTCGTGTCGTGGATCGGTGACGATGCCGGTGCGCGCCGCCTCGAGCCGGGTCAACACGCCCACGCGCGGGCGCTCGGAGAGGACGCGGGCGCACTCCGGCGTCCAGGGGAGAAGCTCGACGAGGCGCCGTGCGGCCAGCGCCGTGAGCTCGCGCAAGGTCTGCTCGATCTGCTCGGCGTCGACGTCGTGCTCGTCCAAGACGCCGCGCACACGCAGCTCATGCATGGCAGCGCCGATGAGCTCGGTAGCGAGCAGGCCCGTCGGCCACGCGCGCGTGAGGGCGAAGAGCGCAGCCTTCAAGAGCGGTCGCTCTACCTCGAGCGTGACGCCGGCGCGGGCCGCAAAGTTCATCGCTTGCCCGGGCGCGAACACCGGCTCCGCGTCGAGCACTCGGACGGACGCTGCGAAGAAGCCGCCCGCGTGCAGACTGGACCAATCTGCCGTTGTGCGTAGCGGCGCGCGCGCGTGGCTGAGGAGGGTCGCGCGGAATTGCCGAAACGTCACGACATCCAGGGTTTGCTCGGCATCGCTGCGCGAGACTCCCGCGGCGAGCAAGTCCGCGAGCACGGCAAGTTCGCGTTCGCCATCGGGGGTTGCCGGCAACAGCTCAGCGACAAACGCAAGTCCGTGGAGGCCCGCGCGACGCAAGAACTCGGACACGTAGACAGGTTCGTTGTGCTCGGCGAGATACTCGCCCAGAAGGTACCCCTCGGATTTGCTCTGGATGAGCTCGAGCTCGCCCCGCAGAAGGGCGCCATACGGGTGCTCGGCTCCGGGTGCGTGGCGGCGAACCCTGGCCAAGGCCGCACGCGCAGCGCGGAGCATGGCCTCGGGCTCGTGCTCGTCCACCGCCGCGTGGTGCATGACCTCGCGCAGCACGCCGCGCAGCCCCCAGCCCGGGTAGGTGTTGTAGCTGACGTAGCCGACGCCGATCTCTGCGAGACAACGCTGAATGAGCTCGAGCAGGCGCGCCTGCACCTCGGGCGCTACCCAGGAGTAGATGCCGTGGGCAACGACGAAATCGAAGGGACTCGCGGGCGGCTCGAAGGCGCACACATCACTGGCAATGAGCCGCACATTGGCAATTCCGGCGCTCTTGCGGCGAGCCTCCCCGCGCGCGATTGCCTCGCAGTCCGCGTCCACCGCGATGAACTCCGCGTCGGGAAAGCGCGCAGCGATCGCCAGCACGTTGGTCGCGTCGCCGCAGCCAAGCTCGAGGTAGCGAAAGCGCCCCGAGAACTCGCCGCGAAGGCCGTGCATCATTGCCAGTTGGGCGAGCCGCGCGGGGTGGCTAATGGCAATAGCGTGACTGGGATATTGTGGGCGCATTGGCAGTCTCGCGTTCTCACGACGGGGCCATGCCGTCACGCTGCAAAGAGAAATGCTCGAGTCGGTAGCTCCATGCCCCTTCGCCAATTCCGTAACACGCTGCGCGAGCGTTGCTCAGGAGCCGACGCACGACGACGCTGCCCCATTGCGGCTTCCTCGTAGGAGGAACACGGCAGCCACGCCGAGAGCGAAGGCGCCGAGGAGGGTGGATAGCGCCGGCCGTTCGCCGAAGAGGAGCACGCCCCAGGTGGCCGCGTAGAGCACTTGGGTATAGCCAAGGGTCGTCGCGCGACCGGCGGACACGAGCGCGATCCCGCGCGTCAACAACACCTGTGAGACGTGGGTCGTGAGGCCGATGGTGCCGAGCAAGAGCCACTCGAAGGGCGTCGGCCAAACCCAGCGCGCCAGAACGAAGGGCGCGAGGATGGGCGTTGCCACGAGCGGAAAGTAGAAGACGATGACGTCGGGGTCGTCGGTGCGGCTTGCGCGGCGAACGAGGACATACGCGCACGCACTTGCGATCGCGCTGACGACTGCCGCCACGAGCCCGAGGGTATCGAGCCCCGGTCCGGCCCCGAGTGTCCCGGCCCCGAGTGCTCCGGCCCCGAGTGCTTCGGCCCCGAGCGCCGCGGGCCCAAACAAGAAGGGCGGTCGTGCCACGAGCATGGTCCCCACGAGCCCGAAGCCGAGCGCGATCAGGTGCGGCGTCGTGACCTTTTCGTCGAGCCATTTTGCCGCGAGCATGGTGGTGAGAACGGGGTGCATGAAGTGAATGACCGTGACGTCGGCGAGCGGCAATTTCGTGACCGCGTAGAACCACGAGACAAGGCCCGTGAGGCCGAAGAGACCGCGCCAAACCAGCAGGCGCTCGTTGTTGCCGCGCAGCGGAATTCCGCGCAGGCGCAAGGTCGCGATGCTGAGGACGAGCGTGACCGCGCAGCGGCCGAGCATCAACATTTCGACCGGCAGCGTACGGCCGCCGATCTTCACCTGGACCGCCATCAGGCTGAAGGTGAACGCAGCCGTCGCAACGTAAAAATAACCGCGGCGCTCGGCGCTGCGCTCGACGGTGCGCTCAGCTCCGGGCACGAGGGCGCTTCGCACGCGGGAGATCTGCCGAACGATCTGCGCGAATGTGATAGCGCGAGAGAATGCGGCGATTGGCTTGGCGGGCCTCGTCGGGGTCGAGCACGATGATCGACTGGTCGGACACCTCGATCTCGAGCAAGCCCTTGGCCGTGTCGAGCAGCTCGACGAGATCGCGGATGTCGCGGGGCGCCCGGCCGTTGACCTTGACCACCGTCGTCTGCTCGAGGCCCTCGTAGCCCACGCTGATCGGGTCGGCGAGGACCTGCGAGAGCACGATGATCTCTTGACGCTCGGGCGTGCGGCTGCCGCAGTGCGAGTGGTGGATGAGCTCGGGCGGCGCCTTCTCCCACCAGTCTGGCCACGTGCGTAGGTAGTCGAGCGAGAGCGGCTGAAAGACGAGGCCCGCGAACACGAAATAGGTTGGGAGCGTGTCGTACTGGCTGCGCGGAACGAGCGCGACGAAGGGCAAGAGCTCTAACTTTTTGCGCAGCAATTTGCCTTTGCGCAGCACCTGCAGCTCGATGACGTCGCCGGCGAAATGGTCGCCGAGGAGCACGTCGCAGCCGGTGCGGAAACGCCCGGAATACTGGACCGTGCCGTTGTTGGCGATGCGGTGACCGTCGAGCTCGAGGAGGGCGTCGCCGACCTCGACGTGGCCGTACGCGGAGCTGCCGTGCTCGACCGCGACGACGAGGAGACCGCTCTGTTTGTCCGTGAGGCCCACGCGCTTTCGGAGCAGCGGATTCTCGAGGTTTTGCATCACGAGGCCAAGCCCGGGTACGCCCGCGGGCCGGCCATGCTTCACACCCGCGAGGAAGCGCTCGATGAGGTTGCTTGGCACCATTTCCCCGATATTTTCGGCGCCTTCGAGCGTTTGGAAGGCGATGCCCGCGACGCGCCCGCCGTTGAATACCGGGCCGCCGCTGTTGCCCTCGTTGATCGCCGCGTCGACCGTGACGGCCAGCAAATTGCGCTGCGAGTGGCTGTAGCGCTGCATCTCGATGCGCGAGACGACGCCCTCGGTGATGCTCACTTCTTCGCCGCCGACCGGATAGCCGACGACGCTGACGTGGTCGCGCAGATGAGGAAGCGTGCCGAGCCGCTCGGGCTTCACGCCGTGCATGAAGCTGGCCTCGCGCACGGTGAGCAGCGCCAGATCGCAGTCATGGCTGATGGCGGTGACCTCGGCGACCCACTTGTCGGGATCGCTCACCTTCTGCACGCGCAAGAAGGTGGCGTCGGCGACGACGTGCGCTCCGGTGAGGACCTGTCCCTTGCCGATGATCACGCCCGACCCGGTGCCGTGCTCGGGGGGCTCGGCCTGCCACGGGCATTGATAGTCGCGCGCCTGGGTGGTCGCGAAGATCCGTACGACGGAGCGGTGCAAGCTCGAGGGGGTGGAGGCTGGGCGAGCGCGAGTACGCATGGGGGTGCAGGGGCTCCTGCCCATACACGGAGCCGCCCTTCGAGTCACGCAGCGCGGCCAATGCATGGGTGATCGACACCAGCGCGGGCACGACGCGCGGACGCCCGGGGCGCGAGCGGGCATTATGGGTTAGGCTCGCGGCGTGCGTGGATTGGGCGATAGTGGCCGGGTCGTCGCCTATTTCACGGCGGGGCTCTACGCGCTGTTCGGCGGCTGCTCCGTATATGGCGAAGACCTGCTAGCGCCCGAAGGTGCGGGCGGCGCGGGCGGCGATACCGTGTGCGAGCTGCCCAGCGATTGCCCCGGCGTGGACACGGCTTGCGTGATTCGCAGCTGCGTCGCCGGCATCTGCGGCGCAGAGTTCTCGCCGGCGCGGGCTTCGTGCAAGGACGGTGTGGGTGTCGTGTGCGACGGCAAGGGGACCTGCGTCGGGTGCCTCGAAGCCGGGGACTGCGAGACGCGATTTTGCGACGCGAGCGGGAGCGTGCCGGTATGCGCCGAGTGCGCCTTTCACAGCCAATGTGCATCAAGCGATTTCTGCGACAAGAGCGCGAGCAACGGCTGCGTTCCGAAGCTAGGAGGCGGCGCGGTA
>SHZB01000028.1 GCA_009692485.1 Myxococcales bacterium
GCCCTCGCCACCTGCGCCGCCGGTTCCACCGCTGCCGCCAAGGCCGCCGTCGCCGCCCGTGCCGCCGTCGCTAGCCATGGCGCCTACCCCGCCCGCGCCGCCGCTAGCTGGAGCAACGTCGCCGCCGTCGCCGTCGCACGCATCGAGCGCCGCCGCGCCCGCGAGCAGCGCGAGTGCGCCGAGGACGCGCAACGAGTTGGTGCCAAGCGAGTTGATGCCGGTCTGGCTGTGAACAACGCGCTTGCCGTGAACGACGCGGCTCATGCCACTGGAAATACCAGCCGCCGCCGGAGCGACCAACCCTAGAAATGCACAGAGAGGCCGAGCGTCGCGCCCGCCTGCCACTGAAAGTCGGTCTTGAACTCGATTTGCGTGACGCTCATTCCGTTGAAGTCGTTGCAGCCCGGAGCTGGCGCGGAGCTACAGGTGTTCTGCCGGTCCTTACGCTTATCGCTGACGCCCGGGTTGTAGCTTCCGCGCAAAGTGAACGGGATCCTGACGTCGATGGCCGGCGTCGGCAGCTTGAACTCGAAGCCGAAGCCGAACATGACCCTGGTCGCGCCCTCGGGCGTCGAGGCGTAGGTGTTGGCGAAGGCCGCGGCGGGTCCCGAGGTTTGGGTCGGCACCGTGACCGTGCGCTCGCTCGTCGGCACGACGAACTCCGGACCGACGAAGAACATCGGCTGCGCGATCGTGGCCGGGATCACCAGCTTGAAGAGCAGCGGCAAATGCAGCGCGCTCTGCTCGATCTTGACGTCGAATTTCGCGATGTTGTTGATCGTGAGCTCGGCGGTGCCCTTGTCGGTCTGGTGGATGACGTCGAACTCGACGCCGCCCCAATCCATGATCCGCAGATCGATGAAGCCGCCGCCGCCGATCGCGGTGCCCGCAAATCCCGGGTATTCCGGCGTCACGATGACGGGCGTGCCGTTCGGTGCCGGCAGCGTCTGCTCGCCCGGTTTGTCAAAAAAGTTTCCGCCGCCGGCGAAGATTCCGCCCAGCCCGATGCTGAAATGCTCCGACAGGCGCATGCGCTCGGGCGCGGCAGGCTCGGTGCCGCCGGTCGCGGGCCCAGTCGCGGGCCCAGTCGCGGGCCCAGTCGCGGGCCCAGTCGCGGGCCCAGTGCCGGGTGAAGCGTTCACCGCCGGTGCGGCCGGCACATAGGTCTCACCCAGCGCGCTGCCGGAGAGGAGGGACGCGATCGCGAGCGACGAAAGGCAAAGCTCTAGCTTCATGGGGAACCTCAATTGCCGCGGATGGTAAACGCAACACACGCGACGGAGAAATAATTGAAGCCCCGCGTTCACGATCCCCGAGCGCCGATGCCGTCGTAAGTGAAACCCATCGCGCGCAGGCCGTAGCCTGACCAGATGTTGCGCCCGTCGAGCACCAGCGGGCGGCGCATTGTCCGCAACAGCCGCGCGAAATCGGGGTTTTGGTATTGCCGCCACTCGGTCACGAGGACCAGGGCATCGGCACCGTCGGCCGCGGCGTAGGCGTCCTCGGTCAAAGTCACGCGCTCGCCGTAAATCGCCGCCACGTTGGCCATCGCCTCGGGATCGTGCGCCCGCACCTCGGCGCCGTCACCGAGCAGCGCGTCGATGAGCGTCAACGCGGGGCTCTCGCGCACGTCGTCGGTGCGAGGTTTGAACGCGAGCCCCCAGAGCGCGATGCGTTTGTTGCGAAGATCGCCCGCGAAATGCGAGTGTTTGAGCTTGCGGGCCAGCGTGCCTTTTTGCCGCTGGTTGACGCGATCGGTAGCGCTCGCGAGCTCGAGCTCGACGCCGTGTTCGCGCGCCGTGTGCACCAGCGCGACGACGTCCTTCGGGAAACAACTGCCGCCGTAGCCGGGCCCGGAATACAAGAATTTGCTGCCGATCCGCTCGTCCGTGCCGACGCCTTTGCGGACGAGATGCACATCGGCGCCGACTTTTTCGCACAGCGCCGCGACCTCGTTCATGAACGAGATCCGCATCGCCAGCATGGTGTTCGCAACGTACTTGGTGAGCTCGGCGCTCTCGGGGTCCATCCACACGATGCGCTCGGCGCTGAGCGTGACCGGGTGATAGAGGCGGCTCATCGTGTCGCGCGCGAGGGCGTCGCCCGGGTCGCAACCGAGCACGATGCGGTCCGGCTTCATGAAGTCGTCGAGCGCGTTGCCTTCTTTCAGAAACTCTGGGTTCGACACGACGTGAATGGGCTGCGCCGCGCCGCTCACGATCCGCCGCACACGCGCGTTGGTCCCCACCGGCACGGTGCTCTTCAACACGAGCACGGTGGGGCGCGCGGCGTGTCGTGCGACGACCTCGGCCACGCGATCGACGGCTTGCAAATCCGCCGCACCGTCCGAGCGCGGGGGCGTGCCCACGGCGACGAGCACGACCTCGCTCTCTGCGATCGAGCGTGCGACATCGCTCGAAAAGCGCAGCCGGCCCTCGCTCACGTTGCGCGCGCACAGCTCATCGAGACCCGGCTCGAAGAGCGGCAGCTCGCCCTTCTCGAGTCGCGCGATCTTGGCCGTGTCGACATCCGCGCAGACCACGTCGTTGCCCGTCTCGGCGAAGCACGCCCCGCTCACCAAGCCGACGTAACCCGTTCCGACCATGCAGAGACGCATCGAGCAGTCCTATGCGCGTCTCGGTTACGACTTCGGCGCCGGCGCGGGAGATTTCACGGGCTCAACACCGCCGAGGCGTCCGGCTGCCTTCACCAGATCGACGCCCGTCGCGGCGCGCAGCTGCTCGTTGAGGCGAATCGCCTTGGTCGCGAGCCCGTCGCCGTCGCCGCTGTCCAGCACGGTCCACTCGCGGATCTTGGTGTGCCGCTCCGCGCCGGCGATCGTCCGTACCATCGGCATCAGCTGTTGCAGTACGAGCAGCTCGCGCGCCGCCGGCCCGGCAGCGGCGTACTCAGCGGCCAATTTACCGAGGGCGAGGGCTTCGGCGCGGCCACGCTCGGTCACGCTGGCGGCTTGTGCGCGGGCGTTCTCCTCGAGCTTGCGTTTCTCGGCAAACCACGGCTGCACGACGTCGGCGTCGAGCTGCCGCTCGGTCTGAATCGCGCGCGCCTGCTGGCGGCGAATGTCCTCGTCGACCATCGCGATCTCGGCGCGAATATCGCCCTCGATCTTGGCGATGTTCGCCTTGCGACCCGTGATCGCGTCCTTGATGCGGCGCTCGGTCTCTTTGCTCGCGATCGCGAGATTGGCGCGGATGGTCGCGAGCTCACTCTGACACCAGTTGTGCGCCTTTTGGCACGCCGCCTGCGACTGGGCGTTCGCCTCCGCGATGCTTGCGTCGCGTTGCAGCCCGGCACCGCGAATGCGCCCGATCGAGTTGAAGTAGTTCGAGTCGTCGGTCACGTTCTGGATCTTCAGCGTGTCGAGCACGAGCCCGAGCCGCTCGAAGTCGTGCTCCGCCTCGTGCAAGAGCTGGCCCTGGAACGCCACCTTGTTGCTGTTCACGTCTTCGGGCGTGAGCTTCGCGAGCACGCCGCGCACGTTGCCCTCGAGCGTCTCGCGTGCGATCTGCGCGATCTCTTCGCGACTGCGGCCGAGAAAGCGTTCGACCGCGTTCGAGAGCCGGGGCTCCGTGGACGGCAGCTTCACGTGCGCGATGCCGTGCACGTTGAGCGGGATCCCGCCGGCCGAGTACGCGTGCTTAACCACGATCTCGAGCGGGATGTTCGAGAGATCCATCCGATAGATGGCCTCGAAGAGCGGGACGCGGACCACGCGACCACCGCAAATGGAGCGATAGCCGATGGTTTTGTGGCCGAGCATGTAGCGATTGCCCGCGAGAATGAGCACCTCGCTCGGCGTCGCGACGTACAAGAGGTTCTTCAGCGTGTAGATGAGAAAGCCCACGCCGATGAGCACCAAGAGCCCAATCGTCATCACGTAATTCATCGTCCGCCCTCGCCTTCGCGACCGTGTTGCGTCACCGCGTGTCGCGCCTGTTCGTGTCGCAAAGTCGGCGTGCCACCGCCACCGCCACCGCCACCGCTTCCGCCGCCACCGCCACCGCTTCCGCCCGAGCCGCGCTGCCCGAGCACGGACCCGAGGTCGAGCCCGAGCGCGCTGGCAAGCTCGCGCATCACACTGGTGACCGCGGCCGGGTAGCTCGCCAACACGGCGCTCAGCGCGCGGTCGTCACCCGCCACCATTTTGATCGATGCGATCTCGCTATTCCCCACGCGCTCAGCCGCCGCCGCCGCAAGCTTCTGAAGCTGCTGCAATGCGTAGATCTCCCGACCCGCCGGGCCCGCCTTCAGCCACTCGGCCGCCACCAGCTTGAGCGCCTCCGCGTTGGCCTTGCCAAGCTCGATCGCCGGTGCCGCTTCACCCGCCGCGCGCAGCTCGCTCGCCTTGCGCTGGGCCTCGGCTGGCAACACGACGTCGCAGTGCAAGCGCAGCCGCTCGCGCTCTACCCGCAGCCCTTGAAGCTGCTGCTCGGCGAGCATGCGCGCGGTCTCGGCCGCCATCGCCGCCTGGTTCTCCGCCTCTTTCGCCTCGGCTTGCAAAGTCGCCAGCTCGCCTTGGGCCAGGTTCTTCGCCTGCACCACCACCGTCTCGGCATCCTTTGCCGCGGACTCGGCGGCCTGTTTCGCCACGGCTTCGGCCTCAGCTACCGCCTGATTTGCCCCGTTTTCAGCGTTTTCTGCGTCGCGCAACATGTTTGCGATGCGGGCGCGGCCGAGGTTCTGCAGGTAGTGCTGGTCGTCGGTGACGTGCTGCACCTTGAGGACATCGAGCTCGAGGCCAAGCTTGTACATGTCGTCGCGCGCGTTCTCGAGCAGCCCCTCGGCGAACTTGAGCCGGTCTTGGTTGACCTCTTCGGGAGTCAGCCCGCTCACGACCTCGCGCAACACGCCCTCGAGCATCTGCTGCGCGGCCGAGGTGATCTGCTGCGGCGGTAAATCGAGGAAGCGCTCCACCGCATTTCGCAGGACCCCCGGGTGGCTCGAGATCTTTACGTTCGCGATCGCGCGCACGGTGAGCGGGATCCCGTCACGCGAGTAGGCGTTCTGCACCGTCACCTCGATGGGAAAGAGGCGCATGTCCATGCGGCTGATCCGATGCAAGATCGGGATGAATAAGCCGCGACCGCCTTGGACGATTTTGTAGTTGACCTGGGTGCCGTCCGCGAGCTGCTGTTTCGGGCCGCTGAACACGAGCACCTCGTGCGGGCCGCACACCAGCAAGAGCTTCTTGAGAATCCACGCCAAGATCGCGAAAGCACAGACGAGTCCGACGGCGCTCATCAAGATGAGGGTCGCCATCTCGCCCTCATCCATCGACGCCATGACCGTCTTCGCCGCGCTCGCAAACACAAACGACCCACCGCTTCCGAGTCCCCAGTTCGTCATAGGCGCGGGAGGCTAGCAGAAGGCCTCGCGCTTGGGGAATCGCGCTTCGCCGCGTGTGCGGCGACTGTCCTATGTTTGCGGGATTGGGCGGCGCCAGTCCCATGTTGGCGGAATGGATTTGCGGAATAACGGAGCTGCGGAATGGAGCTGCGGAATGGAGTTTGGCAATCTGTACCGTGGCATGGCATCCCTGCGCCCCGACCTGCCACGACGCGCCTCACTGGCGAAAATTTGGCATGACGATCACGGCTCGAATCGCTACCGTCCGCACGACGGTGGGTTCAACTTCGGAATTGGCATCACGCCGATCATCGGCGACGGCACATTCTTACCCTTCGGCGGCATGAGCTTCGGCGCTGGCCTCTGCCGTGACCTGGGCGCAGCCGGTGCCAAGCCGGTGCCGTGCCGCTGTGGCGGGATGTTACCGGCGGGCCCGCGCCTGGCCGCTTCTTGCTAGTGGAGTTCGCGTGGGGCGCGCGACACGATCGCGAGCTCGCCTTCGACTTCCTCGATGACGACGGCGTCGCCGCGCTCGATGCGCTCGCCGTCGGTGCGGGCGCGCAGATCGACGGCGCGGCCTTGCAGCTCGATCCGCACTTGTCCGATCGTGCCCGGCTCGATCGGCAAGAGCGCATGTCCCACGGTGCCCGCCGCGCTGCTCGTGTTCGCGATCGGCCGCGCCGCGCTCTTCATCAGCGCACGATGCGAGAACGCCGCGCCGCCCCCAGTGAGGAGGCCGAGCACGATGGCAGCCGCGAGCGTGCCGGCGAAACTACCCGCCAGAAAATAATGCAAGAGCGTCCCGGAAAACCCGAAGCCGAAGGCGCCGAAAATCCAGAACCGCGTCGAGAAAAAAATCGCGACGAGCCCGCCAAGTCCGGCATCGCCGTGAGCCGGGTCATGCGCATGGTCGTGTCCGTGAGCGCCGAGGTCCTTCGTGCCGCCGAAGTCCTTTGACGCGCCGCCGCCGTGCCCACCCCCGTCGTGATCGCCGCCGTCCTTTCCGCCCATGCTCACCTGCACGAGCAAGATCCCGAGGCCGACGATCAACGACGCGAGGTACCAAATCCCCATCGCGCGAGCATCCTATACGCCGCGGCCCACCGCAAGCCGGCGAGCACCGAGCGCCACCGCGCACCGAGCGCCACCGCGCACCGAGCGCCACCGCGCACGGAGTGCCACCGCGCACCGAGTGCCACCGCGCACCGAGTGCCACCGCGCACCGAGTGACGGCGCGTCTCTTAGCTAGTCGTCATCGTTGCGAGCCAACGCTTCGCTTGGGTGCAGCTTGCTCCCGGTGAGGCGGTGGCCTTGCCGGCGACGCGGCGATAAGGTCCCGCGACGAGGGCGAGCGTGTCGCCATCGCGGTGCCATGCGAGTGGGCCGAGACCGGGGCGCTCGACGCACGCCGCGACGTGCTTCTTCAACAGACTGGCGGCTTCACCGGCCTCCTTCGCGTCGTCGAAGCGCACGCGCCATGCGATCGCGAACTCCGAGCCGGCCTCCGCCTTGCGTTGAAACACGACGTAGCGATCGCCGCCCCAGCCCGCCGCCGCGATGCTCGCGTCACGCACGATCAGCCATTGCTCGAGCGCGATGCGGAGGCCTTGCTCGCCCGCGCTGTCGCCGTCGAGTCGCGCCCAGCCCTCGCCGAGCGCGGAGGACGTCGGCTCTGCCACCTCGAGGGCAGGCTCGCGCGCGTCGTATTTGTCGATGTGCAGCACCTGCTCGGTCGACTGCGGCGGCGCCTGCCATGCGCTATCGACAGCGGCCCAACCCCCGCGCTCACGCAGCGTCTGCACGAAGCGAAAGCCGTCGATATAGGGCGAAACGAGCGAGAGCTGCAGCGCGCGCGGCGTCGTCCGACCGGTCTCGGACAGCGCCATCGAGGCCATCAACGCGAGCCGAAGCTGGTCCGCCTCGACGTTGAAGGCCGAGCCGAGCGAGATATCGAGCATCAGGCTGGTGGCGTCGCCCTCGGCCAGACAACTCGTCGCTGCGAGGCGATCGATGTGGCCCGGCTGATACGTCAGCCGCGCGCCAAGCTCGTAGTGTTGGTCTTGCAACGCGTGCACGAGCTCGTGCGCCAAGGTCTCGCGTCGCGCGCTCGGATCGAGATCGTCGAGCAAGAACATCCGGTCGGCATCCGGATCGTAAAAGCCGGCGATGTTCTTCTCGATCAGCGCGAAGAGCCCCTCGACGAAGGGGTAGTCGGGCGGAGTCAAACCGAGCGCGGCGAAGAACTCTCCTTGCGCGACGAAGACCCGCTCCGGAACGTCCGCCTTCGTCTTCTCGATGATCCGGCGAATCCCCTCTTCTCGCGAGATTTCGCTGCCAATGACCGGGAATTTGTCCGGAAGCTCACGCCGCGCGCTGACCGTCGCCAAGATCTCCACGATCGAGCCGAGCGCCTCCGTCTCCGCCGCAGCGCCGGGTTGCGAAGTTCTGCGCGTGCTCGGCTCGACCGCGGACGCGGCTGCGGAAGCCGGCGGTCTCGTGGTGGCGTTCGCCGCGCGGAGACTCACCGCCGCGGACTCCGCTGCGCGCGCCGCCGGAGGAGCACGGACCTCGCCGGGCGCCGAGCCACACGAGAGCACAGCCAGCGACACCGTCGCCGCGCACAAGCCCCGCAACACCGTCCTCACGCCATTTGCCTCGTGCACTCGTCGCCACGCAGTTGCATTCATGCCATGGCCGCTGTCCGAATCGTCGTGATCGCGTTGCGATACGCCGCCGTTCGCTCGTCGAAGCTGGCGTCCGCACCGCGCTCGTTCGCCCCGTATACGGCCGAGCCGGCGACGAGGACGTTCGCCCCCGCCGTGCGCGCTGCCCGCGCCGTCTCACGGGTGATCCCGCCGTCGACTTGGAGCTCCGCCCCGAGGCCGCGACGGTCGAGCTCGGCTCGTAGCCACGCGAGCTTCGGCAGCACGCCGGGAAGGAACGATTGGCCTCCGAAGCCGGGATTTACGGTCATTACGAGAAATAGGTCCGCGCACTCGAGCGCATAACGCACGCTCTCTTCGGGCGTGTGCGGGTTGAGCGCGACCCCTGCGCGCGCGCCGAGCTGACGAATTCTTCGAAGCGTCCGTTCGAGATGGGGCGAGGCCTCGACGTGCACGGTGACGACGTCCGCGCCCGCCGCGACGAAGTCCTCGAGGTAGCGCTCCGGCTCCACGATCATGAGGTGCACGTCGACGGTGAGCTTGGTCGCGGCGCGCACCGCCTTCACAATCAACGGGCCGATCGTGATGTTGGGGACGAAGCGTCCATCCATGACATCGACGTGGAGCCAGTCGGCGCCGGCAGCTTCGACGGCCTTCACCTCTTCGGCGAGGCGACCGAAATCAGCCGAGAGGATCGAAGGAGCAATTCGCACATCCGCCATGGCGCTCTTGTTAGCGAATTCGCCGCCGCGTGGGTACTGCGGCGCGCGCGGCGTCGCCTGAATTCTTGCCCGCTCGGCCGTGGTCTCGGTGGGCGCCCATCCCGCGCGTGCTGGCCGACGCTACTTCGGGCATTCGCTCCGGTCGGCGCAGGCGACGCCGCACGGAGCGAGCTCGCAGACGATGCACAAGCTCAGCTCGCTGAAGAAGCCGTGGTCATCCGGCAGCGCCTCGCAGGCTTCAATACAGGGGACATCCTCCTCGCCGTCACAGGCCTGGTAGCAAGCGTAGAGCGCCTTGCAGCTCGGCTCTTCCTTGCAGAGTTCGGTCGCCGCTTCGCAGACGTTGGCCGCACAAGTGCCAAATACGCAGTCGAAGCAGGGGCCCATGCACTGCGTCGTCGTGCCGCCCGTCGCCGTCGATGCGCTCGTCACCGCCGTGACGCTGCTGGGTGCGGTGGTCGCCCCGGGTCCGACCGTGCTCGCGCCGCCCATGCCCGCGCCGCTCGTGGCTGCGCCGTCAGGAATGCAGCGCATGTTCTCGCAGCGGTAGCCAGCCCCGCATTCGCCTTCTTTCTGGCACGCGTCGAGCACGATGACCTCGGATTTGCACGCGGCTCCGACCCACAGCGCGGCCGTGAAGACGACGATGACTCGACCACGAAACGGATGAAGCTTGGTTGGTGGCACGCCCGACCTTTATCACCTGCGGGCTGGGATCCGCGTGCCTGTAGATCGCGTGCCCGTTGTAGATCGCGTGCCTGTAATTCGCGTGCCTGTATTTTGCCTGTAGATCGCCTGCCTGTAGATCACGCGCCTGTAGATCACGTGCCTGCAGTTCTCGCGATGGATGCAACGCCCGGTGGCTCGTGCGAGTCTGTTCGCGGCATGACCGTGGAGAGTGCGACTGGGCTGATGCGCGCGCTTGGATTCGTCGCGTGGGCCGATGAGCGCCTTGCGCCCGAGGAGCGCGAGATGCTGACGACGGTGATGGATGCGCTGCACATTCCAACCGAGAGAAGGGCCGAGCTGTGCGCCGCGCTGAGGGCGAGTTCCAGCTCGGTCGAGGGGCTCGCCGAGAGCATCGCGGACGAGGTCGAGCGGCGCTTCGTCGTGGCGCAAGCGATCATCCTCGCCGGCGTCGATGGAGTCGTCGTGGACGCGGAG
The DNA here is from genome assembly GCA_009692485.1 of Myxococcales bacterium. Taxonomy (GTDB): domain Bacteria; phylum Myxococcota_A; class Polyangia; order Polyangiales; family Polyangiaceae; genus SYFR01. Next base: position 9,917 of record SHZB01000028.1, read on the forward strand.
CGCGAGCGCATCGCCAAGCTCGCCACCGAGCTCGGCATCGACGACGACGAGCTCGAGTTTATCCACCAGGCCGTCGACGCCACGAGCGAGCTTGCTGACGGGCCCGCGACCGGGTGATGTCCCGTCGCGCTATCACCGTGCGTGCCAGAAAACCGCCAGTTTTCCTGGCTATTTTGTAGCTTCGTCGATTTGGGCGCGGCGTAGTTCCTCGGCCAAGGCCATGGCTTTCGCGTGCGTTGGCATGAGCCGTTGGGCCAGCTCGAGCGCGTCGGCGGCGTCTTGGAGCTGCCCGTCGCGCATGCGTGCGCGGGCCAAATTGAGGCGTGCGCGAAAGGAGCCGGGGTGCCACCCGAGGGCGCGCCGGTAGGCCACGATCGCAGCCTCCGGGTCGCGGTCGTATTGGGCATTACCGAGCGCGACGAAAGCGCCAACATTGGCCAATAGCGCCGTCGACCGCTCGAGCGCGACCGCTGCCCGCTCCGCGTCGCCGCTCTCGTCATGGGCGAGCCCGAGCGCCAGCCACGCCTCGCCGTCCCGTGCGTCGAGGGCCACCGCGCGCTCCAAGATGGCGAGCCGCGCAGGGCCGATGGCTTGCGCGCCCGAGGCGAGCACGAGCTGGCTGCCATAGCGAGCGACAGCGAGCGCAAGAACGAGCGAAGCCATCGCGAGCGCCGTCGCGGTGAGCCAGCGATCGCGCGGGCGGCTTGAGATGCGCGGCGTGTCCGAAGCGGCGTAGGCGAGCGCGAGGGCGACGACCGGCAGCGAGAGCGCGCTGTCACCGAGGGCCGTGATCGCGACCGCCGCCGTGACGGCACGAGCCGGGGAGGCGTTCTGAGCATGCGAAGGTGAGCCATCGGCGTCCTTCGCCGTGACGGCACGAGCCGGGGAGGCGTTCTGAGCATGCGAAGAGGTGCCCTCGCCGTCCCTCACCGAGACCTTGGGGCCGCGGCCGATGAAGCCTGCCGCTAGCGTCGCGACGAATAGAAAGAGCGCGACGGGACCGGCCGTGGCGAGCAGCTCGAGCACGTCGTCGTGGGCGGTGACCGCGTTCGAGAACTGCGTGGCGGCCTCGCGCACATCGAGCGAAAAGAGCCGTTTTCCTTGCGAATCGAGGAAGGCGAAGGGAAAGTCGCCTAGCCCCGTTCCGAGCGGCATCGCGTCGGCGGCGGCCGCGAGCGAAATCTCCGCGAGCCAGAGTCTTCCCTTCGCGGAGGCGAGGAGATCGCCCCGCAGCGCGGCATACGCGAAGCCACCGAGGCCGACGGCGAGCGCCAACCATCGAAGACGTCGATGCTCGAGCACGCACACGCCGACGAGGAGAGCGAGCCAGCCGGTGCGCGAGTCGCTGGCGATGAGGCCGGCGAGCCCGCATGCCATTGCAAGCGCCGCGAGTCGCCGCTCATTCGTGCGCGCTTCGCGGTCGCGCAACCCATGCCATACGAGCGGAAGCGCGACGGCGAGCTCGAGGCCCAACCAGTTTGGATTGCCCTGTAGACCGCGCGCCGAGAGCCCCAAGAACAGCTGCCCGAGGCTGACCACGCCGTTCGCGAGACACACGATGGTTGCGACGCGAATCGCCAAAGTGCGCCGCAATTCTTGGCTCAGGCCGCCAATGGCAATAGCAATTAGCGCCGAGGCGCAGAGCGGCGCGAAGCGAAGCGGATCGGGATGCTCCGCCCACGCAGAGGACAGCATGAGCCACGCAGCGGTGCTCGCGAGCAGGACAGCGCCGACGGTGAGTCGCGCTCTGGACCAGTTGAACGCGAGCACGCCGAGCGCCGCGAGCAAGAGCGCCGGCGTCTTGACGATGGCAGCCGGCACGCGCGGATCGAAGGCCAGCGCACTCGCCGCAACGAGGCACGGGACGGCCCAGGCCTTCACCGCCCCACTAGCGGTTTCACTAGCGGTTTCACGAGGTGAGCCACTAGCGGTTTCACTAGCGGTTTCACTAGCGGTTTCACTAGCGGTTTCACGAGGTGAGCCACTAGCGGTTTCACTAGCGGTTTCACTAGCGGTTTCACTAGCGGTTTCACTAGCGGTTTCACTAGCTGCGTTCGTCGAGCGCGGCGCGGAGCCGGTCCTTGACATCGATGCTGCCCTCGCGTGCGAGCGCGCGGCGAAGGAGCCAGGTCACGCGGCGGTCGTTGTTCTTTGCGAGGTAGCGTTCGGCCAACGCGCGCTCGAAGCCATCGGGTGAGGCGAGCCCCGCGAGAAAGCGAAAGATCGCCCGGTCCGGGTTCCACGCGAGTCGGATCGCGGCTGCGGCGATGGCGATTTGAAGGTCCGCATCTTCGGACTTTTGCTCGAGCGCGGCGTCGAGGCTCGCGCGCACGGTCGGCTCTTCAATCGTGGCTGCGGCTCGCACGAAGTCGCCAAGGCCCTCGGCCGCGATCACCTCGAGTTCTTGCACGAGCTTCGCGGGCGCATCCGCGTAGCCGAGCCTGCCGGCGGCCACCAAGCTCCACACGCGCGGCAGCGTTCGATCGGTGGCGGCGCGAGCGACGATGAGCTCTTGCGCGCTAGAATCCCCGAGATTTGCGAGGATTTGCAGCGACGTGAGCGTCTCCTGCGACTCTGGGCTCGCCCACGCATCGCGGAGCGCGCTCATCGCCACCGGCAGCGTCCCCGACGGTCTCAGCGTCGCGACGACCTTCGCCAATCCTTCGCGACCGCGTGCCCAGCCGAGCAGCATGCGCCCCGACGCGACCTCGTCGGTGTGCTTGGTGAAATACGGACCGACCTCCGCGACGGAGCAGGAATAACCGAGCAAACAATTCAAGAGATAGCCTCGGACGCGCGCATCGCCCGCATCCCCGAGCGCGAGCGCCGCGCGGCGAATGGCAGCGTGATATTTGCGCGGGTCGAGACCGGCATACAACCCGCTGTAGATGCGATCGGGGCTGCCGCCGGGCGTGAGCCTGTGAAGAGCGTAAATCGCCTCTTCGCGTAAGGGGACGCTTGCGCTGTTGGCCAATGGGGCGAGCGCCGCGAGTGCCCGCGCGAGCTCGTCTCCGCTGAGCGCAAGCTTGCCCATGGCAGCCACCGCGCTGGTACGCACGAAATCGCTTGGATCGCCGAGCGCCTTCTCGAGCAGACGGAGTCCTTCTGCGTGGCGCACGTCGCCGAGCACGAACGCCGCATTCAGCCGAATGACCGCCTGTTTGTGCTCGACGGTCTTGGCGATTTCTACGTAAAACGACTGCTTATCGAGCCGCTCGAGCGCAAACGCGATGTTGTTGAGCATGCGCGAGTCACGCACCTTCGGGAGGGTCGCGAGCAGCGCCTTCGTGGCCGTCTTGTCACCGACCCGGCCGAGCGCGTAGACGGCTTTGTTGCGGATCTCGACCGAGGGATGATCGATGAGCTTTTCAAGCGCCGCGACGTGCCTTGGCGAGCCGAGCTCCGCGGCCGCGAGGGTCGCGGACAGGACCAGCGAATCGCTGTCACTACCGAGCGCCTTCCGCGTGTCGTCGATGAGCGTGTCGCGTGCCAACAAATGCCGCAGCTGCCAGAGCGCATCGAAGAGCGCGGGCCGCAGATCGCCGCCATCTGGCGTCTTCACCAGCTCGGCGCGAAGGAGGGTGACGACGCGCTGATCGCTGATTTTCCCTAGCACTCCGACGACCGCTGCGCGCACGCGGGGCTCCTCGTCCTTGCGCAGATAGAGCGCGATGAGCCGCGCGACGCTGCTCTTGTCGGGCACCGCCCCGAGCGCCTTGACGACGCGATAGCGCACGAGCGGCTCCCAATCGTCGAGCGCCGCTTGCAAGGTCGCCAGGGCGCGTCGATCAGCGAGCGCCTCGAGCACGATGGCACAGCGAGCGCGCGCGTCCGCATCGACGTTATCCGCGAGACACCGTTCGAGCGCCTTGGTCGATCGCTTGCCCAAATTCACGAAGTCCGGGCTCGCGGGCAAGTCCTGATACGGCACGTTGATGAGCACGGACGGGTCGCTTGGAACCTTCGCGAGCAGCCTCTCGACGGCGCTTGGCTCGTGTTCTGCCGCGTGGACCGAAGTTGGCGCGAGGGCCTTCGCTACGACTGCGGTCGCAGGCAGCAGCGCCGCGACCAAGAGTGCCGGCCCGATCGGCAGCGCAGCAACAGACGGCATGCGGCCAAGAGCACGACCGAACGCAGTCCTCATGGCAGTCCTCATGGCAACCCTCATGGCAACCCTCACTGCGGACTCCCGGCGACGTGCGCCTTCCGCACGAGCTTTCCGACGACAAGGACGAGCTCGGCCGAGGGCAGCCGTTCTGCGTAATAACGGATCGTGACTGCACGGCCCGCGCACTCTCCGCGCTGTTCATCCCAGCGCACGAGCTCGACCCGCGGATCCCGGTAAATGCGGAGGTCAAAGCTCTCTTCGCAGCGCGCCTCGGGCTCGAGATCGAGCACCATCGCAAGCTCGGCGCGAAACACCTCGGCGCCGACCGGGCGATCGCGCCCCAGGACGGCGGGCCCACCCGACGCACGCGCCGCACAGCCGCTCAACGCGAACAGCACGGCGGCGCAAAATAGCGTTGGCTCTCGTCTCATCGGCGGGGTCGATAACACGGCATTCGCATCGGTGCGAAGCGATCGAGCGAGTAAACGCCGCGCGACGGCGGGTTGATTCCGAAGATTCGACGCGAGCCTCGTAGAGCGTGACCGAGACACAGTGACCGAGACACAGTGACCGAGACACAGTGACCGAGACGCTGCGACCGAATCGTGGACGCACGCAGCCTGAGCCGGCATCATGGCTGCCATGCGTGAACGGCGACGATTCTTAAAGGTTGTGGGAGCGGCAGCGGGAGTGATCGGCGCTGGGCTTGGCTGCGGTGGTGACGCAGAGCCGGGAGTGACGACCGCGTCCGGCGGAGACGGCGGCAGCGGCGCAAGCGGGGACGCCGGTGGCGCGGGTGGTCAGGGCGGGAGCAGTGCTACCGGCATGGGTGGGGAGGGCGGCTCGGTGAGTGCGCTTGCGGTCGTCGGCAACGTCGCCGACGTCGCGGAGGGCGAGCTCACCGCGCCACTCGAGAAGGCCATGTTCATCGGTAGAGACGCGGCCGGCGTGTACGTCATGACCTCGCTGTGCAGCCACAAATTCTGCGACATGGTGATCAAGGGAGCGATGTTTCCGGGCGGCATCCGCTGCACTTGCCACAGCTCCAAGTTCGACCTGAATGGCGCCGCGGTGGCGGGCCCGGCCAGCAAGCCGCTCGAGCATTACTACTGTGAGGTCGCAGCGAACGGCGACATCGCGGCCGACGCGACCAAGACCGTCGATGCGACGTTTCGTGCAGCCCTGCCGTAACGCCGCGCGAGCGTCATTCCGAGTGCGCCGAGCATGAGGGTCGTGGCCATGCTCATGCCGCCGCCCGCTCCGGCGCGTGGGAGCTGACAGCCCGAGTTGTCGCCGCCGTCGCCGATCGTGAGGGTCTTGCCCGCGCCCGTCGAGGGAGCCTTGCCACCCGTGCCCGTGTCCGCGCCGCCCGCGCCCGCCGCGCTGCCGCCGACGCCACTTGCCCCCGTGCCGTCCGCGCCGCCTTGGCTCGCGTTGCCGCCGGCGCCACCCATCGCCCCCGCGCCGCTGGTCGGGTCCACGACTTCGATCGAGACGTCGGCGCACCAGAAGTACAGGTCATTCCCGTTTGCCGGACCCCATGGCAGTTTGTCGGTCATGACCTGCAGGACTTGCAGTGAGCATTTCGTGCAGGCGACGTCCGGCACGGTGAAGGTGTGAGAGAACTTCGAGCCGCCGCCGTCCGCGACGTACGCGATGACGTTGCCCTTGACGTCCTTGTCCTTCTCGCTGACCGGGTCGGGAAAATCGTTGCCACCGTCGAGATCGAGCGCGATCCGAAAGTGTCCGGGGTGATTGACGGTCTCGTCCCAATTGACCGTGAGATCCTGCCCAGCCTTGAGCGCCGTGACCTCACCTGTCACCGTTCCGCCGCCGCAAGGCCCGGTCTTTTGGCCGGAATTCGTATAGACGTAGCGCGGCGCTGGGCTCGTCAGCTTGATGTGGGCCGAAGCCGCGGTCGCGAGCGAAGCGGCGAAGAGGGCCGCGGCGAGTCCAAGGTTGAGGCGTCGAGTCGTCATGCCGGCGATGCTAGCGCGCCGTCTCGGTCAGCATCGGTTTTTGCGAGCCAGCCGTTGCGAGCCGCGTTCGTGCGTGGCGGTGGCCGCATATGCATGCTTCCGCGCGTGTCGCGAGTTGCCGCTATTCGCCGCGCAACGCCGCACGGTAGGCCCGAACCGCCTTGGTCATTGGCCGGACGCCGACGAAGCGCGAAAGTTGCTCGGCATCGATGCCTGCCAGGACTTCACTGTTAGCGACGGCTTCGTAGCGATCGCCACGTAGAACGTGAAGCGAGAGCGAGCCATTGCGCCAAAACCACACCTCGCGGACACCGAGCTTGCGATACAGCTCAAGTTTGTCGATGCCGCCCGAGCTCAACACCACCTCGATCGCCAGGTCGGGCCGCTCCGGCATCGCGCAGTCGCCGACCACGTAGCACTCGTCGGGCTCCGCGCCGCGCTCGAACTCTTTGCGCTCGATCGTCCACGAGCCGCAGGGCGTGATGTCGATGCCTTTGTCGACGCACCAAGCCTCGATGAGGCAGCCGATCACCGACTTGATACTCTCGTGCGCGAGCGATGGGCTCATGATCTCCAGCGACCCTTTCAGATAGGCGATGCGCGGCGCGGCTCGCTCTCCGCGGAGCTCCAGCACGCGCTGATAGTCCGCCCACGTCGCACCCCTGAGCACGACGACCTGGTCAGGCTCCGCAGACTCTGCGGGCGGCGTCGCGAGTGCAGGCTGTGCCATCACGGCAATCGTAGCCGAGGGCCCCCAGGTTGTCGGGCCGCATTCGCCTTCAAGGCCAGACAACGGAGCGCGCGAATGCAACCGCAAACCGCCCCACATGCGCGCTTCATTGTCGGCGTGTGGTCAGGTAGTCTGCGCCGGCGTCACCGCGCCGCTCGGGTTTGAACGACTCGAGGGCGGCGCACGCGCCCGCGCTGTTTCTTGAACACGGGCCCTGTGCCTGCACGATCGACGAGGTCACCATGCGTCCCCTTAAGCTTGTTTCTTTCTTGATTCCGCTGGCTCTCGCGCTCGCAGGGTGTAGCGACGGGGAGAGCGTGGCGACAGCCGGCGGTGACGCGCCGGACTCGCAGGGCCTGAGCTTCGAGACGCCGGAGTTCGAGGTGCCGCCGGGCGACTCGTTCGAGTGTTTTTACACGGACACCTATACGGACCGCGAAATCGCCGTGTGGGCGGCGGAGGGGCTGCAGGGTCCCGGGGGCCACCACATCCTCGCGTATTACACAGAGCAGTTTCGCGAGCCGCAGCATCACCCATGCAAAGACTCGGAGATGGTGAGTTGGCATCAGCTCGCGGGCTCGTCCGGTGACGACGCGGGTGAGCCGGTGATCGAGCTGAAAGAAGGCATGGCGATTCGCGTGCCCAAAGGCGTGCAGCTGGTCTTGCAGGCCCACTACATCAACACCACGGGTGCCGCCTACACGGTGAAGGACCAGGTCACGCTCAAGCTCCGCGAGCCCAGCGAAGTGAGCGACTACGTCAATTATTTCGTCACGAACGACGACACTTTCGAGATCCCCCCGCAGTCCAAGCACACGAACGTTTCGTATTGCACGATCGAGCAAGACATCGATGTGGTGCTGTCGCTTGGCCATCTTCACGAGAGCGGCAAGCACTTCAAGTTCGAGATCCTCGACGACGCCGGCAACGTGGCGAAGACCGTGCGTGACGATGCGTGGGCGCCCCTCATGACGTCACATCCGAATACCGATTACTACCCCCGCAGCGCGCCGCTCGCGTTGACCAAGGGCATGAAAGTGCGGCAAACCTGTACGTGGGAAAACACCACGACCGATGCGCTTCTGTTCCCGCGCGAGATGTGCATCGGGTTTTTCTATTACGCGCCGGGACAAGGAGATCTCCATTGCAGCATGTCCAAGGAACCATGAAGTTTGCGGGTAGTGCCATGGCGGTCGCGCGCGGCGGAGTGGGCTTCGTCGCGGTAGGCATGATCGCCGGCGTGCTCACGCTGGTGAGCTGCAGCGCCGAGCCGCCGTGTTTCAACAGCGAATGCACAACAGGGGGGCCCACGACGAGCGCGAGCACGGGCACAGGCGGAGGAGGCGGCGGCGGACCCGTGGTGCCGGCCGAGTCGTGCGTGCAGGCGGGTGAGAAGGGCAACAACAACGGCGTCGGCGAGTTCTGTACGCCCGGCGGCGGTGAGTGCGCGGACTTCCCGAAGGCTGCACTTTGCCTCGCGGATGTCGGCCAGTCCCAGTGGATGTGCACGCGCATCGGCTGTGACGCGACGACGGACTGCGGCGCCGGCGCCGGCTGCCACATCGAGCCGGGCCAAGGCTCGGCGTGCCTGCCGTGCAAGTGCGACCCGTCGGCCATCGGATGCAATGGTGGCGGCGGTGGCAGCGGCAGCGATGGTTGAACTAGGGGGATGCCAGCGTGGTTGAGCTCGGGGGATGCCAGTGAGTCGAGGCGCACGGTAGGCGCATGGATACGAAGGGCGCGGAACCCAGCGTCGGGGATGCGCGCGCCGCGGCTTCGGCTTCGCCTTCGATGCCGTTGCTGCGTGACCCGCGCTGGACTCGGTTCTTGGTCGTCGCGCTGTTTCTAGCGCTCGTTTATTACTTTCGTAATCTCGCCTCGGTCCTGATCTGTTTTGTCGTCTTCGAACGGTCCATCGGATGGGCCGCCGACCAGCTCAGTCGCCGCACCCGCTTGACGCGCACCCGCGCGGTGTCGCTTCTGCTCGCGACCTTTGCGCTCGTGTGCAGCGCCGTGCTCTTTTCGGCGATCGGCGCGGTGCTGCCGATCGTCACCCGCCTGCGCGAAGACGGCGTCGAGTCGCTGCGCTCGATCTTCGAGCACACGTCGGTGCAGCGGCTGCGGGCGGCGGCTGGGCTCGAGAGCGAGGCGTTGAGCCAGGCCATGCGGACGCATGCTGGCACCGCGTTGAATTACGTCACCAGCACCGCGCACGTCTTCATCAATCTGCTCGTGGGCTTCGTGCTTGCGGTCGTCTATCTCTACCAGAAGGACGACATGAATCGCTGGCTCGGAACGATCGCACGGCGGTCGGTGCCGGGGACGATCTTGCGCTGGTTTGGCTTCGTCGGGGACGCGATCGCCGTCACCGTCCGCATGCAGGTCGTGGTCGCGTTCGTGAGCGCCGTCCTCACGCTGCCGGTTCTCATCATCCTGCGCCTACCGCACATTCCCTTCTTGTGTCTGCTCCTCGTCGTGGCCGGGCTCGTACCCGTCGTGGGCAATCTCGCCTCGGGTGCGGTGCTTTGCTATGTGGCTTATTCGGAGCGCGGGGCGTGGGCTGTTGGCGTGTTTCTCGGCGTGACGTTTCTCTTACACAAGATCGAGAGCTACTACCTGAATCCGCGGCTCGCGGCTCAGCACGTCGCGCTGCCCGGGATCGTGCTCATCGTCGCGCTCGTCCTCTGCGAACAGGCGTTCGGATTCATCGGATTGTTCATCTCGTTCCCGCTCCTCTTCGTGGCGACGCGCATCGCGAACGAGTGGCGCGACGAAGACCGCGTTCGCGAAGCGGAGACCGCCGCTGAGACGTCGCCGTCAGCGTCCGATGACGATGCTCTCGCGCGAGAAGAGCCGTGCAGTGGCGAGCACGGCGAGGACCCCGGTGAGCGCGCATGCGGCCGCGAGGGCGACGTAACTCCATAGCTGGGTCGGCTCGCCGCGGATGATCGCGGTGACGAGCGCCTGCTGGCCAACGACCGGAATGAAGGGCATCCAGGCCTTCATCCGCATCGGCTCGAGCGCGAACAAAAGCGCCGGCAACATGGGCAGAAACACCATCGCCGAGAGATAGGTCTGCGCCTCTTTGAAGCTCCGCGCGAAGCTCGCGATGAAGAGCTCGAGCCCGCAGGTGAAGAGCGTCAGCGGCACCACCGCCGCGGCCACGCGAGCTGCGTCGGCGGCCCCAAGGGTCGCGGCCATGCCAAATCGGTGCAGCGGAACCTGCGACAGCGCCGCCACCGTGCATCCGAGCGTGAGCAGCACGGTCGCGACCGCGAAGGCTACCGCGGCGAGCCATTTGCCGAGCACCAGCTCGAAGCGCCGCGCGGGAGTGAGCAGCAGCGGCTCGAGGGATCCGCGCTCGCGCTCGCCGGCGGTCGCGTCCGTGGCCGTGTACATGCCACCCATGAACGCGGCGAGCATGACGAACATCGGCACGAGGTTCATGAACGGCGCGGCGCGTTTCTCGGGCGTGGAGACGTCTGTCTCTTCAATCTTGATGGGCTGGCCAAGCTCGTTGTTCACGCCGTGCGCGAGCAGGCGCAAGGCTCCGATCGTGGCGCCATAGCCGTCGATGGCCGCGCGCACCCGGCGCACACTCTGAGCGGCATCTTCGCGTGACGCATCGATGACGAGCTCGAGACTCGCGGGCCGCCCCGTGCGAAGGCGCTGCGCGTACTCGGGACGAACGACGAGGACGAGATCCGCCTCATTTTCGCGCACGACTGCGAGAGTATTTTCTGGCGCCGGGATGACCAGAAAGCCCTCGCGTTCGAGGTGACTCACGAGCCCGGGGGCATATTCGCGGCCGGCGACGGGGACCGTGATCTGCGTCTTGCCCGTGGCGCGCTGTACGACCTGGGTCAGCATCAGCGATACGAGCAGCGGCGCCACCAGCGGGAAGAGCAAGAGCGAGAGCAAACTCCGCCGATCGCGAAGGCCATCACGCAGCTCTTTCACGAGCACGACGCGCCAGCAGCTCATCGCAGCTCCACCGTGCGCTCGCCGAGCGCGTTCGCCGCGGGCGTTTCGTTCATGGCCTCGAAGCGATCGCCGAGGCTCAGCTTGACGAAGGCCTCTTCGAGGGAGTCGAGGCCCGTCGTGCGCTTCAGCTCTTCGGGGCTGCCCGTCGCGACCACGCGGCCATGCGCGATGACGACGATGCGATCGCAGAGCGCGGCCACCTCTTGCATGATGTGGCTCGAGAACACGATCGCGCGTCCGAGCCCGCGGAGATGGCGAATGAAGTGCCGCATCGAGCGGATGCTCATCACGTCGAGGCCGTTGGTCGGCTCGTCGAGGACGACGTTCTGCGGGTCGTGCACGATGGCGCGCGCGATCGCGACCTTCATGCGCTCGCCTTGCGAGAAACCCTGCGTGCGGCGGTCGGCGACACTACCCAGCTCCAGCAACTCGACCAGCGTGTCGATGCGCCGCTCGAGCGCGCTGCCGCCGAGGCCGCACAGCTCGCCGTAGTAACGAATGTTTTCGCGCGCCGTGAGCCGTGGATAAATCCCGCGAGCGTCCGGCAGCATTCCGAGCCGCGCCCTCGCCTGATTGGCCTCGCGCGCCGAATCGAGCCCATCGACCAGCGCCGTCCCACTATCTGGGCGCACGAGTCCGCCGAGGATCCGCAGCGCAGTCGTCTTGCCCGCGCCGTTCGGTCCGAGCAGACCGGTGATCGCACCATCGGCAGCGGTGAAGCTGACGTCCTCGACCGCGACGACGTCGCCAAACTTCTTCCGGAGCGAGCGTGCTTCGAGCATGGCTATTGTCGCGGCCCCGCGACGACGTCGCCAAACTTCTTCCGGAGCGAGCGTGCTTCGAGCATGGCTATTGTCGCGGCCCCGCGCGATCGATGAAAAACGGCGGGCGATTGGCGCCGAGCACGCACTCGCCGTCGAGCCCTTCAAGGCTCTCGCGCGTCAGCTCTGCGGCGCTCTCGCGAGCGAGGAAGGCCCTCATCAGCGAAGGGACGCACGACCGAGAGCCGATGCCATGACCAGCCTCGGGCGCGATGAGATGGCGACCGTGCGAGAGGCGACCGAGCGTGAGAGCTCCCCATCGCGGCGGCGTCACCGGATCGAGACCGCCCGAGAGAATCAAGGTCGGCGTCGCGAGCTCGGGTGTCGCAATTCCCAGCAAATCGCTGGGCGAATCGCTTTTTGTTGCGCTTGCGTGCCCGGGGCGCGGCTTCACCGGCCAGACTTCGCATGCGCCGCGAAGCTCGCGAATCATGGCATCGCCGAGGAGGGTCGCCCTCGATTCCTGCACGGCCGTCTCGTCGATGCGCGGCACGTCCTCTGCGCACACGACGGACAAAAAGAGTCCAAAGCTCAGCTGTTCTTGCGCGGGCTCACCGAGGGCCGCGGCCTGCGCGACGAACGCGCCGTAGCGACCGTGAAGGACCTCGTCGATGGTGAGCGGCAGCAGGGCCGCGAGCTCGGGCGCGTACAAAAAACCGCGCAGCGTCATGGCGAAGGCGTCGCGCGTGAGCGTGAAGGCGATGGGCTCGCCGGTGCGGGGATGCGAGACCGCGACGGCGGCCGGCGTACGAGCGAGCGCGTCGAGGTAGGCGACGAGCTGCTTCTTCGAATCCGGGAATGCCGCGTTGCAAGTCGGCTCGCTGGCACACGCGGCGAGCACACCGTCGAGCGCGGCCTCGCTATCCTTCGCGAAACTCGCCCCGAGGACCAGCTCGGGCGGCGCGACGGCATCGAGGATCATGGCCCGCACGCGCGCGGGATGTCGCTCGGCGTAGCGAAGCGCCAAGCGGGTTCCGTACGAGACGCCGTACAGCGCGACGGCCTCATAGCCGAGTGCCGCCCGCACCTGCTCGAGGTCGTCGGCAGCTTGCTCGGTCGAGTAGTGCGAGAGCTGCCGTCCGGCCACGCTCGGGAGGCATTCTTCTGCGGAGCGTCGCAGCTCGCCCTCCCGAAATCCGTTTGCGAGGTCGTCACGCATCGGACAGTCGAGTGGTGCCGACTGTCCGGTGCCGCGCTGATCGAAGAGCACCAGATCGCGGTCCGCCGCGAGCCCCGCAAACGCCGGCAGCATCGCCGCGAACCCCTCGGTCGCGGCCTGCCCGGGACCACCCGCCAGCAACACGAGTGGCGTCGATTCGCGGGTTTTCCCGGGCGCGCGGAGCCTGACGACCCGCAGCGCGATCCGCTCGCCGGCGGGCGCGGCCGAGTCGAGCGGGACCTCGAGCGTGCCACACTCCGCGGGCCTTCCGGCGCCGGGGAGATGGCAGGGCGTGAACGCGATCGAGGACCGCGCCTCGTCACCGGGCGGGTTGCACGCGGCGAAGAGAAGCGCCGCCACCGCCGTCCTGCCGAACCGCATCAGCGCGCACGCTACCACGCCCTTCGTCACGGCCCGCCGCGGTCATCGGCACCATCATCCTCCAGTCCATGACCGGATCGTGACACCGGCGGCAGCGTCACTCTTGTTAGCACCACCGCCTGCTGCCATGACCCAGAGCCACGCCGACGATAGCCTGCGGCCGACCAATTACACGCGCAGCATCGTCCATGTGGCGAGCGGCGTCGCGGCCTTCGGTTTGGTCGAGTACGTCCTCAGCGACCGTGAGCGCGCATGGGTGCCCGCGGTCTTCGCGCTGTTCTTTTGGTCGCTCGAACTCTTGCGACGCCGCTCCATGCGAGCCAATCGCTTCCTGATGTGGGTCTTCCACAGGATCGCGCACCCGAGCGAGGTGGCTCAAGTCAACTCGTCCACTTGGTACGGCACTTCACTCGCCCTCCTGGGCCTTTTTTTTCCGAAGGCGTGCGCGAGCCTCGGCGTCGTGGTGCTCGCATTCGGCGACCCGGCGGCGTCGTTCATCGGCCGGCGCTTCGGCAAGCTCCGCCTCATCCATGGCCGCACGCTCGAGGGCACGCTCGCGTTTTTCTTTGTGGCGGCGTTGGGCGGTTTCGCTGCGCTCTTCGGGTGGCACGGTGCCGAGCTTGGGATGGCGCGCGCCCTTTTGGCGGCTTTGGTCGCGGCGCTCGCGGCTGCGACGATGGAGATCTTCTGCCACCAGCTCGACGACAACTTCGCCGTTCCGCTCGCGGCTGCCGGCGCCGCCTGGGCCGCCCTGGCACTCGTCACTTGATGTCGAACATGCCCATCGAACATGCCAATCGAGCATGCCAATCGAACATGCCAATCGAGCATGCCAATCGAACATGCCAATCGAGCATGCCCATGGGCATTTGCATGCGCCGCGTCGTCGGCTTCAGCGCTGACTGCGCGCCCAGCGGACGGCGTCGTCGAGATCGCCGGGCGCTTGCTCTGGACCACCGACCCAGATCACCCGACCGTGCACGTCCGCGACGAAGGTGCTCGGCAGAGCGCTCACGCGGTAGCGCCCCGAGATCACGTTCTCGCGATCGTGAATCACCGGAAAAGTGAGCCGAAATTGCTCGACCACCTCGGCGACGTCATTCGCGCTCTCGTCTTCCGCGACGCCGATGACGACGACGTCGCTGCTGCCTTCGTGCAGGCTCTGCGCCTCGGAAAGTGTCTTCTTGCAGGGCTCGCAAAACTTGGCGAAGAACTTCACGACGACGACCTTTCCCTCTACGCCTTTCGTGCCGGAGGGGTCGCCCGCGACGCTTGCACGTGAGAAGCGCGGGAGGTCTCTTCCGAGCAACACGCTCGGCGAGGAGCTTGGCAATCTCGCCCCGCCACAGCCTGCTGCCGCGAACCCTGCTGCCGCGAACCCTGCCGCCGCGAACCCTGCCGCCGCAACCCCTGCCGCCGCGAAGAGGGCGCGGAACGTGATCGCCGTGCGCCGCGTGCAAAACATCGACTTCGGATTCACGTCTACAAACTCCAATACTGGGCATGAGCAGCGCGCACCTCGCGCACAGCGGCACGGCCGGATTCGCTCGGCGCCGGCATCGCCTCGATCGCTCGCGTCCCGAGGAGCGCGTCCGTCGTTGCACGCAAGCTCAGTGGCAATGCCTGAAGGTCATAACCGCCTTCGAGAATGACCGCGATACGTCCCTGCGCGTGGCGCTTGGCGACGCCGAGCAACGCGTCCGCCATGAAGGCATAGCCGCACTCGGTGAGCTGCATGCCGGCGAGCGGATCGGCCTCGTGACCATCGAAACCCGCAGAGATGAGCACGAGGTCGGGCCGGAACTGATCGGCGATTTTCACGATGACCTCTTCGAAGGCGTGCGCGTAGTCGCCGTCGCCATGCCCAGCGGCGAAGGGCACGTTCACGGTGAAGCCAGCGCCAGCTCCGCGGCCCACTTCGCGCGCCCCGCCCGTGCCCGGATACAGCGGGAATTCATGCAGACTCATGAACAACACCTCGCGTCTGTCCTCGAAGATGTGCTGCGTCCCGTTGCCGTGGTGCACGTCCCAATCGACGATGAGCACCCGCTCGCAGGCAAGCTCGGCAAGCGCGTGCGCCGCAGCTACGGCCACGTTGTTGAAGATGCAAAACCCCATCGCTGCCGCCCGCTCGGCGTGATGGCCCGGGGGCCTTCCGAGCGCGACCGCGAGGCCGTTGCCAACCACCGCGCTCGAAGCCGCCTCGATCGACGCCCCCGCGGACAACAGCGCAGAATCGACGCTGCCGGCCGAGACGAAGGTGTCCTCGTCGAGCGCCGCGCTCAGCCCCTGAAGGGAAAGGATCGTCGCGATGTAGTCCGCGTCGTGCACCCTCGCGAGCTCTTCAAGAGTAGCGGGGCGCGCCTCGGCCCATCGCGCATCACGCACTCCCTCGAGCGCACCGACCGCGACCCGCAATCGCTCGGGGCTCTCGGCATGTCCGGCGCCCGGATCGTGGGCGAGCATTTTCTTCGAAGAAACAATGAGCATGGGCGCGGCGGCTCGACCGCGAAGCATAGGCGAGGTGAGAGACACGTTGGTAGCTGAGCGTCCTCGCGGTGTTGCAGTTCAGCGAATCTGTCCCCGCCTCGCCGATGAGGGCGACCCTTGCCTTCCGAGCGACTGGGCCGCCGCGGCACGCCACTGTGACGGTGCGATCACGCTGGCGCCCCAGATGTTGCGCGCGCTGACAGTCACACTGTCGCGGTTATTCACGCGAACCTCAGCGCTTTTTCATGCGACCGTTTGCTGGCACGCCACCTGCTATCGCAGTCGCTCTCGGAGGTTCACACCATGCGAACTGGCTACGCATTCACGATCCTGGGTTGCTTCGTTGCGTCACACTCGCTCGGTTGCCACGAGGCGGGTGCGCCTCCGATCGATGTGACCGTGACCGAGGCCGCCGCGGTTGCGGCTCCGCCGGTCATCAGCGGTGGCACGCTGCTCGTGACCGCGGACGGGCAACGCGCCGTCGCCGCCGACAGCGATCGCGATCGGGTCGTCATCGTCGATCTCGCGCACCTCGCCATCGAGCGGACCGTCATCCTCGAGCAGGGTGACGAGCCCGGTCGCATCGTCGAAGGCGCCAACGGTGTCGTGCACGTTGCCCTCCGTCGCAGCGGCGCGGTCGCGTCGATCGATCTCGGTGGCGGCATGCTCGAGCGTCGCCTCGCATGTCCCGCACCTCGCGGGCTCGCCCACGACGCCGCGCGCGGTGAGCTTCACGTCGCGTGTGCGGGAGGCGAGCTGGTGACCTTCGCCGATGGCGCGGCCGAGCCTCGGCGCGTGCTCCGTCTCGACCGTGATTTGCGCGACGTCGTCGTCGATGGCGCGGGACTCCTCGTGACCCGATTTCGCTCGGCCGAGATCCTCCGCATCGATGCAGTTGGCGCCGTCGTTTCGCGCGCGCGACCGAACACCGTCACGATGCCGCCAAGCTTCTTCGCGCTCTCGCCGGATCCCCTGCCGTTCGTGCCCGGCGTCGCCTGGCGCATGCAGCAGCACCCGAAGGGCGGCGCCGTCGTGGTGCATCAGCTCGGCCTCGACGCCGCGCTACCGACCGGGCCTAGCCCCGTCGGCGTGAGCTACTACGCCGCCGATTGCGGCTCGACGATCGTGCAAGCGGGCGCGACGGTGCTGCACGATGGCAGCGGCTCCGACGCCATCGACACCTTGAAGCTGGGTGCCCATCCCTTGACGACGGATTTCGCATTCGGCCCTGGCGAGCGCGTCGCCTTTGCCGTCGCGGGCGGCGGCTACGTCATCGATGGAAGGCTGCAAGACGCCGATGACTCCAACGCCTTCAGTCCGGGCGGCTGCGGCGCGCCCGGCACCATCCACGTCGTCCCCGGTGAGCCGCACAGCGTGGCGTTCGCCGGGGACACGCTGCTCGCACAGACGCGCCAACCCGCGACGCTGTGGCTGCGGAAAGATGGCAAAGAGTTCACCGTTTCTCTCGCTGACGATTCGCGCCGTTCCGTCGGGCACGCGCTCTTTCACCGCGCGGCGGGCCCCTTCGCCCCGATCGCTTGCGCCTCGTGCCACCCCGAGGGCGGTGAAGATGGCCGCGCGTGGAAATTCGAGACCCTCGGTGCTCGACGGACGCAGCCGCTCGCGGGCGGGATGAGCGCGACCGCGCCGTTTCATTGGGACGGCGATCTAGCGGACATGCACGACATCATGTCGGAGGTATTCGTCAATCGAATGGGTGGCGTATTGCCAAGCGAGTCGCGTATCGACGAGCTGACGGCGTGGCTCGACACCGTGCCAGGCTTGCCCGTGACGCGCGGCACCGACGAAGCCGCCATCGCTCGCGGGGATGCGCTCTTTCATGACGCAACCCTCGCGTGCGGAAGTTGCCACTCGGGCGAGCGACTCACCAACAACGCGACCGTCGACGTCGGCACCGGGAAGGCTTTCCAGGTTCCGAGCCTCGTCGGTGTCGCGCACCGCACTCCGCTCATGCACGACGGGTGTGCACCCGCCCTGAGCGCGCGCTTCAGCGATCCGGCGTGCGGCGGCGGCGACTCGCACGGCAAGACCTCGCACCTCTCCAAGGCCGATCTCGCCGACCTCACCGCGTATCTCGAGACGCTGTAAAAAGCCATCGACTCGCCGCTGGGACCGCCAGTCGAATCGCCACTCGAGACGCTGTAACAAGCCGTCGAATCTCTAGTCGAATCACCAGTGCGATAGCGGGTTACCGCGCCGCGCGCCGCTGGTGTACCGTGCCGGCCGGAGGTTCTCATGAGTCAGCAATACCCACCCGGCGGCGGATGGAATCCACAGGGCGCGCCCGACCAACAGCAAGGTCAGCAGCAAGGTCAGCAGCAAGGTCAGCAGCAGTGGGGCCAGCAGCCCTACGGTGCACCAGGCGCGCCGCAGGTCGCCGCCGCGCCGGGCTACCCCGGGCAGCCGCAGGCGAGCCCCGCGCCTAAAAAGCCTGGACTGATGCACGCGCTGTCGGCCCCGGCGGGCGCGACGCGGGTGCTCTGGGTCGGCGTCCTCCTCATGATCGTCTCGTTCGCCGTCAAGCAAGTGATGGTGGACATCTCGTTATCCTCCGTCGGCGGCACGCTCACGGGCGATCGGCTGCGCGCCGAACAGGCAGCGGAGCTCGCCGTCGTGGACGCGAAGCTCGACGGCATCTCGGATGCGATCTCGGCGCTCAAAGACGAGGACGACGAGACGGAAGTGCCGCTCGTCGAAGAGACCCCCGAGGCACGCACCGAGCGTCTCAGGGCCGCTGAAGC
>SHZB01000277.1 GCA_009692485.1 Myxococcales bacterium
AGGTCGAGGGCGTCGTCGATACCGGCGGCCGCGTCTACTTCGAGATCCCGCGCGGCAAAGAGCTTGGCCTCGGGCGGCATCGCGTGCACCTGATCGTAAAGGGCGATCTCTCGTCGACGGACCAATTCATCGAGGTCATCGAGCCGACGGCGCAGGTGTTCTTGAGCGACGTCGATGGGACGCTCACGGTGAAGGAAACCGAAGAGTTCTCAGCTCTCTTGGCGGGCGTTCAACCGGCGGCGCACCCGGATGCGGCGGCGGTCCTCGGCGAGCTTGTCCAGAAGGGGTATCGGCCGTTTTACCTGACCGCGCGCCCCGAGTGGCTCACCGAGCGGACACGCCGGTTCTTGCACGAGCGCGGATTTCCGCCGGGCGTGGTGCACACGACGCTCTCCAAGATTGGCGCGCTCGGCGATAAAGCCGTCCAGTTCAAGTCGGGAGAGCTCGCGGCCTTGGCCATGAAGGGCATCGTCCCGAAGATGGCATTTGGCAATACCCATAGCGATACCGGCGCATACCAGAATGCCGGGATCATGCCGCTCCACAACCGCATCTTCTTCCAGCTCAGCTGTCCGCATGGCGGCCGCCGCATCGAGGCCTACGGCGAGCTGCTTTCGGAATTCAATGCAGCCGCGCTAACTGCCAATGAGGCGACGAGTCCACCGGTGAAGTGATGAGTCCGCGCTAACTGCCAATGAGGCGACGAGTCCACCGGTGAAGTGATGAGTCCGCGGGCTATTCCGATCTCGCCAACACGAAGTAGGCCTTCTGCGCCTTGCCGAGCTTGTAGGCGGTGCCGACGACCACGCCGGGGGCGACCTCGCGCATGTAGTCCTTCATGTTCTTGTAGACGAGGTTCGAGAGCCCCGCGTCGTTCGGCTTGAACGCGGGCCAGCCGCTCGGCACTGCACCCGGCGTCATCGTGTAGTCGAAGTACAGCTCCCCCGGCACGTCCGCGCTCGGGCTCGCTGCGGCCACGACGAAGAAGCCCGGCCCGGTCACGATCGACATCGTCTGGTGGTTGTAGCCCACGATCTGCGCGCCCATTCGACAGAAGCGCTTTTGAAAGCGCGTGAAGAGCGGCAGCGAATTGCGCCCCTCGAAGATCACCGGCTTGTTCTCGCCAAGCGCCGCCGGCACGAAGTCCTCGAGTGTGAGCGCCGGACCGCCGGCACACGCCTCGTAGAGCTTGCCGACCAGCGCACCCGAGATGTCGAGCGCCGCCCGCACCCGCTCGCTCGGTCCAAGCCCAGTGAGGAACGCGCGAAGCGTCTCGCGGCTCGCTCGCGACTCGAGCAAAGCACGCAAGCTGTTCGCGGCAACATCAGCGTCAGCGGTCGTCATGCGCCCCTCATAGCCCAGCCGCGCGCGGCCGCGAGCGTGGAACTGCGCAGCCCTCAGCATCCCGTGCGTGACAGTCGCCGCCGCAAGGGTTGGACGTCACGCCAGCAACTGGCAGCAGGCCGTGCTCCCTATCACACCATGGGCGCGAGCTCGGCTGCTCGGAACGGCAACGCTCCGGTCTTCGACCGTCAGAGGACTGAGGCTACTTTGGTGATCCGGAAAGAGCACACGTGGGCATACGGAGGGGCGCCCTCAGTGAAGTCGCCAGGTCGGCCATGCGCTCTCACCACATCGCCCGCCTTCAAGAGAAAGACCCCACTGACGGTTGGATAGGCGCGACTGTAACCCCTGCCTCGTTGGTCGTGAACGTGTCCCCGTTGGCCTCCGTGGACGCGCGGGTGATGGCCTTGCCGGTGTTCACGAGGTCGTTCTTGAAGCGAAACTCGTTGGCACAGAGGGCTCAGCCGCGCATGGCGGTGAGCGGGGAGGTGCGGGCCGCGCGGATGGCTGGGAGCAAGCCGCCGAGGAGCCCCATCGCTACGGAGGCGACGAGCGACGTCACCAAGATTTTCGGCGTCAAGACGAAGCGGAAGACCATCTCTGACCAGCTGCTCATGTTCAACATCGAGAACTCGACCGCGCCCATCCCGAACGCCGCCGCCGCGCCCATCACGCCGCCAAAGAGCGCGAGCAGCACCGACTCGAACAGGAACGACGCGAGGATGCCAAGTCGCGAGAAGCCGAGCGCGCGCAAGATCCCGATCTCGCGCTTGCGATGGGCGATCGACGCGTACATCGTGATCGCCGCGCCGATCATGGCCCCGATGGCGAAGCACACCGCGACGATGCTGCCGAGGATGCGAATGAACATGCTCATGCCCTCGGACTGCTTCTCGAAATAATCCGTCTCGCGCATGGCCGTCAGCCCGAGCCGTTTGTCCTTCTCGACGGCGGCTTGAAAGACCTCGAAGCTCGCGAGCGACTCGAGCTCGACCCGCACGCTGGAGACCGCGCCCTCGCGACCGAAGGAGCTCTTCACGATGTCGGCCGAGAGCCACACCTCGCTCTCGTGCGCGGAGCCGTCATCGCTGAAGACGCCGACGATCGCGACGGGGCGATTCTTCTTGATGTCGAAGCGTTCGCCGAGCGCGAGCCCCTTGATGCGACCGCTGATACGCATCCCCACCATCGCCTCGTCCGCCCCCGGCGTCGGGAGGCGCCCCTCGAGCACCTTCACGTTCGGACGAAAACTCGCGGACGCGTCGCTCGTGCCGCGGATCGAGACGTTGGTGATGCCGTTCGCGCCGAGCTTTTCCATCGACGCCACGACCACGACCTCGCCGACGCCGATGGGCTCACCGTTCACCTTCTTGACGCCGGGCATCGATTTCACGAGCCCGACCTCGTGCTCTTCGACGCTGCTGCCCATCTCGGCGGTGCTGCCCTTGCGCACCACGATCGCGATCTCGGGTCTTCCGGCCGAGCCCATCGTCTTCTCGACGCCCTCGGCCAGCATGAGCGCCGAGGCGAGCACGAACACCACCAGCGCGATGCCGACCGCGGTCGCGAGGGTCGTGGCCCGGCGCACCAGGAGGCTGCGCACGTTGTAGCTGAGCGGGACGAACATCTACGCGACCCTCCGGAGCGCCTCGGTGACCTTGATGCGGGCGGCGGTGCGCGCGGGCAAGAGCGACGCGAGCACGCCGAGCGCGACCGAGAGCGCGAAGGCCAAGCCGACCACCGGCAGCGGCAGCCGAAAGAACGGGAATATCGCGCCCATGTTCTCTTCGAGCCAGCGACCGAGCAGGCCCTCGACCAGCGGGAAGGCGATGACCAGGCCGAGCGCGCCGCCGAGCAAGCCGAGCGTGACCGCCTCGCTGAGAATGAAGACCGCGATGTGCTTCGGCAAGAAACCGATGGCGCGCATCGTCGCAAATTCGCTGGTTCGCTCGCGCACGCCCATCGCGATGGTGTTGCCGAGGATGAGCGTCATGATCGCGAGGATCACGACCGAGATGATGTCAAATGCGGTCAAAACCGCGGAAAATCCGGCCATAAACGATTTCAGAAAGGTGTGCTCGTCCTGGCTCAAGGTCTGGATGTCACGCTCGTCGAAGAGCTGATCGATGCCGGCGCCGATGTCAGCGGTGCGGGTCGGATCCTCGACGCGGCTCATGATCCAACCGACCTCGTCGCGGCGCGCCTCCGGCAGCGCGTCGTTGAGATAGTCCCAGTGGAACATCAGCGACACGCGATCGACGTTGCGCGCCGTGGCCGTGTAGATCCCGCGCACCGTGAAGGTCCACGGCGTCTCGGTCGCCGGGTAGATCCCGCTCTCGAGCGTGACCTTTTGGCCGAGGGCGTAGCCGAGCTTCTTCGCCAGCATGTCGCCGACAATGCAGCCGCTTTTGTCCTCGAGGAAAGCCGCCATCTGCGCCTCGCCGACGACGAGCTCGGGCACGACCGCGAAGTAGGTCTTGCCATCGACCGCGAAGGTCGCAAAAAACTCATCCTCGTGCGCCGGATCGCGCCCGCCGAACCAGTTGGCCCACGATGACAGCTTCACGCCGGGCGCCTTGCGAACATCGTCCGCGTAGCGCTTCGGCAAGGTCATCACGAAGGTCACCTTGTGGCGTGTGACGACGCGGTCCTTGGCGGCGTGATCCGCGCCCGCCGTCCACGCGGACACGACCGTTCGCAACAAGAGAAACGTGAGCACGGCGACCGCGACGCCGAGCACGGTGAGCCCGGTGCGCACCTTGTTACGGCCGAGGTTTTTCGCCGCGAGGCCCAAGAAGGTCATGCGCGGAGCTTGCCCTTGTCGAGGTGGTGGGTGATGCGAGCGCGCTCGGCCGCGGCCGGATCGTGGGTCACGATCACGATGGTCTTGCCGAGATCGCGATTCAAGGTCTCGAGCAGCCGCAGGATGTCATCCGCGCTCGCGCGATCGAGATCACCCGTCGGCTCGTCGGCGACGATCAGCAGCGGATCGTTGACGATGGCGCGGGCGATCGCGACGCGCTGCTCTTGGCCGCCGGAGAGCTGGCGCGGGTAGTGCCCCATGCGGTCCGTGAGGCCGACCACGCGCAGGGCCGTCTCGGCGCGCTTGCGGCGCTCGCTCGAAGCGACGGGCGTCAACAAGAGCGGCAGCTCCACGTTCTCCACCGCGGTCAGCACCGGCAAGAGGTTGTAAGACTGGAACACGAAGCCGACGTGGTTGCTGCGCCAGCTCGCGAGCTTGCCCTCGCTCATTTGATCGATGCGCTTGCCGTCGACCTCGACCGTGCCCTGTGTAGGCGCGTCGAGGCCCGCGAGCAGGTTCAAGAGCGTCGATTTTCCGCTGCCGCTCGGGCCCATGAGCGCCTCGAAGGAGCCACGCGCGACGTCGAGATCGAGGTTCTCGAGCACCCGCAGCGTCTCACCACCACGCGTGTACTCCTTGGTGATGCCGCGCAGCCGAATGAGCGGCTCGCCAGCAGGGGATACTTCATTCACAGCAGGTTCTCTCGGGCAGGGGAAAATGAGTGGGAAGGGGCAGCCATGAGACTGGCCATGAGACTGGCAATGAGATTGGCAAACAGACTGGCAATGAGATTGGCAAACAGATTGGCAAACAGACTGGCAATGAGACTGGCAATGAGACTGGCAAACAGACTGGCAATGAGATTGGCAATGGCG